>JAQSWW010000218.1:773-13091 GCA_029266415.1 Actinomycetospora sp. | reverse complement strand
GCGTCGTCGGGGTTCTGCGCCGGGTCCCACTTCGACGGGGCCTGGATCACGCCGGCGAGCAGGGCGCCCTCCGGCGGGGAGAGCGTCTCGACGGGGCGGCCGAAGTAGGACTGCGACGCGGCCTGGATGCCGTAGGCGCCACGCCCGAAGTAGATGCTGTTGAGGTAGTCGGCGAGGATCTCGTCCTTGGAGCGCTCCTGCGAGATCTTCAAGGAGATGATGAGCTCCTTGTACTTGCGCACCAGCGAGTAGTCGTCGCCCACCATGGCGTTCTTGACGTACTGCTGCGTGATCGTCGAACCGCCGCCGGTGCCGCCCGTGAGGTTCTTCCACACGGCGCGGCCGAAGCCGGTGACGTCGAAGCCGCTGTTCGAGTAGAAGGTGCGGTCCTCGGCCGACAGCACGGCGAAGCGGACGGCGGGCG
Source organism: Actinomycetospora sp. (assembly GCA_029266415.1). GTDB lineage: Bacteria > Actinomycetota > Actinomycetes > Mycobacteriales > Pseudonocardiaceae > Actinomycetospora. The sequence continues at coordinate 12,667 of JAQSWW010000218.1, read as the reverse complement.
GGACCTGCGCGAGGTCGACCTTCTGCCGGTTGCCCTGCTCGCCCGGCGCAATGCGCGCGAGCACCGTGCCGTCGGAGAACGAGACGGTGTTGAGCTGGCTCTCCACCGCGTCGTCGGCGTTCGGTACGGGGATGAACAGCCAGCCCACGACCATCGCCAGCACCGGCGTCGCGATCATCGCCCCGACCCCGGCGTAGGCGCCGCGGCGCAGGCGGCGCCAGCGCAGTGCGGCCGCCGTGAGCGCCTCGGGGTGCGGACCGTCGAGGTAGAGCACGACCCTCGAGCGGACCCGCCGGCCGCACGCGACGAGCTGCGGCCCGCCGGGCAGGCGGACGACGCGCGCGGCGACGACCGAGAGCACCGCGGCGACCGCCGCCGCGATCCGTCCGCGCGGGACGGCGGGGGCGTCGTCGCGGCCGTCGGCCGGTGACTCGTGGCGTGCGGCGGCGCGGCTGGTGGCGCGGGACGTGGTGCGCGTGGTGGCGCTGCGCGTGGGGCGGGTGCCGGCCCGGCCCGTGCGGCCGCTGCGGTCGGTGCTGGTGGTGCCGCCGGTGCTGCGCGTGGCGGCGGTGCGCGTCGGACGCGCGGCGCGGGTGGTGCCGGCGGCGCGGGTGGTGCCGGCGTCGTCGGCGCTCGTGTCGGCAGCGGTCGTGTCCGGGGCCTCGTCCCGGGTGTCCACGGCCGGCATCGCGGACGTCCCGGTCGGCACCGAGCGGCGGGCGGGTGCCGGCTCGGCGCGGGTCGGCGCCGGGGCGTCGGGGGCGGGCGCGTCCGTGGGGGTGCCGGGACGTGCGGGGCCGGCGGGCGGCGTGGCCGGACGCGCCGCGGCCGCCCCGCCGCGCACGGGTGGGCGCGGGCCGGCGACCGACGCGGCGGACGGCCGTGCCGGCGGGGCCCCGGGACGGCCCGCGGGCGCTCCCGGCGGGCGCGAGACCGGGGCCTGGCGGTCGCGGGGGCCCGCGGGTCCCGACGTCGGGCGCGCGGGCCCCGACACCGGCGGTCCGGGGGGCGGCGTGGGTCGCCCGGCCGGTGACCCGGCGGGACGGGCGGGCGGCGGGGGCACCGACGGCGGGGTGGCGAGGCCACGGCCCGCGGGCGGGCCCGGCGGTGGGCCGGCGGGGCGTCCCCGGGGCGGGGCGGCGGGCGGCGGCGCCGTGCCCCGCGAGCCGGGTCCGGTGCCGCGCGGGGCACGGGCGGGCGGCGTGGCGGGCACCGGGGGCACGGCGGGGCGGGACGGCAGGGCCGGGGTGCGCGGGCGGTCGGACGTCGCGGTGGTGGTGGCGGGCTGCGGCGGTGCCTGGGTCGCGGTGCCGGCGGCGACCGCGGTCGGCTCGTGGCGGAACGAGCCGGTGGAGAGCGCGGAGGGGAAGCCGACCGGCGGCGAGGACGGGGCGGCGCTCGCGGCGATGCGGGCGGCGACGTCGCCGTAGTCGCTGTCCTGCGCGGACCGGTCGCCGTCGTCGCGCGCCCGGCGACGGCCGGTCGCCTGCTCGACGTCCTGGCCGTACCCGTCGTCCTCGGCGGCCTCGGCGGCCCGGCGCCGACCCGACGAGCGAGCGTGTGTGCCCGCCACTCGAGCCACCACCTCCCGTGTCGGTCGGACCCGTGTCGTCGGACGCGCGGGGTCGGTCCGACCGTGCGGACCGGTCCTGGAGCGATCGGCCCGCACGCAGGCAACGCGTCGGGGACGGTGACGTCGCGGGGTATCCGTCCGGGCTTCCACGACCGGACCGCACGCTGCGGTGAGTGGCGCTCCGGTGTCACTCCGTCGTGGACGGTCACCGCTGGTCCCGGTCGCTCGCGCTGAGTGGCGGCCTCGGGCACCCGGTGCTAACGGCACCGCGCCGCCGACCGATGAGCACCACAGCGTTGCCCCGGCGAGAGGACTCCAGGATGGACCCCGACCAGCACCCGCCCCGGCGCGTCCCCGCGCCGCGCGACGGTGGTCGCGAGCTGGGCGGTGACGGCGGCGACGCCTGGTGCCCGTTCGTGCCGGCCCCGCGGGTCGCCCCGGAGCCCGAGTGCCTGCCCGGCGCCGTCGCCACCATCGAGCGTCCCGAGCCCTCGGCGGCCCTGGTGCTCGTGCCGCGGCCCGCCGTGACCGACGCCGGCGTGTCCGGCCTGCTGCGCGCATGGGGCCGGGCCCTCGCCCGCGCCCTGTCCGCGGCCGTGGACGGGGTGCGCGCCGTGCTCGGCGCGCTCGTCCCGACGCCCGCGGCCCGCTAGAGCTGCACCCCCCGCGTCAGCGCCCCGTCGACGACGAGGTTCGTGCCGCTGATGAACGTGGCCGCCGGGCTGGCGAGGAACGTCACGGCCCGCGCGACCTCCTCGGGCGTCGCCATGCGGCCCGTGGGGTTCAGGCCCAGGGCGTGCGCGAACAGTTCCGGGTCGTCGGACTCGATGTTCTCCCAGACCCCGCCCGGGAAGTAGACGTTGCCCGGCGAGACGGTGTTGGCGCGCACCCGCCCGGCGAGCTGGTACGCGAGGCCCTGGACGTAGTGCACGATCGCGCCCTTGAACGTCCCGTAGGGGCCCGCCGCGAAGTCGATCTCGCGACCGGACACGCTCGAGATCGCCACGATCGCGCCCGCGTCGCTCTCCTCGAGCGCGGGTAGCGCGGCCTCGACCAGGCGCACCGTGCCCAGCATGTCGGTGGCGAACCCGGCCGCCCAGTTCTCCTCGGTGGACGGGATCGCGAGCGCGGAGACGTTGGCGACGACCGCGTCGATGCCGCCATGGGTCGCGGCGCTCTCGCGCACCCACCTCGCGAGCGCCTCGCCGTCGGTGACGTCGACCGTCGCGCCGTGGACGTCGTGCCCGGCGTCGCGCATCTCCTTCTCGGCGGTACGCACCCCGTCGGCCGAGCGCGCGCAGAAGGCGACCGTGGCGCCCTCGGTGGCCAGAGACTCCACCACGGCCCGCCCGATGCCGCGGCTGCCGCCGGTGACGAGGGCGGTGCGGCCGTTCAGCTGGAGGTCCACGGTGCTCCTCAGATCAGGGACGCTGCGCGGGCGCGCAGGTCGGCGTGCAGGCCGTCGTGGGGCCGCAGCCCGGGCACGACCGCCTTGGACACCTTGGTGACCGCGCTGTAGTTGGTGTCGACGACGTTGGCCAGCGGCGCCAGGGACACCTGCGTGAGCAGCTGGTAGGCGTCGAGACGGTCGAGGCCGAGCAACTCGCCGAGCCACGCGATCATCTCGACCTGGCTGATCCGCCAGGCGTCCTCGAGCGGGCGCGACGAGCCCACCACGGCGATCTCGTCGTCGTTCTCGAGGCGCGGCCAGAGCGGGGACGAGCCCTTCACCAGGTCGACGATCAGCGTGACGTCCATGGCGCCCTCGACCGCGGTGCCGCAGGACTCGCCCTCGCCCTGGCGGTAGTGCCCGTCGCCGACCGAGAAGATGGCGCCCGGTTCGTTGACCGGCAGGTAGCAGGTGGTGCCGGCGCGCATCTCCGGGGTGTCCATGTTGCCGCCGAAGGCGTCGGGGGTGAGCGACGAGCGCACCTCCCCGAGCGCCGGCGCGACGCCGACCGTGCCGAGCATCGGGGCGAGCGGCAGGTCGATGGTCAGGTCCGAACGCCGGGCCGAGAAGGTGACCGTGGAGCGGGCGCGGTCGACCTCGTAGATCCAGGTGCGCTCCTCGAGCGGGTCGTTGAGCAGCGCCGTGCGGTCGGTACCCGTGAGCCCCCCGAAGAACGGGACCAGCGTGGACGCGCCCCAGTCGCGGGCGGGGGTGAGGTCGACGAGGTGCAGCACGAGCGTGTCGCCCGGCTCGGCGCCCCGAACCGCGAAGGGACCGGTCTGGGGGTTGAGGAAGCCGATGCGCAGGTTCGCGCTCGCGAGGTCGGTGGCCGCCGTCAGGGCGCCGTTGAAGGCGTCGTCGCACCAGAGGCGCAGCACCGTGCCGGGGTCGACCTCGCGGATCGGGGCGACGCCACCGAACGTGTAGGCGTACTGGGACCGTTCGGGCCGGAACTCGACGACGTCCACGGCGGCCTCCGGGCTAGTAGCGGTCGGCGCCGGTGAGGGCGTGCTCGAGCTGGTCGGCGATGCGCGTGACGAGGCGGAACGGGGCGTCGAACTCGATGAACGAGAGGTCCTCCAGCGGGGTGGCGTGGCGGAACACCGCGACGCCGCCCACCGCCGCGGCGCCGCCGACCACGGCGTCCTCCGCGAGCTCCAGGAGCCGGCGCGCGTCGATCTCGTCGAGGCGGCCGATGGGCGACTCGATCTGCAGCCAGTCGTGTCCGTCGACGTCGCCCTTGTGGTGCACGTAGACGAGCTGCGTGCGGTCACCGGACGTCGGGAGCCGGAACGTCAGGCTGTGCGTGTCCTGCGCCATCACCTCGTAGCGCACGCGGACCCACCGCACCAGGTCGTCCCACGAGGCCACCGACCACTCACCGTCCTCACGCGCGTCCGTCCCGTTGCCCGTCCGGCGTGCCGGCCGGAGCGAGCGCACCGTAGCAGCGCGGACCGACGGTGATCGTGGGCCGCGCGGCGCGCTCACCGGGCACCGCCACTGATCAACCGGTCCCAGCCCGCAGCACCCACGGCGCTGGGGGCGCCGCTGCGGTCGAGCAGGCGCAGCAGGGCCGCGCCGTCACGGGGACGGTCGCCGACCTCCTGCGCCGTCGCCCGCCGCAGCACCGGCACCAGGCGCGGCGAGAGGCGGTGCACGGCCGCGAACGCCTCGGGCCCCGGGCCGTCGAGGATGCGCCGGGCGATGTCGAGGATGTTGTCGCCGTCGAAGAGGTGGTCGCCGCGCGCCGCGAACACCACGCAGCACGCCCAGGCCCACACGTCGGTGGCGGGGACGGCGCCGTTGCCCGTGACCTGCTCGGGCGCCATGTAGCCGGGGGTGCCGACCATGTTCCCGGCCGGCGTGTGGTGGGTCTGGCCGACGACGCGGGCGATGCCGAAGTCGACGACCTTCGGGCCCGCCGAGGTCAGCAGGACGTTGCCGGGCTTGAGGTCGCGGTGGGTGATGCCGTCGGCGTGCAGGGCCGCGAGCGCTCGGGCCAGCGCGATGGCGGTGCGCGTGAGCATCTCGCCGTCGGTCACCGCCCCCGACGCGGCCACGAACGCGTGCAGCGACGGGCCGTCGAGGCGCTCCATGACGATGTAGGGCATCGAGCCGTCGAAGCCGACCCCGAGCACCCGCGCCGTGTAGTCGCCGGTGACCTTCTGCAGCGTCTGGCCCTCGCGCAGGAAGCGGGTCCGCGCGTCGACGTCGTCGAGCAGGTGCGGCGCGAGCACCTTGATGGCCACGACGCCGTGGGTGCCGGCGCGGTGGCCCAGGTAGACGGTGCCCATGCCGCCGGAGCCGAGCCGCCCGGTGAGCGTGTAGTCGCCGACCGAGCGCGGGTCGTGCGGGTGCAGCGGCTGCTCGGGCGTCGCCAGGTCGACCAGCCGGGTGGAGGGCCCGATGACCGGCGGGGGCGGCATCGCCCGCGTCGCCGGTCGCGAGGACGGCGGCGGCACCGCGCGGCCCATCGCCGGCCCGGACAGCGGCGGCGGGAGCGCCGGGCGCGCCTGCTCCGGGGCCTGGTCGGGACGCGGCGCACGGCGCGCGCGCAGCAGGCGGCGCTCGCGGACCGGGGGCAGACGCGCGGCCCGCAGCGCCTCGGGCACCACGGGCGCCTCGCGGCAGGCGCGCGGGCGCCCGATCCGCGTGACCACCTGGTGGGCCAGCAGGAACACGGCCGCGCCGAGGCCGACGCCGGGCACCCCGACCGAGCCGCCGACCAGGACCACGGCGAGGAACAGCAGCACGCCGAGAACGAAGATCGCCTTGCCCGGGCTCGTGGGCCACGGGCGCGTCACGGGCATCGCGCGGCGGCGCTCGAGGTCGAGCCCGCCGACGTAGAGCCCGGCCGCGCCCATCGTGAGCAGGGCGAGCACCACCAGCCGGCCGGCGGCGAGCTGGTCGGCGACCAGCGCGACGACGAGCCCACCTGCGGCGGCCGTGACCAGTGCGGTCAGCGCGGTCAGCCCCAGCGCGCGGGGCACGGGCAGGTCGGCGGCGCGGTGCAGGTGGCGACGCGCGCGGCGGCGCTCGGCGCCGGTGAGCCGGGCGACGCGGTCGGTGACGACGCGGTCGACGAGCATCGCGTGGCGGCGCTGCGCGGCGGCCCGGCGGTGCAGCGGGGCCATCGCGAGCGCGGTGACCACGCCGCCGACGACCACCACGAGGACGCCTGCGGACGGGCCCAGCTGTGCCAGCGCCACGCTCGACCTCCCCACGAGGTGCGGGGTGCCGCGCTCGCGGCGGTGCACGGTCTCGTCGCGCACCTTGCCGGCCGCGATCCGCAGGTCGTCGACGTCCGCGGTCGCGTGCTCGGGCAGCACGATCACCGGTGAGCACAGCTGCGTGGCCAGCTCGATCGCGATGACGGGCGCGGTGCACTCGGCGTCGGTGAAGTCGAGCAGCACGCGGCCCACCCGGCTGTGCACACGCACCAGCGGCGGCACCCGCCAGTACCCCCGCCGGCTGATCGCCCCGCCGACCCCGGCCTGCAGGTCGAGGACGTCGACCGAGCGCTCCGCGTGCAGCGACGCTCCCGGCAGGTCGTCGAGCAGCCCCTCGAGGTCGCGGCGCACCCGCGCGGCGAGCGCGGCGGCGGCCCGGTCGCTGTACTCGGCCGGCGTGAGCTGACCGGCGACCATCGCCCGCGACAGGAACTGCTGCACCTGCTCGCGCTCGACGTCGGAGACACGCAGGTCGCCGGGACCCACCGGCTCCGGGCTCGCGGACGTCACCCCGCGATGATAGGGCGCCGGGCGCGGTCGTCCCCCGGCCCGCGAGGGGTGACGAGGAGGTGGGCCGGTGCCGCGGGGTCTGCTCGTCGTCCTCGGCCTGCTCGCCGCCGTGGGGCTCGCCGCGGGGTGCGCCGGCAGCGGGAGCCGGACCTCGCCGCTGACCGGGCTGCCCGCACCGGCCGGCGCGGCGGTGCTCGCGGTGAAGGTCGACAACTCCCCGGCCGGCCGCCCGTGGACGGGCGTCGAGGACGCCGACGTCGTCTACGTCGAGCCCGTCGAGGGCGGCACGACACGACTGCTCGCGGTGTTCTCGGCGCGGCTGCCGGGGTCGGTGGGGCCGGTGCGCAGCGCCCGCGAGTCCGACGTGACCGTGCTGGCCGCCTACGGGCGCCCGGCGCTCGCCTTCTCGGGCTCCGCGCCCGAGCTCGACGCCACGCTGGCCGGCGCCTCGCTGGTGGCGCTGACCCCGCAGTCGGCGGGCGACGCGTTCCGCCGCGACGGCGACCGCCGCGCGCCGGTCAACCTCTACGCCGACCCCGCCGCGCTGCTCCGCGCGGCGGACGGCGCCTCACCCGCCCGCGACGTCGGCTGGCGCTTCGGCGCCGTGCCCGCAGGCGGCGAGGTCGTCCGCCACCGCGAGGTGGCCTTCGGGTCCGCGATCGTGGGGCTGACATGGGACGCGGTGCGCGGCCGCTACCTCGTCGAGCCCGGAGGCGACCCCGCCGTCCCGGCCGGCGGCGGCGACCCGATCGGCGCAGCCACCGTGCTCGTGCAGCACGTCACGACCCACCCGTCGGCCATCCGCGACACCACCGGCGCCGTCTCGCCCCACGCGGTGACCACGGGCTCGGGCGAGGCCGAGGTGCTGCGCGACGGCCGGTCCTTCCCCGCGCGGTGGTCGCGGGCGACGCCGACCGACCCCACCGTCGTCCTGGGTCCCGACGGCCTCCCGGTGCCGTTCGCGCCCGGTCCGGTGTGGGTGTTGCTCACACCGGGTTGAGTCCGGACGTGTCAGGGGTACCTGTAGATCATGGCTGCTGACGACAAGATCGACAACAAGTCCGACAAGCTCAAGGGCAAGGTCAAGGAGACGGCGGGCACGGTCAACGGCGACGAGGAGCTGCGCGCCGAGGGCAAGAAGGACCAGAGCAAGGGCGACCTCAAGCAGGCCGGCGAGAAGGTCAAGGACGCCTTCAAGAAGTAGCGCCGACCGCACGTCGCACCACACGGCCCCGAGGACACCGTCCCCGGGGCCGTGGTGTGTCCGGGGCCTAGTAGCCGCGCGACTCGCGGCGCCCGGCGAAGGAGTAGACGGGCGTGCCGTCGCCGTCGCGCCGGGCCAGGCGGTGCACGGCGAACACGTTCACCCCGGGGATCGAGCCGCCGAAGATGTCGTTGACCTTCTGGCGAGGCCCCTTCTCCACCAGCACGAGGAACTCCTCCGGGAGGCTCGCGCCCTCGGCGACGGACAGGTCGTGGTCGCCGCGGCACGGGCCGTCGGAGAGTCGGATACGCACGGTGCCCCCAGCTTCCGTCGTCGGACACGGGCATCGTGACACGGCGCTCGGCCACATGCCGCGGGTCCCGGCGCGCGGGGTCCTCCTGTGCGGATGAACGTGCACATGCAAAGATGCTCGCTGCCGATCATGCCCCCCGTGGTCGGCGACGGACCCGGTCGGTGTCCCCCCGCCGGCCGGGTCCCCTCACACCTCCGGACGAGCGCCGTCGCACCCTGTGCGACGCGCCGTGCGGTGATTGGGCGGCGGCGTGAGCGGTCATCCTCATCGTGTTCCCGACCGATGATGAGAGCGGACGTGCACCAGGACGAGGCGGCGGCGAGACTCGCGCGACAGGTGACCGAGATGCTCACCGACGTGCTCGAGCAGGACACCTGCCGCCCCGAAGGTGTCGACCGGTTCGACTGGTGCAGCGACACGCTCGACGAGCTCGCCCGGGCCGTCGAGATCGTCGGCGAGATCGTGGAGCGCAGCACCGCCCGGGCGCTCACCGAGGAGGACCCGGAGGGCGTCGCCGCGAAGGCCCGCGAACTCGCGACCGCCATCGTCCGGCGCCGCAACTCCCTGCTCGCCGAGAACGCCGCCGCGCGACTGCGCCGGGCGAGTCCGGTCCCGGTCCGCCGGGCGGGCTGAGACCCCTACCCGGGCTGGCCGCCGAGCCCGATCTCGTTGCCGTCGACGTCCCGGAAGACGACCTTGCGCACGCCGCCCGGGTAGGTCTCGTGGCGGTCGGGGTGGACGCCCCGGCGCTCGGCACGCGCGACCATCGCGTCGAGGTCGTCGACGAAGATCGTCTGCTCGGCGTACCCCGCGCGTCCCGGGTCCTGCTTGATGTAGAGCCACCGGTGCTCGGCGAGCTCCCACACCGACTCCGTCGGCGACGCGAGGAAGGTCGGCTCGGCGCCGAGGAGCCGGACGTACCAGGACCGGGCGAGGTCGTGGTCCCGCACGAACACCCCGGCGAACAGGACGACGGCCACCCGCCCAGCGTGGCAGGGCACCGGGTACGGGCACAGCGACCGAGCGGGGGTGCTCGACGCCACGGTGTGGCTGACCGCCGCCGGCGTGCTCGCGCCGATCGCGCCGGCGATCACGCTCGACCCGGTGCTCATCGCCCTCGCGGCGGGCATGTGTGCGCTCGCCGCGGTGACGTGAGCGGGGAACACCAATCCTGCCGCTGACGTGCCCGATCTACACCAGGATCGACCCGGCGACACTCGTGATCGACGTCAACGCGTGGACGATGACGGGCTGCGCGGCGCCGCCCGCGCGGGTCACTGCGACGATCCGACGCACCGGGGCTGCCGTTCCGGTCAGGCGCAGCCGCACCACGTCGGTGCCCGGATGCACCGGGGCCAGCCGGGGGAGCATGAAGATCCCGAAGCCGTGGGCGACCAGCGCGGTGCCGGTGTCCCATTCCTCGGCGTAGTGGGCGACGGTCGGGCGGAAGCCGGCGGCTTGGCACGCCGCGAGGGTGAGGCGGTGATAGGCGCTGCCGGGACGACAGGTGATCCACGACTCGGATGCGGCATCGCGCAGTGTCACCTCGGGCTGGGTGGTGAGGCGGTGCCCGACCGGGACAGCGAGGTCGATCGGGTCGTCGAGCACGGCGTGCTGCTCGAAGCGCTCGTCGGTCTCGGGCGGGACACGGTCGTCGACCACGAGCAACGCCAGGTCGCAGTCGCCGGCGAGCAACAGCTCGATGCAGCGTGCCGGCTCGGCCTCCACGACCTGGATCGCCGATCCGGGAAACCGCTCGCGCAGCGCGGCGGCCGTGGGGACGAGGAACCGCGCCGCCGCGGTGGAGAACCCGCACAGACCGATCCTTCCCGGCGAGTCCTCCACGCCGGCGAGCTCCGCGCGCGCGAGCTCGGCGCGAGCGTGCAACGCCTCGACGTGGCGCAGCAGGATGTGTCCGGCCGCTGTGGGTTCCATCCGACGACCGACCTGTCGCACCAGCGCCACCCCGAGCTCGTCGGAGAGCCCACGCAACTGCTGGGACACCGCGGACGAGGTGAAGTGCAACGCCCTGGCCGCCGCGCTCACCGAGCCGTGGTGAGCCACGAGCTGCAGCGTCCTCAACCGCGAATCGATCATGTAGCGATGCTACGCGCTCGATGAAAAGATGTGAGCTGGTGCTAACACTCCAGTCGGCGCATCGTCATGGTCATGAGTGCCGCTGCGTCCTCGCCGGCCAGGACGGAGGCCTCTGAGGGCTCGTCCCGGGCGCCATCACGGCCCGCACGGGCGTGGGCGCTCGCGCTGCTCGCCCTGGGGGCAGCCGGCGCCGGCATCCCGAGCTCGCTCTACCCCGCCTACCAGGCGCAGCTCGGCTTCAGCGATGCGACGTTGACGGCCATCTACGCGGTGTACCCCCTGGTCAGCGTGCCCGCGGTGTTCCTGCTGGGCCCCCTGGGCGACCGCTTCTCCCCGCGTCGGGTCATGCGCTCCGGTATCGCCGTCGCGGCCGCCGGATCGATCGCTCTCGCCCTCGCGACGAGCACCGGCTGGCTGATCCTCGGGCGTGTCGCCTACGGCGTCGCGCTCGCCATCGTGACCGGCGCCGGAGTCGCGGTCGCGACCAGCGGCGCGGACAAGGTGCGCGCGGGCCTGGTGTCGGCGACGGTGTTCATCCTCGGCACGGGTCTGGGCCCCGTCCTCGGGGGCGCACTCACCGGGTTCGGCCCGAGTCCCGGCCTCCTGCCCTTCGGCGTGGACGTGGTGCTGCTCGGCGTCGTGTTCATCGGGCTCGGCAGCGTGCGCGACCCCGAGCCCGGGCCCCCGCCCGACCGAGAGGCGCCCGCCACCGACGGCGAACCCGACATGACCCGCACCGTCCGGCGGGCCCTCGTCGTCGCTGCCGCGAACGGTTTCCTCGGCTGGGCCGTGGTCGGTCTCGTCCTCGGGCTGATCTCCTCGGTCGCCGAACGCTTCCTCGGCCTCCGTGACCCGCTCGTGGCCGGAGGTCTCGCCGGGGCGCTCCTGGTCTGTTCGACGCTGACCGTCCCCGCGGTCACCCGACTGGGACCCCGTCGCTCCCAACTCGTGGGCCTGGTCGCCCTGGCGGGATCGCTCGTCGTCCTCGCGCCCGGCGTGGACTCCCTCGTCGCGGTCCTGGTGGCCTGCGTCATCGCCGGCCTGGCCAACGGCCTGCTCTACAGCGGGGCGACCACCATCGTCGCCACGATGGCCCCGCCACAGCGGGCCAGCGGCACTGCCGCCGCCGTCTACTCCGCCTTCTTCCTGGGCGCCGGACTCCCGGCCCTGCTGGTCGGTCTCCTCACGACCGCGCTCCCCCTCGACACGGCACTGTCGACCATCGCCGTCGGCACACTCGCACTCACGGCGCTCATGACCGTTCTCTCCGCCGTCGACAGCCGTCATGCCGCACGACGTCGAGCGAGCGCACATCGGTAGAGCCGAGCTGGTCCGCACAGACGCGGGAGGACACGAACAGAGGGGCCGCAGCGTTGCTGCGACCCCTCCGAGCTGCCTCGACCGGCGCGCGCCCGAAGTGAGGTTGGCCCCTGGCACCGGACACCGACGGTGTGGGGTCAGTGATCTTGATCGGGGTCGGTGTGGTGGGCTTCGTAGTCCAGTGGGCTGAGCATTCC
>JAQSWW010000218.1:0-765 GCA_029266415.1 Actinomycetospora sp. | reverse complement strand
TGAGGTTGGCCCCTGGCACCGGACACCGACGGTGTGGGGTCAGTGATCTTGATCGGGGTCGGTGTGGTGGGCTTCGTAGTCCAGTGGGCTGAGCATTCCGATACGGGAATGGCGCCGTTTGGGGTTGTACCAGCACTCTATCCATTCGAATATCGCGTTGGCAAGTTGGGCGCGGGTCTTCCAGGTCCGTGAGTCGAGTAGCTCGAGTTGCATGGTGCCCCAGAAGGACTCCATCATCGAGTTGTCGTAGCAGTCACCGATCGAGCCCATCGACCCGAGTAGTCCGTCGGCTTGCAGGCGTTGCCCGAACGCCCACGAGGTGAATTGAGAGCCGTGGTCGGAATGCATGATCGTGGAGTTGGCTGGAGTCGGGCGCCGGCGGGTGATGGCCATGCCGAGGGCGTCGGTGACCAGCGCGGTGCGCATGTTGTCGTCGATGGACCAGCCGATGATTCTTCGCGAGTAGGCGTCGAGGACCGCCGCGCAGTACAGCTTGCCTTCTTCGGTGCCGTGTTCGGTGATGTCGGTGAACCACAGCTGATCCGGTGCCTCAACGCTGAAGCGCCGCTCGACCAGGTCGGGGTAGGGGTCGGCGGCCGGGTCGCGGACGGTGCAGCCGTGGCGTCGTCGCCGGTAGAGGCCCTGGATGCCGGCCTCGCGCATCAGCCGGGCGACCCGCTTGTGGTTGACCGCCAGGCCGAGCCCGAGGGTCAGCTCGGCGTGCACGCGCGGCCAGCCGTAGGTGCCGCGGGACTCCTCGTGGAC
>JAQSWW010000037.1 GCA_029266415.1 Actinomycetospora sp. | reverse complement strand
CCGATCCCGATGTAGGCGGTGCCATGCGCGTCGGTCCAGCGCTGGACGACGTCAGTGCCGAGCACGGCGCACCAGAACGCGGCCAGGGACGCGGGATCGCGGGCGTCGACGGCCACCACGGTCGGACGGGCTGCGGTCACGCGTCGGTGCCAGCTTCCCGTCCACCTGTCGACAACCGAGACCGGACTGTCGGCAGACGACCGACTACGATCGCCTCGTCGAGAGGGGTGCCCGGTGACCACCGAGCCGTTGACGAGCCTGGACCGCAGCACGCTGCGCGAGCGTTCGCTGGCCGCGCTGCGCTCGGCGATCACGTCGGGGCGCTACCGCCCGGGCGACCATCTGGGCGAGGTCGAGCTGTCGGGCCACCTCGGCGTCAGCCGCGGCACCGTGCGCGAGGCACTGCGCCACCTCCAGCAGGAGGGCCTGGTCACCGCGGGGAACCGCGGGATGCTGCGGGTCAACCGGCTCTCCGCCACCGAGGTGCGCGAGCTGTTCCGGGTGCGAGCCGCGCTCGAGGGCCTCGCGGTCTCCGAGATCATCGCCTCGCCGCGTCGGGACGACGCCGTGGCGACGCTGCGTGCTGCCCTCGCCGACCTGGGTACGGGCGACTTCGCCGATCGCGTCGAGGCCGACCTCGGCTTCCACCTGCTCCTGTGCCGTCTCGCCGGCAACACGATGCTCGTCGAGGCATGGCGCGCGCTCGAGGGCCGTATCCGCGTGACGATCATGGCCGGCGACGCCGAGGGCTCGCCGGTGATGATGGCCGGCGATCGCCACGCCCCGATCGTCGACGCCATCGCGGAGGGGGAGCTCGACGCGGCGCTGGCCGTCGTGAACGAGCACATGGCCGCCGCGGCCGAGCACTTCGCGCCCGCCGCGGACTGACGGACACCACCCCGACGTCGATCTCCCGGTGATCGTCCCGGGCGCTCCGTGCTGATCTCCGTGCTGCTCTCTGTGCTGATCTCTGCCTGATCGTCGCAGGTCACGAGCACCGACGACTTTCCTGCTGACTGTTGACAGTGGCGCGCGTACGCCGTCACCATCTTGCTCCAACAGCCGACTGTTGACAGTCGACTGTAGGGGTCGGCCGACGCGCGGCAGCCACCCTCGTTCGCATCCCCACGATCAGCGGAGATCACCCATGACCGAACGGAACGCGCCACCGGCCGACCCCGGCCCCGAGGGGCCCAGCACCCGCCACCCCGTCGAGGGCACGCCCTCCCGGAAGCGGGTCGCCATCGGCGCCTCGGTGGGCGCCACCATCGAGACCTACGACTTCATCGGCTTCGGCATCGCCGCGGCCCTGTACTTCAACACCGTCTTCTTCCCCGCCGACGACCCGCTGTCGGGGACCCTGCTCTCGTTCGCCACGCTCGGCATCGGGTTCGCCGTCCGCCCGCTCGGCGGCATCATCGGTGGCTACCTCGGCGACAAGATCGGCCGCAAGCCGGTGCTCGTCGCCTCGCTGCTGCTGATGGGCGTCGCGACCGTCCTCATCGGCGCCCTGCCCACGTACGACCAGATCGGCATCTGGGCCGGGGTCCTGCTCGTGCTGGTCCGTGTGGTCCAGGGCCTGGCCTTCGGCGCCGAGTGGGGCGGGGCGATCCTCATGTGCTTCGAGCACGCTCCCTGGCGCAGACGAGGCCTCTACACCGGCATCACCCAGGCCGGCTTCCCGGTCGGCCTGCTGCTGGCCAACCTCGCCTTCCTGGCCAGCGTGCCCCTCGGCGACAACTGGGCGTGGCGGGTCCCCTTCCTGCTCAGTGCGGTCCTGATCGTCGTCGGCATCGTCATCCGCCTCAAGGTCGAGGAGTCGCCCGAGTTCGAGGAGCTCAAGGACGAGGGCAACATCGCGAAGAACCCGCTGACCGAGGTGCTGCGCACCGACTGGCGCAACATCCTGCGAGCGTTCTGCCTGCGCGTCACCGAGACTGCGGGCTACGCGGTCACGGTCACGTTCGTCCTGTCGTACCTGGTCAGCGAGGGGCTGGCCGACCGCGGCATCAGCCTCACCGCGACGATGATCGCCTCCGCGCTCGGCATCGGCGCGACGATCGGCTGGGGCGCGCTCACCGACCGCGTCGGACGCCGGCCGGTCTACCTCTTCGGCACCGTCGTCACGTTGCTGTGGGGCATCCCGCTGTTCGTGCTGCTCAACACGGGCACCGCCGTCGCGGTCGTCCTCGCCTTCGTCGTCAGCTACGCGATCTGCCAGAACTCGCTGGCCGGCGTGCAGGGGGCCTGGTTCTCCGAGCTGTTCGCCGCCCGGACCCGCACCACCGGCGCGTCCCTGGCCTACCAGCTGTCGGCCGTGGTCTCCGGGTTCACCCCGCTCATCGCCACCGCCCTGTTCGCCGGCTTCGGCTGGATCGGCCCGGCCCTGCTCATCAGCGTCTACGGCCTGCTCGGCGTCGCCGCGACGCTGCTCACCCGCGAGACCTGGGGGCGTAGCGAGCGCGCCGAGGTGGAGGCCCTCGAGCGGTCCTTCGCCCTGGCCTCCCCGGTCCGTGGCGAGGCGACGTCCGCCGAGTCCACCCCCACCGGCCGCTGACGGCCCGTCCCCCGAAGGAGGACCTCCATGACTTCTCTGACCAGTCCCACACCCACCGATCGCCCCGCGCCGACCGACGCTGATCGCATCGCGCGGCTGCGCGACGCCGCCTACCGCATCCGGCGCTACGCCCTGGACATGGGCGAGGTGCAGGGCCAGGGCTACATCGGCCAGGCCCTCGGCGTCGCCGACGTGCTCGCCGTCCTCTTCGGCGACGTGCTCCGCTTCCGGCCGCACGACCCGGAGTGGCCGCAGCGCGACCGCTTCCTGCTCTCCATCGGGCACTACGCGATCGCCGCCTACGCCGCGTTCGCGGAGGCCGGCATCATCCCGGCCGAGGAGCTCGAGACCTACGGCTCCGACGACTCGCGCCTGCCGATGTCGGCCATGGCCTCGTACACCCCCGGCATGGAGATCTCCGGCGGGTCGCTGGGCCACGGGCTCGGCGTCGCCACCGGCATGGCGCTGGGCCTGCGCCACCTGGGCAACCCGGCCCGCGTGGTGAACCTGCTCTCCGACGGCGAGCTCGACGAGGGCTCCACGTGGGAGGCGGCGATGTCCTGCGCCCACCACGGACTCTCGAACGTCCTCGCCGTGGTCGACGTCAACGGCCTGCAGGCCGACGGACCGACCGCCGGCGTGCTGCGGATCGATCCGCTCGAGGACAAGTGGCGCGCCTTCGGCTGGGCCGTCCGGCGGGTCGACGGCAACGACGTCGCGGCCCTCGTGGCCGCCGCCGACGAGCTCACCGCCGACCCCACCGCCCCGTCGGTGCTGCTGTGCGACACCCGCCCCGGACGCGGCGTCCCGATGCTCGAGACCCGCGAGAAGGCGCACTTCCTGCGGGTCGAGGAGCACGAGTGGCAGACCGCGCGCGACCAGCTCCTGGCGGGAGACATCACGACGAGCACGCCGATAGGGGAGCGGAGCCCGACCATCCAGGAAGGACACACCCGATGACCACCGCAGCACCGAAGAAGAGGCTCACCACCTCGGCGATGATCGCGTCGTTCGCCGACGCCGACCAGCGCACCACCCCCGCGCCGTTCGGGCACGCCCTCGCCGCGCTCGCCGAGGAGCGCCCCGAGATCGTCGGTCTCTCGGCGGACCTCGCCAAGTACACCGACATGCACGTCTTCCGCTCCGCGCACCCGGACCGCTTCTTCCAGATGGGCATGGCCGAACAGGTCCTGCTCGGCGCGGCCGCCGGGATGGCCGAGGTCGGCCTGGTCCCGTTCGCCTCGACCTACTCGGTGTTCGCGACCCGTCGCGCCTACGACTTCCTGTGCCTCGACATCGCCGAGCCCGGGCTCAACGTCAACGTCGTCGGCGGGCTGCCCGGCCTCACCACCGGCTACGGCCCGAGCCACCAGGCCACCGAGGACCTCGCGATCCTGCGTGGCTGCCCGAACCTCACGATCGTCGACCCCTGCGACTCGGTCGACATCGAGGCCGCCGTGCCCGCGCTCGCCGAGCACGACGGGCCGACCTACCTGCGCCTGCTGCGCGGGTCGGTGCCCACCGTGCTCGACGAGTACGACTACCGCTTCGAGCTCGGCAAGGCCGCCGAGCTGCGCACCGGCCGCGACGTCCTGCTCATCTCCACCGGCCTGATGACGATGCGCGCGCTGCAGGCCGCCGCCCGTCTCGAGGCCGACCACGTCGACGTCGCCGTGCTGCACGTGCCGACGATCAAGCCGCTGGACCGCGAGGCGATCGTCCGCGCCGCCCGCTCCGACCGGCTCGTGCTGACCTGCGAGAACCACACCGTCGTCGGCGGCCTGGGCGAGGCCGTCGCCACGTCCCTCGCCCTGGCCGGCGTGGCCACGCGCTTCGGCCAGATCGGCCTGCCCGACGAGTTCCTCGCCGCCGGCGCGCTGCCCACGCTGCACGACCGGTACGGCCTGTCCACCGACGCCGTCGTCGCCCGCATCAAGGCCGAGCTCGACGACCGCGCGCCCTGGCCGGCCGACCCCTCGCCGCCCTCCGCCTGACCCGCCCGAACTCCAGGAGACCCCTGTGTCCACGTCCGACATGACCGCCGTCGTCACCGGCGCCGGTTCCCGCCGCGGCATCGGCCGCGCCACCGCCCACGCCCTCGCCGCCGCCGGCTGGAACGTCGCGGTGCTCGACCTCGACGAGGCCGGCGCCAAGGAGACCGCCGACTCGGTGGCCGCCGCCCACGGCGTCGCCGCCCTCGGGGCGGCATGCGACGTCACCGACGACGCCTCCGTCGACACCGCCCTGGCCACCGTCACCGGGGCCCTGCCCCCGGTCGGCGCCGTGGTGAACAACGCCGGGATCACCTCACCGGTCCCGTTCCTCGAGGTCACCGCCCCCGAGTGGGAGCGGGTGTTCGCCGTGAACATCCGCGGCGCCTACAACGTCACCCGCCGTCTCGCGCCCGGTATGGCCGAGCGCGGATTCGGTCGCATCGTCTTCCTCTCGTCGGTGTCCGCCGAGCGCGGCGGCGGCGTGTTCGGGGGCGTCGCCTACTCCGCCGCCAAGGCCGGCCAGCTCGGCTTCGCCCGTGCCCTGGCCCGCGAGCTCGGCCCGGCCGGGGTGACGGTCAACAGCGTCGCGCCCGGGCTCATCGACACCGACATCACGGGTGGCGCGCTCGAGGGCGAGCGCAAGACCGCACTGCTCGCCGGCATCCCGGTCGGGCGCAACGGGCGCGTCGACGACGTCGCGGACCTCATCACGTACCTGTGCCGGGAGGAGTCGGGCTACATCACCGGCGCCACCTACGACGTGAACGGGGGCTCGCACATCCACTGAGGACCGACGTGCAGGCCCGGCGT
The DNA here is from genome assembly GCA_029266415.1 of Actinomycetospora sp. GTDB lineage: Bacteria > Actinomycetota > Actinomycetes > Mycobacteriales > Pseudonocardiaceae > Actinomycetospora. Next base: position 20,683 of record JAQSWW010000037.1, on the reverse strand, counting down.
CCGGGGGGGCCGCCGGGCCTGCGGTCAGGCCCCGGGCGTCGCGACGCGGGCCAGCCCACGCCGCAGCTGGGCCTCGATCCTCTCCCGTTCGCCGCCGTTGTCGACGGCCAGGTGCGGGACCGGCGGCGGGACGTCCGGCCGGATGCGGGCCGTGAACGCGGTGAAATCGGCGAGCTTGCCGGCGTCGTACGGGCGGCCGCGCGCCTCCAGCCGCCGGCGCAGGGTGGCGGCGTCGCACGAGACCCAGACCAGGCGCACCGGCTCCCCGCCGAGCTCGTCCACCCACGCCCGCCAGCGCGCCGGGTCGCGGATCGCGCCGGTGAACGGGGCGCTGAGCAGTACCGGGCACCCACGCGAGCGGATCTCCCGCGCCGCCGCGGTCAGCCCCGCGTACTCGTGCACCTTGACGTGGTCGTCGTACCAGGGACCCTCGCGCTCACCGTCCGACCGCCCGGCCGCCGCGAGCGTCGCGGCGACGAAGCCGCCGTACAGCGTGTCCTTGTCGAGCAGCGCGGGCACGGGGCGCAGGAGCGCGAGCAGCCCGTCGGCCACGGTGCTCTTGCCCGCGCCGGGCGCCCCGGCCACGACCCAGACGTCCGCGCCCACCGGGCCACCCTGGCAGGACCTCAGACCGGGAGCGCGCCCGCCCCACGCGGCCGGCGGGCGACGAAGCGCACGACGTCGCGGACCTCGTCGTCCGCCTGGTTCCAGCCGCTGACGAACACCCCGCGCTCGGCGAGCACGCGCACGGCCACGGCCTGGGCGACGGCGGGGCGCACCCGCGGTGCGGCGCCGCGCGGGGCGAGCGGGACGGACTGGACGACCCGGCCCTCGCGGCGGCAGTGCAGCGACCAGCCCTCCAGGGGCGGCGGGCCCTCGCGGACCAGCACGTACTCGGTGTCGGCGAGGAAGGTCGCCGTCGCGGGGTGACCGGCGCCGGCGGCGCCGACCGCCGGCAGGTCGAGGGTGCTGGAGGTGATGAGGTCCAGGTCGCGTCGAGTGATCACGGGGCGCCCCTTCCGCCGGCAGCCCCCATCGCCCCTGCGATACGGACCAGTTGTGTATCGGATCACAGTGGACGCTAGCGGGCGTCTGCGGCGCAGGGCAACACGCAGGGTGCCGATCCTGAGAACAATGCCGCGGCTCCTGTCTCCGATCCACTCGATCGGCGCAACGCGCTGAACACGCCTCGGGGTCACTCGCGGTCCATCGGTCCCGATCAGGGATACGACACGTTTGTGGATCACCCTCCACCGGACACCTATCCCGTCGTGCCCCACGCCGACGAGACCGAGCCCGTCCCGGCCGCTCCGCCGACGGAACGCGTCGCGAACGGCGAGGGCGCCGCCGCGGTCGCCGGGCGTCCCCGCAACACGCAGATCGACCGCACCGTGCTCTCGGTGGCGTTGCGCCACCTCCGGACGTCCGGCGTGCAGGGCCTGTCGGTCGCCGCCGTGGCCGAGGACGCGGGCACCACGCGAGCGGCGGTCTACCGCCGGTGGGCCGGCCGGACGGAGCTCGCGATCGCGGCCATCGGCACGATCGGGCACGACACGCCGCCGGCGCCGTCGGGCGACCCCTTCGCCGACCTGGTCGCCGAGCTCGCGCGCTTCCGGCGCTTCGTCCTGGAGGCCGACGCGACCTCGCTGGCGGCCACGGCGCTGGGCGACAGCACCGACCCCGGGGTGCGCGCGCAGTTCCGCCGCCACGTGGTCGAGCCCCGCCACCGCCGATTCCGCACGTGCTTGCGGGCCGGGGTGGAGGCGGGCGCCCTGCGCGGGCAGGCCGACTACGCGATGGCCGAGGACCTGCTGACCGGGTCGTGGCTGGCCCACGCCGTGCGCGGCGAGCCCCTCACCGACGACTGGGCCTGGCGCACCGCCGCCATGGTGTGGACGGCGTGCGGGGGCGTCCCGAGCGAGCGGTGACGCTCACGACCCGGTCGGCTCAGGCCTGCGTCAGGTAGCGCCGGACCTCCCAGTCCGAGACCGAGGCGTGGTAGTCGTCGAACTCCTGCTGCTTCACGGCGGCGAAGTAGTCGACGAAGTCGCCGCCCGAGGTCTTGCCGAGGGCGGCCCGCAGGACGTCGTCGGCGACGAGCTCCTCGACCGCGCGGTCGAGGGTGCGCGGGAGGTGGCGGATGCCGCGGGCACGGACCTCGTCGGAGGCGAGCGCGAACAGGTTGTCCTCGGTGCGCGCGCCCGGGTCGATCTCCCGGTCGATGCCGTCGAGGCCGGCGGCGAGCAGCACGGTCGCGGCCAGGTAGGGGTTGGCCGACCCGTCGACTCCGCGGTGCTCGACGCGCCCGCCCTCGGGCACCCGCAGCATGACCGACCGGTTGTTGCCGCCGTAGGCGACGTAGGCCGGGGCCCACGTCGAGCCCGACGTCGGGGCACCGACGCCGATGCGCTTGTAGGAGTTGACGGTCGGGCAGATGATCCCGGCCGACGCCCGGCCGTGCTCGATCAACCCGCCCAGGTAGTGATAGCCGGTGCGGGACATGCCGAGCGAGTCGGTGTCGTCGTCGAACAGCGCCTCGCCCTCGTTGGTCCACAGGCTCTGGTGGATGTGCATGCCGTTGCCGGTGACGTGGCTGAAGGGCTTGGGCATGAACGTCGCGACCATGCCGGCGTCGTGCGCCAGCATGTGGATCATGTAGCGGAAGAAGATCGCGCGGTCGGCCGTGGTCAGGGCGTCGCTGTAGTGCCAGTTGTTCTCGAACTGGCCGGTGCCGTCCTCGTGGTCGTTGGCGTAGTTGCCCCACTCCAGGGTGTTCAGCGCCTTCGACACCGTCGAGAGGTGGTCCCACATGCGCGTCAGGCCCTTGACCTCGTAGCAGGGCTTGGCCGCGGTGTCCTGCGGGTCGGCGACCTCGAGGCCGCCGTCCTCCCGGCGCCGCAGCAGGCTGTACTCGAGCTCGGTGCCGGTCTTGAACACCCAGCCGCGCTTCTCGGCCAGCTCGTCGAGCTGGCGGCGCAGGATCACCCGCGGCGCGTAGGGCCAGGGTCGGCCGTCGACGTGCGGGTCGCAGTGGAGCACCGCGACGCCCTGCTTCCACGGCAGCTTCGTGTACGACGCGGGGTCCGGGACGGCGAGGACGTCGGGGTCCGCGGGCGACTGCCCGAGGTCGCCGGCGGCGAAGCCGGCGAACCCGGCGCCCCCGTCCATGAGCAGGTCGAACGACGAGAACGGCACCGCCTTCGCGCACGGCTTGCCGTGCAGGTCGACGAACAGCGCCAGGAAGAACTCGATGCCGTCGGCCTCGGCGCGTTCCCGCAGATCACTCCGTGCGTCACCCATGCCGGCCTCCTCCGTCGCGACGACCGACGACCATGTCGGGCCTGGTTGGTGTGGCTTTAGGACCATTGGTCAGGCAACCGGGCCGGGGTCGGGGTGTCAACCCCGTCACACCGCGGCGGCCGTCGGTGGATCACGCAGGGTGACGGGAGCGGTACCCTCACGATCATGGCCCGGCAGGTCACGTCCACCACGCTGGCCCAGGCCGTGGCCGACCACCTCCGGATGCGGATCCACCGCGGCGACGTCAGCCCGGGCGAGCGCCTGCCGGCCGAGCGGGAGCTGGCCGAGCAGCTGGGGGTGGCCCGCATCAGCCTGCGCGAGGCCATCCGCCAGCTCCGCGAGGACGGCTACGTCGAGGTCCGGCGCGGCTCCAGCGGCGGCACCTACGTCACCGAGCTGCGCCGCCCCGCCGAGGCCTGGCGGGCGCGGATGCGGGAGCAGGTCGGCGAGATGGACGACATCCTCGACTTCCGGATCGCGCTGGAGACCGAGACCGCCGTGCTCGCCGCACGCCGGCACACCGAGAGCAGCCTCGTCCCGGTCCGCGAAGCGGTGGACGCGCTGCACGGCGTCATCGGGCGCACCGCCTTCCGCCAGGCCGACTCGCGCTTCCACGTCGCGCTGGCCCGGGCCGCCCGCAACGAGCGGCTCGAGGAGGCCATCGAGTCCGCCCGCAGCGAGCTCTTCAGCCCGCGGGACCTGCTGCCGTTCCGCGAGCCGGTCGAGGAGACCCTCCGGGACCACCGGGCCGTCTACGACGCGGTGCGCGCCGGCGACGCCGACGGCGCCGCCGAGGCGATGCGGGCGCACCTGGAGCGCTCGCGCCGGCAGCTGAGGATCATCGTGTTCGGCGTCGAGGACGACGCGGAGTGGCCCGCCGGCTGAGCCCGGTCCTCACGCGGTCTTGACACGGTGTGGCGTGGGTCTCCTATCGTGGCGGCGGTCATGGTCTTCCCATGAGACCAATGCACGGACCCCTCATCGACCCGCGCCCGCCGCCGCTGCTCGCCGGTGCCGCGGTGGACGGAGGCACGGTCATGGCGACGCTCGACGAACGCATCGCGGCCCTGGTGCGCCGCGACCGGCTCCTGGCGGTCGGCAGCACGGTCGCCATGTGGGTGGTGCTCGTGTTCGTGTTCCTGGCCTCGGCGCCGTCGGTGCCCGGGCCGGCCCTGGTGGTCGTGCTCGGCCTGGCGATGCTCGCGCTCGGCGGGCTCAACACCGCCTCCGCCCTGGCCCTCGTCCGGCGCTACCGGTTGGCGCAGGACCAGGTCTACCGCCCCGACATCGAGAACCTCGACGCGAAGCGCGCGGCGCGGGCGGGGGGTGCCTCGTGACCGACGACGCCGCCACCCCGGCACCGGCCGCCACCGGCGCCCCGGCGGCGTACCGGCCGCCCCAGCAGTCCGTGCGCGGCCAGCTCCTCGACGCCGTCGTGGTGCTCGCCCTCATCTTCGTGACGCTCTTCGCCACCACCTACCTCACCGAGGCCGCGGAGACCCCGACCGTCGACGCCCGCCCGCTCGCCGAGCTGCCGCTGACCCCGGGCGAGCGCGTGCAGTACCAGAAGATGATCGACTCGGGCACCGCGGACCTGGCGACGATCGCGGCCGCCGTGGAGGCCAACCAGGCCAGCGACGACAAGTACGACATCGACGTCCTCGCCCTGGTCGGGACGGCGCTGCTGCTCGCCCTCTACCTGGGCTTCGTCTACCGAACCTCGATCCGCGAGTACCGCGAGGTCATCGACGAGAAGTTCGGTCCGGCCCCGTCGGACCGCACGTCGGACACCGACACCGGGAGGACGCCGTGAGCTCGGTCGCCGTGGTGGAGCTCGTCGCCTGGGTGCTCAGTGCGCTCATCGCGGCGTGGCTGCTGGTGGACATGGTGCGCGTCGCCCGCACCCACGACGAGGCGACGCTGGTCAACGCGCCGGACCCCCTCGACGGCCCGCCGCCCGCGGGTGACGTGACGTCGGCGCGGTCGGCGTGAGCGCCCCCGAGGACGCCCCGGCCGGCGTCAGGACCGCGGCGTCGACGCCGGAGCGCCCGGCGCTGCGCCAGGTGCTGGCGCCGATGCACATCTGGGCGCTCGGCGTGGGGATCGTGCTCGTCGGTGAGTTCATGGGCTGGAACTTCGCCGTGGAGAAGGGCGGCATGTACGGCGCTCTCGTGGCCTGCTGGGTCGTCGGCCTGCTCTACACGTGCATCGTCATGATCAATTCGGAGGTCACGTCGGCCATCCCGGCCGCCGGCGGCCAGTACGCGCAGGCCAAGCACACCGTCGGCCCGCTCATGGCGTTCAACGTCGGGCTGTACCTGACGCTGGCCTACACGATGCTCGAGGCGGCCAACGCCAACGTCCTGAGCTACCTGCTGACCACGCTGTCCGGGCTGATGGGCAGCGACCAGGAGCTCTCGCCGTACCCCTTCGCGGTGCTGGCGATCCTCGCCCTGGCCTTCCTCAACTACCGCGGCGTCTTCGCCTCGCTGACGCTGAACTTCGTCATCACCGGGTTCGCGTTCGCCACGATCCTCGTGCTGTTCGTGGGCCTGCGGGCGTGGTCGCCGTCGGCCGAGCTCGACCTCGCCGGCCTCACCGGCGACGCCGCCAACGCGCTGCCCTACGGCTGGATCGGGGTGATCGCGGCCTTCCAGTTCGGCATGTGGTTCTACCTCGGCATCGAGGGCACCGCGCAGGCCGCGGAGGAGTGCCGGTCGGCGCCGCGGTCGGTGCCGCTGGGCAGCCTCGCGGGGATCATGACGCTGATCATCGCGGCCTCGCTGACCTGGTACGTCTGCGCCGGCACCCTGCCCTGGCACTACCTCGGCACCGCGATCACGCCGCTCTTCGACGCCGCGCGGCTCTCGGGCAGCGACGTCCTGGTCGTGCTGCTGCTGCTCGGCACGCTGTGCGCCACGCTGGCATCGGCCAACGGCTGCATCAACGACGCGTCGCGGGCGTGGTTCTCGATGGGCCGCGACCGCTACCTGCCGGAGTGGTTCGGCGCGGTGCACCCGCGGTACCACACGCCGTTCCGGGCGATCATCTTCCTCGTCCCGGTCGCGATCGCCTTCGCGCTGCTGCCGGTGGTGCTCGACGACCCGACCCTGCTCTCGGTCGTGATCACCTTCTCGATCCTGTCGGGCCTGCTGATGTACAGCTTCATGGGGCCGAGCTTCATCCGGTTCCGCCGGCTGTGGCCGGAGGGGACCATCCCGCGGGCCTACACGCTGCCGCTGCACCCGGCGCCGGCGATCGCGCTGACGGCGTTGTCCGCCGTGGTCTTCTTCGCGACGTTCCTGGGCTACGGCGCCGCGCTGATCTCGATCCTGGCCTTCTACCTGCTCGCGTCGATCTGGTTCGTCGCGCGCCGGTACAAGTACGTGCGGCGGGGCGCGCAGTTCACCGCGGACCTGCCCCGTCCGCAGGGGTACTGACCCGTGTCGCCCACGACGACCGGTGTCCTGCTGCTGCTCGGGGTCGCGGTCCTGGTCCTCGCCCGGCAGCACCGGAGTGCGCGCCGCGCCGACGTCTCCGAGCGCGCCCACGTGTTCGACGACCTGGCGCCCCGGCTCGCCGACGCCCGGCTCACCGGCGACGGCGCCCACGGCTACCCGGTCCTCACCGGGCGGCTCGACGGGCGCCCGGTGACCGCGCGCGTGGTCGTCGACGCGGTGACCCTGCGCAAGCTGCCGGCCCTGTGGGTCGAGGTCGTCGTGCACCGCCCGCTGGCGGCCGGGGGCACGCTGAACGTCCTGCGGCGCCCGACCGGCACCGAGTTCTTCTCCCCGGACGCGGGCCTCCCGCACGAGCTGGCCCCGCCGCCCGGTGTGCCGCACCCCGTGCGCGTCGCGTGCGCGGTGCCGGAACGGGCGCCGTCGACCACGGTGCTCGCGCCGGCGACGGCACTGCTGGCCGACCCGGCGACCAAGGAGGTCGGGGTGGGCCGCCGCGGGCTCCGCGTGGTGCTGCTGGTCGCCGAGGGCGACCAGACCAGCTACCGGACCGCCCGCCGGGCCGTCTTCGACCGGCCTCGCGTCGACCCCGACGCCGTCGGGCGCGCCGTGGCCGTGCTGGACGAGGTCGGCGACCTGGTCGGCGACGAGGCCGCCGCGCCGGCGGGGACGGGGGCCTGATGCGGGTGCGGCCGTGGATGGTGCTGCTCGTCGCCGTCGTGCTGCCCGGCGCCGGGCACGTGCTCGCCCGCATGCCGGTGCGCGGGCTCGTGTTCGCCTTCTACACGGTGCTGCTCGGTGTCGTCACCTGGCAGCTCACCACCCCGGAGATCTCCCTGGTCGGGCGGCTGGCGGGCGGGCTGTTCGTCTACGCGATCAGTGTCGTCGACGCCTACACGTGGGCGGCTCGACGTTTCGTGCGAAGCAACGTAGTTTCGCACCAGTAGTCTCCGACCGCAGGAAGGCCCGAGTCCCATGTGCGGCATCATCGGTCTCCACCTCCGCGATCCCGACCTGCACCCGATGCTCGGTCGCCTGCTCGACGACATGCTGTGCGGCGTGTCCGAGCGCGGCCCCGACTCGGCCGGCATCGCCGTCTACGGCGACGAGGAGCGCAACCCGCCCGGGCACACCGCGGTCTCGGTGCTGCGGGCGCCCGGCGACCTGGCCGCCACGGTCGCCGGCCTGCTGCCCGGGGCCCCGGACGTGCGCGCGCAGCCGGCGGGGGACACCACCGTGCTCACCGCGCCGGTCGGCGTCGACGCACTGATCGCCGCGGTCGCGGCCGCCGCGCCCGACGCGCTCGTCGTCGGCAGCGGCCGCGAGCTGGTCGTCTACAAGGGCGCGGGGCACCCGCAGGACCTGGCGCGGACCTACGGGCTGCGCGAGGTCAGCGGCTGGCAGGGCGTCGCCCACACCCGCATGGCCACCGAGTCCGCGATCAACCCGGAGGGCTGCCACCCGTACTCGGTCGGCGCCGACCAGTGCCTCGTGCACAACGGCTCGTTCTCCAACCACGCCACCATCCGCCGCGAGCTGCGCCGGCAGGGCGTGTCCTTCGACTCGGAGAACGACACGGAGGTCGGCGCGCGCTTCGTCGCGGCCTGCCTCGCCGAGGGCGACGACCTGGAGAAGGCCCTGCTGCGGCTCGGCGAGACGTTCGACGGCTTCTACACGCTGCTCGTCACCACCGCCGAGGGCTTCGCCGTGGTGCGCGACGAGATCGCCTGCAAGCCCGCCGTGATCGCCGAGCACCCCCGGTGGGTCGCGATGGCCTCGGAGTTCCGCGCCCTGGCGGACCTCCCCGGCATCGACGAGGCCCGCATCTTCGAGCCCGACCCCGGCAAGGTCTACACATGGCAGCGCTGAGCCGCGCCGAGGCGGAGGAGCGCGCGCCGCAGCCCCTCACCGTCGACCTGGCCGAGGTCGGGGTCCGCGCGCTCAACGCCGAGCTCCACGCGCCGACGGCGTCGTCCTACGAGGTCCTCAACCCCCACGGCGCCCACTCGCTCGCCGTGGGCGTCCACGACGAGATCGACGTCCGCGTGCGCGGGCACGCCGGGTACTTCTGCGCCGGCATGAACCAGCTCGGGCGCATCGTCGTCGACGGGTCGGCCGGCAACGGCGTCGCCGAGAACATGATGTCCGGCTCGGTGCGGGTGCGCGGCGACGCGTCGCAGGCGGCCGGCGCCACCGGACGCGGCGGCCTGCTCGTCGTCGAGGGCCGGGCCTCCATGCGCTGCGGGATCTCGATGAAGGGCATCGACATCGTCGTCGGCGGCGACATCGGCGCGATGGGCGCGTTCATGGCCCAGGCCGGGCGCCTCGTGGTGTGCGGCGACGCGGGCGACGGGCTCGGCGACTCGATCTACGAGGCCCGCCTCTACGTCCGTGGGCGCACGGGCACGCTCGGGGCGGACTGCGTCGAGAAGCCGGTGCGCGACGAGCACCTCGCCGAGCTCCGCGAGCTCCTGACCGCCGCGGGCCTCGACCACGACCCGACGGAGTTCCGCCGCTTCGGCTCGGCGCGCGGGCTCTACCACTTCACCACCGAGCACTCGGGGAGCTACTGAGTTGACCGAAGACATCAAGGGGAGCACGCCGGTAGGGCAGCGGAGCTCGACCCGATGAAGGACCCCGCCGAGCGGGGGTTGCGCGAGTCGGCCACGTTCGACCGCGCCACCATCGCCGCCATCCAGCACGCCGCCCGCACGGGCGTCTACGACATCCGCGGCTGGGGTGCCAAGCGCGCCGTGCCGCACTTCGACGACCTGCTGGTGCTCGGGGCGTCGATGTCGCGCTACCCGCTCGAGGGTTACCGCGAGCGCTGCGACACCGACGTCGTCCTCGGCGACCGGCACGCCACGCGTCCGCTGCACCTCGACATCCCGGTGACGATCGCCGGCATGAGCTTCGGCGCGCTGTCGGCCCAGGCGAAGGAGGCCCTGGGACGGGGGGCCAGCGAGGTCGGCACGTCGACCACCACCGGCGACGGCGGCATGACCGACGAGGAGCGCGGCGAGTCGAAGACGCTGGTCTACCAGCTGCTGCCGAGCCGCTACGGGATGGACCCGGACCACCTGCGCGCCGCGGACGCCATCGAGGTCGTGCTCGGCCAGGGGGCCAAGCCCGGCGGCGGCGGGATGCTGCTCGGACAGAAGATCTCCGATCGCGTGGCCGAGATGCGGACGCTGCCGCCGGGCATCGACCAGCGCTCCGCCTGCCGCCACCCCGACTGGACCGGGCCGGACGACCTCACGATCAAGATCGGCGAGCTGCGGGAGATCACCGACTGGGAGAAGCCGATCTACGTCAAGGTCGGCGCCACCCGCACCTACTACGACGTGAAGCTCGCGGTGGCCGCCGGCGCCGACGTCGTGGTCGTCGACGGGATGCAGGGCGGGACGGCGGCGACGCAGGAGGTGTTCATCGAGCACGTCGGCATCCCGATCCTCGCCGCGATCCCGCAGGCCGCGCAGGCGCTGCGCGAGCTCGGGGTGCACCGCAAGGTGCAGCTCATCGTGTCCGGCGGCATCCGCACCGGTGCGGATGTCGCCAAGGCCCTGGCGCTGGGGGCCGACGCGGTGGCGATCGGCACCGCGGCGCTGATCGCGCTGGGCGACAACGACCCGAAGTACGCCGAGGAGTACGAGGCGCTCGGGTCGGGCGCGGGCTACTACGACGACTTCCAGGACGGCCGCGACCCGGCCGGCATCACCACGCAGGACCCGGAGCTCGCCGCCCGCCTCGACCCCGTCGAGGCCGGCCACCGGCTCGCGAACTACCTGCGCGTGCTGACCATGGAGGCCCAGACGCTGGCCCGGGCCTGCGGCAAGGCCCACGTGCAGCACCTCGAGCCCGAGGACCTGGTCGCGCTGACCGTCGAGTCCGCGGCGATGGCCCGCGTGCCGCTGGCCGGGACGTCCTGGATCCCGGGTGCCGGTCGCTAGGGTCGCGTGATGGCCCGGACGGCGAGCGAGCTCCCGGACCCGCCGCCCGGGCCCGCCGCGCGCGAGATCGCCGGCCCCGCCGAGGCCCGGGGCTGGCTCGAGCAGGCCATCGCGGTGCGCGTGCGCGAGCTGCGCCGGCTGGGCGGGTCGACGGTCGCCGAGGTCGCGGCCCGCGCCGGCATCTCGAAGGCGACGCTGTCGAAGATCGAGAACGCGCAGATCTCCTGCAGCCTGACCACGCTCGCCGGGCTGGCGGAGGCGCTCGACGTGCCGGTCACGGCGTTCTTCCGGGGCGCGGAGGGCCCGCGCGAGGCCGTGCACACCCCGTCGGGAGCGGGCGCGCGCATCGTCGCCCGCGGCACGCGGGTGGGGCACGACTACACGCTGCTCGGCGGCCTGCGGGGCCCGCACCAGCGCATGGAGGCCCACCTCGTGAGCCTGACCGAGCGCAGCGAGGTGTACCCGCTGTTCCAGCACCCGGGCACCGAGCTGCTCTACGTGCTCGAGGGGTCGATGGTCTACGGGCACGGCGCGTCGAGCTACACCCTGCACCCCGGCGACGCGCTGCAGCTCGACGGCGAGGGGGTGCACGGCCCGCGGGAGCTGCTGACCCTGCCGATCCGGTTCCTGTCCGTCGTCGCCCACGCCCATCCCGACGACGCCGCGCACGATGCGGGGCACGTGTAGGCACTGGCGTCGGTCGCGGCGGCGCACGAGAGTGGACCCGTGGCGCGCACGGTGGACTGGGACGGCAGCGACGGCGGGGCGGTGACCGCGATCGACCAGCGCGCCCTGCCCGGCGAGTACCGGATCCTGCGTCTCGCCACGGTCGACGCGGTGATCGCGGCGATCGCCGACCTGACGATCCGGGGCGCACCGGCGCTCGGGGCGGCCGGGGCGCTCGGCGTCGCCCTCGCCGCGCGCCGGCACCCGGGCGATCCCGGGCGGGTGCGCGCCGAGGCGGAGCGGGTGGCCGCGGTCCGCCCGACGGCGGTGAACCTGCGCCGCGGCGTCGAGCGGGCGCTCGCGCGGCTCGACGACGGCGCCGACGCGGTGGTCGCGGAGGCGTGCGCGCTGCTCGACGAGGACGAGGACACCAACCGGCGGCTCGGGCGGCGCGCCGCGGACCTGCTGACCGAGCTGTGCCCGGGGCGGCCGCTGCGGGTGCTCACCCACTGCAACTCGGGCGCACTCGCCACCGTCGCCTGGGGCACCGGGCTGGGCGCGGTGCGCGAGCTCGCCGGGCGCGGTCTCGTCGAGGAGGTCCTCGCGTGCGAGACGCGCCCGCTCCTGCAGGGCGCGCGCCTGACCGTGTGGGAGCTGCGCGAGATGGGCGTGGCCCACCGGCTGTGCGTCGACTCCGCGGGCGCCTCGGCGATCGCGCGCGGGCTCGTGGACGCCGTGGTGGTCGGCGCCGACCGGGTGGCGGCCAACGGCGACGCGGCCAACAAGATCGGGACCTACGCGTTGGCCTGCGCGGCGGCGCAGAGCGGGGTCCCGGTGGTGGTCGTCGCGCCCGACACCACCGTCGACCACGCCACGGCCGCCGGGGCGGACATCGTCATCGAGGAGCGGGCGCCCGACGAGGTCCGGGCGTTCGCGGGCGTGCCGACCGCGCCGCCGGACACGCCCGTCTACAACCCGGCCTTCGACGTCACGCCCGCCGCGCTGCTCGCCGCCGTCGTCACCGAGTCCGCGACGTTCCGCGGCGGCGCCTGGACCGGCTCGCCCGCCGACGCGCTCGCGAACGCCGGGAGTGCGTGGGGGTCGCGGTAGGGCGCCGGGCCCGCGACCCGCGCGATCTGCACCAGCACCGACTGGGCGCTCGTCGCCTGCGCGAGCCGCGAGGTCGGCACGTCCCGGGTGAGGACGTTCGGGTTGCCGTGCAGCTCGGGGCTGTCGTCCTGCGCGGGGTCGAGCGGGGTCCACCAGGCACCGGTGGCCAGCAGCGCCACGCCGGGGACGACGGCGTCGGACACCACGGCGCCGACGTGGGTCTCGCCGCGCGCGTTCCACACGCGCAGCACGTCGCCGTCGGCGATCCCGCGGGCCGCCGCGTCCTCCCGGCTGACGACGCACGGCTCGCGGCCCGCGATCTTCGACGCGGCGCTGACCCCGGCCATGTCGAGCTGGCTGTGCAACCGCGTGCCCGGCTGCGGCGACAGGAGGTGGATCGGCGCCCCGGCGCTCGCGGTGCCGGACCACTCGGCGGGCGGGAGCCAGGTCGGGTGGCCCGGGCAGTCGGCGTAGCCGAACCCGTCGATCGTCGCCGAGAACAGCTCGATGCGCCCCGACGGCGTGGCCAGCGGCGCCGTGTCGGGCGCACGGCGGAACGCCGCGTACGGGGGCGGGGGAGCGGGCAGATCGTAGCGGAAGTGGCCGACGGCCCAGAACGTGTCGAAGTCGGGCAGGTCGTGGCCGTGCCGCGCGGCGGAGCGCCGGGCGTCGTCGTACATCGCGCGCAGGGCCGCGGCGTCGTCGCGGCCGCCGGTGTACTCCTCGGCGACGCCCAGACGGGCGGCGAGCGCCGCGAGGATCGTGCGGTCGTTGCGCGCCTCGCCCGGCGGGTCGACGGCGCGCTGCATCGCGACGAGCCACGGGTCGCCGGAGGTGGCGGCGATGTCGTCGCGCTCGAGGGTCGTCGTGGCCGGCAGCACGACGTCGGCCATGCGCGCGGTCGGGGTCCACCAGGGCTCGTGCACGACCACGGTGTCGGGACGCTGCCAGGCGCGGGCGAGCCGGTTGAGGTCCTGGTGGTGGTGGAACGGGTTGCCGCCGGCCCAGTACACGAGCCGGACGTCGGGGTAGTGGTGCACGGCCCCGTCGAAGTCGTAGGCCTCGCCGGGATGCAGCAGCGCGTCCGCGAGCCGGGCGACCGGGACGCGCACCGGGCACGGGTTCCACCGCGCCGCGAACGACGGCGTCCCGAACGGCCGGTAGGTGTTGCCGGCGCGGGCGACGCAGCCGTAGCCGAAGCCGAACCCGCCGCCGCGCCGCCCGATCTGGCCGAGGTAGGCGGCGAGCGCGATCACCGCCCAGTACGGCTGCTCGCCGTGCTCGGCGCGCTGCAGCGCCCACGTCGCGGTGACCAGCGTGCGGCCCGACCGCAGGCGGCGCGCGAGGTCGGTGATCGTCGCCGCCGGGACGCCGGTGATCGCCTCGGCCCACGCCGGCGTCTTGTCGACGCCGTCGGTGTGCCCGCGCAGGTAGGCCCGCAGCCGCTCGTCGCCGACCGTGCAGCGCGCCACGAAGTCCTCGTCGACGGCGCCGTCGGCGTCGAGGCGGCGCATCAGCGCCAGGAGCAGCGCGGTGTCGCTGCTCGGGCGGATCGGCACCCATGTCACGCCCGGGTGGTCGGGCGCGTCGCTGCGCACGGGGTTGACGTTGACGATCCGCGTGCCCGCCGCCAGCACGCGGGCCAGGCCCTCGCGTGCGATGTGGTCGCCGGTGCCCCCGGACTCCATCTGCACGTTCTTGGCCGGGGCGCCGCCGAGCATCAGGAGCGTGTCGGTCTCGGCGGCGATGTCGTCCCACGTCGCGACCTGTCCGGTGACCGCGGAGGCGTCGCCGACGACGTGCGGCAGCAGGCGGTCGGCGGCGCCGTAGCTGTAGTTGGAGATCTGGCCGGCGTACCCGCCGAGGCAGGCCAGGAAGTGGTTGAGCTGGGTCTTGGCGTGGTGCAGGCGCCCGGCGCTCGACCAGCCGTACGACCCGCCGAAGATCGCCTGCGGCCCGTGCCGCGCCCGCGTCGTCGCCAGCGCGTCGGCGACGAGGTCGAGCGCGGTGTCCCACGGGACCTCGACGAACGGGTCCGCGCCGCGCCGCCCGCCCGTGCCGTCCAGCCACGAGGCGCGCACCGCGGGCCGCGTGACGCGGTTCTGCGCGTGCACCGCGCCGGGCACCGACCCCAGCAGCGGCGACGGGTCGCGGTCGCCCTCGAAGGGCTCGGCGACGGTGAGCCGGCCGTCCTCGACACGCGGGCGGAACGTGCCCCAGTGGGCTCCGTGGAGGGGCGCGCCGTGGCTGCTCACCGCAGCACCACCGCGTCCCCGCGACACGCCGGTCCGCCGTGGACGACCTCGGCGTAGACGCCCGCGCAGGGCAGCATGCCGAAGCCGGGGACCTCGACGCGGTGTCGACGGTCGAACGGCAGGTCCGGGGCGTCCAGGACGGCCGCCTCGAGCTGCTCGCCCAGCATCGACTTGACGGGGTACCGGGACAGCGTCGTGACGCGCACGTCAGCGCTCCTGGGGTCGTGGGTGCAGGGCGGGCTTGAGGTCGACGACGGGCGTGCCGTCGAGGGCCTCGAGCGCGTCCACGTGGAGCCGGACGCCGTCGACCTCGAGCACCCGGGTGGTGTGCAGGCCGAGCGGGTTCGGACGGTCGGGCGAGCGGGTGCTGAACACGCCGGTCGGGGGCCGGGTCGTGTCGTCGCGGGGGTGGGTGACGAGGACGTCGCGGTCGGCCTCGTGCAGCCACGTCACCACGACCAGCTCGTCGCCGGGCCGGATGTCCGCGGCGGCCGGGGCGAGGTCCTCGTCCAGGACGATCCAGGCGTCCGGGGCGCCCTCGTCGGCCTGGCGTGGCGCGGCGGCGCGGTCGGTGAGCGTCGAGGTGACCCGGCCGATCGCGCGGAGCTCGCCGGTCACCGTGCCGCCTCCGTGAGCCGGCCCGCCACCGCCGCGGCCACCCGCTCGGCCTCCCGCTCCAGGTGCCGGCACGGGACGTCGCCGGGACCCGGCGGGGCGACGGTGAACAGCGCCGGGTGGGCGGCGGGCAGGGCGAGGTGCTCGTGCGCGGGCGGCCCGGCGTCGGGGTCGTCGGTGACGACGAGGACGTCGAGCGCGCGGACGGTGCCGTCGGCGAGCTCGAGGCCCCGGGGCCCGACGCGGGCGACGTCGCCGGCGCCGACGAGGTCGACGTGGTCGCGGCCGAAGGCCTCGAGCCACCCGTCGTCCAGGGCCACCGGACCGGGCACGCCGTCGGGCACCAGGAGCGCGGCGAGCCGCGGGTCGGCGAGGCGGGCGCGCATCGCGTCGCGGTCGGGGGCCGGGGCGACGGGCGGCGGGCCGTCGCGCAGCTCGCCGAAGCGGGCGCGGTAGGCGTCGCGCTCCCGCCACCCGTAGTGCGGGTTGTCGCGCCGCACGACGTCGCGCGGCCCGTCGGCCACGACGGTCAGGTGCGCCACGGTGTCCGCGATCCACGGCACCAGCTGGACCGCGGCACCGGTCGTCCCGATCACCCCCACGCGGCGTCCGGTGAGGTCGTGGCGGTCCTCGCGCCAGGACGCCGTGCGCAGCACGGTGCCGGCGAAGGCGGTGACGTCGGCCGCCGCCTCCCGCGGCCGCCGTCCCGTGCACGCGACGAGCGACCGCGCGTGCACCACCGCGCCCCGGTCGGTGCGCACGGTCCAGCGCTCCCCGTCGTGGTGCGCGCCGGTGATCGTCGTCGCGAGCTCGACGTCGCGGCGCAGCCCGAGCCGGTCGGCGACGAAGCGGAACCAGCGCTGCACCTCGTACCCGGCGGGGTAGCGCTCGCTCCAGCCCCACTCGCGGAAGAGCGGCTCGGAGAACGCGTACTGGTACAGGTGGCACTCGGTGTCCAGCCGCGACCCGGGGTGGGCGTGCCACCACCACGTCCCGCCGACGTCGCCCGCCGCGTCGTAGGCCCGCACGCGCAGGCCCTGCTCCCGCAGCAGGTGCAGCACCGCGAGGCCGCTGAAGCCGGCGCCGACGACGACGGCGTCGTACTCGGCCCCGGCGGTCACGCGGTGAACACAAGCACGCCCGTCCGGCCCGGGCAACGACGCGACGCGAGGTGCCGCCGTCAGGCCGATCGCCGGCGGAGCACGAGCACCGTGGTGATCGCCAGGACCACGGTCCCCACCGTCTCCACGACCAGCGTGGTCGGCGCGAGGTCGTAGTCCAGGCTCGAGCGGATGCCGAAGAGGCCGACCGTCAGCGCGAGCACGAGCGCCAGCCACGATCCCCCGAGGAACAGCAGGCCCAGCACCGTCGCGACCGGCACGAGCCGCCCGCGGGCGACCAGGATGGCGATCGCCAGCACCAGGCCGCCGATCGCGTTCAGCACGAACAGGTCGCCGAGGACCCCTCCGGTGCCGTGGAACACCAGGTAGAGGTGGATGCCGCCCATCGCCAGCAGGAACGCCGCGCTGAGGGCCCGCCAGCCCGGCGCCGGCGCGGTCGGTGCCGTCACGTGTCGATCCGTCACCGGGACAGTGCACCACCCCGCGCGTGAGCTCCGAGCGCCGTCCTCTGTCGCGGGACCCGGTGCATCGGGCAGGGTGGGAGACCCGGCGACCGGCGAGGAGGCGGCGATGATCCCCGAGGCGACACCCCCCGAGCAGCCCACCGACGAGGCCGGGGAGGCGCCCACCGGCACGCCGCCCGACCCCGACCTCGCGGCCCTGCTCGCCGCCGAGGCCGTGGCCAACGACTACCACCCCGGGCGCGGGGACTGACCGGTCAGCCGGTGGCGGCCGGGACCCCGACGTCGGTGAGCCCGCGCAGGGCCCGCGGCAGCGGGCCCCGGTGCAGGACGCCCAGGCGCTGGGTGGCGCGGGTGAGGGCCACGTAGAGGTCGGCGACGCCGCGCGGGCCGTCGCCGAGGATGCGGTCGGGGTCGACGACGAGCACGGCGTCGAACTCCAGGCCCTTCGTCCCCGACGGCGGCACCGCGCCCGGGACCGAGCCGGCCGGCCCGATCACCACGCTCGTGCCCTCCCGGCCGGCCTCGTCCCGCACGAAGTCCTCCACGGCGCCGGCGAGCTCGTCATCGGTGACCCGCCGGGACCACGGCGGCACGCCGCAGGCCCGCACGGACATCGGGGGACGGACGTCCGGCGCGAACTCCGCGAGCACCGCGGCCGCCACCGCCATGATCTCCGCCGGCGTGCGGTAGTTGACCGTCAGGGACCGGTACACCCAGCGCCCCGGCACGTACCGCTCCAGCACCTTGCCCCACGAGGTGGCCCCGGCCGCCGACCGCCGTTGGGTGAGGTCGCCGACGACGGTGAACGACCGGCTCGGGCAGCGCCGCATCAGCACCCGCCAGTCCATCGCCGACAGCTCCTGGGCCTCGTCGACCACCACGTGCCCGTAGGTCCAGTCGCGGTCGGCGGCGGCGCGTTCGGCCAGGTCGCGGGTGTCGCGCTCGACGAAACGCTCGCCGAGGCCCTCGGCGTGGATCAGGTCCTCGACGCGCACGCCGAGGTCCTCGTCCAGCTCCTCGCGGTCCAGGGTGAGGATCTCCATCACGCCGGCGGCGTACTCGGCGCCAGCGCGCTCCTCCCGCGCGGCGGCCGCCCGCTCGGCCCGGACCGCCGCCGGGTCGGGGCCCAGCAGGTCGACCAGCTCGTCGAGCAGCGGCACGTCCGACACCGTCCACGCGGCACCGTCCGCGCGCCCCAGCGCCGGGTCGGCCCCGGCCGCCCGCAGCCGTGCCGGCGACCCGTAGAGCGGGGCCAGCAGGCTCTCGGGCGTCAGCACCGGCCAGAGCGCGTCGAGTGCCGCGGCGAACGCCGCGCTCTCCGCGAGCTCGGCGAGCACATCGGCGCGCAGCTGCTCCCACGCGTCCCGGTCGGCCCGCGTCACCCAGCCCCGCCCGACCCGGGACGCCGCCCGCTCGGAGAGCACGTAGGTGACGATCTCGGTGAACACTTCCCGCGCGGCGTTGTGCGGCAGCCCGCTCGCCCGCGCCTCGTCCCGCGCCCACTCCGCGGTGGCGCCGTCGATCCGCACCGTCACGTCCTCCAGCGCGATCGGCAGCGGCTCCTCGGGGATGCGCTGCCGGTCGGCGATCGCGGACGCGAGCACGTCGAGGATGGCCGGCGAGCCCTTGAGCCGCGCCGCCTCCGGGGTGTCCTCGGCGGTGACGCGCAGGCCCGGCACGAGGCCGCCGGTGGTCGTGAACACCACGTCGGACTCGCCCAGCGACGGCAGGACGCGGTCGATGTGCTGCAGGAACGTGGGGTTCGGTCCGACGACGAGCACGCCGTGGCGCTCCATGCGCTCGCGCCGCGTGTAGAGCAGGTACGCGACGCGGTGCAGCGCCACCACGGTCTTCCCGGTGCCCGGTCCGCCCTCGATCACCGCCACCCCGGGGTGGTCGAGCCGGATGATCTCGTCCTGCTCGGCCTGGATCGTCGCGACGATGTCGCGCATGCCCGCGCCCCGCGGGGCGTTCACCGCCGCGAGCAGGGCCGCGTCGCCCTGCTCGTCACCGCCGTCGAACCCGTCCAGCCGGCCCAGCACCTCGTCGGTGAAGTCCTCGACCCGCCGCCCGCGGGTGTGGAACTGGCGCCGCCGGCGCACGCCCTCAGGGTGCGCGCCGGTGGCGGTGTAGAACGGCCGCGACGCCGGCGCCCGCCAGTCCAGCAGCAGGGACGCATCGTCGGCGTCGGGGTCGAGGAGACCGATCCGGCCGACGTACGACCGTTCCCCGGTGACGCTGTCCAGCCGGCCGAAACAGAGGCCGTCGTCGGCGACGTCCAGGCGCCGGACCTCGGTCGCCGCCGCGCGGACCTCGACGTCCCGTTCCGTCGGGGTGCCGCCGGTCCCGCCCGGTGCGGACCGGTGCCGGGCCTTCGCCCGCGCTCGTTCGGCGTCGAGCCGCGTGTACAGCGCGGCGATGTGTTCGCGTTCGGCGTGCAGTTCTTCGTCGTGTTCCCGGTGCGACACGGGCCTCTTTCCGTCACGGGTGGATGCGGTGGAGGCGACGATTCTGCGGAATCGCCCGGGTCTTGCCGCAAGTCCCCCGGTGCGCTATACGTTGGACACGGCGGAGAGATCGCCGTTCCTCGGCGCGCCCCGGCCCGGCGTGGCGATGGCGGCGTCGCCACCGGTCGGCCGCGCGCCGGGGTCGGGTGCCGGCCAGTCGACGATGTCGACCATCCCGGGCGCCACCAGCTCGTCGCCCAGCAGCGCGGCGATCTCCGCGCGGCTGCGCAGCACGACCTCGGTGGCGCGGGTCAGGTCGAGCAGGTCGCGCACGCCCGGGGCGGCGATCACCTGGTCGGGGTCACGTGTGTCGTCGCTCGCTCGGGCCCCGGCCAGGTCTCGTGCTCCGTCACACCGTCTCCCCCGTGTGTCTCGAGGGGGATCTTCCCACCGGCGTCGAGGCCGGAACCGAAGGAAGGGTCCCGACGCATCGGGGACGCCCGAATTGCTCCGATCGCCGCACCGTCGGGAGGGTTCAGCGCGCGCCGCATCGGCCACCCGTCTTGGGCGCGGGCGGACCTCCAACGCCGCGGCGGCGGTCACTGCGCACCGCCGCTCTCGTCCAGAAGCGGGCGGGCCGCCGTGACCACCGAACGTCCCGCCCGCGTGCGCGCGGTGCTTCCGCCTGTCCGTGAACGGATGGCGCGGGGTATCCGCGCGCCCTGGGCTCATCATTCCCGAGGAGTTTCGGTAAATGGCCGTCAACATCACGGATCCCCGACAGATGACCGGTGCCGACGTCACCGGCCGAGGCGGGGAGAAGCTCGGAAAGGTCGAGACCGTCTACCTCGACAACGAGACACAGCGTCCCGAGTGGGCGGCGGTGAAGACGGGGTTCTTCGGCAGCCACGTCTCGCTGGTCCCGCTCGCGACCGCGCAGTACGACGACGGGCACCTGCAGGTCCCGTACACGAAGGACGAGGTGCAGAGCGCCCCGCACCACGACCCGGGCCAGGAACTGTCGGTCGACGACGAGCGGCAGCTGTTCACCCACTACGGGGTGGACTACGACGGCGACACCGCGACGGCGCGGAGCGAAGGCACGCCGACCGGCGGCGACACCGGGCTGCGCGACCGCGACGAGCGGGCCGGCGCCGGTGACCGCGACGGGCGTCACGGGCACGAGGGCGCCGTCGGGCACGACACGTCGGGCCCGACCACCGACCAGGCGATGACCCGGTCGGAGGAGGAGCTGCACGTCGGCACCGAGACCCGCGAGCGCGGCCGGGCGCGGCTG
>JAQSWW010000217.1 GCA_029266415.1 Actinomycetospora sp. | reverse complement strand
TCCTCGGCGTCCGGCCGACCGTTCCGTGCCCCGGCCGGCGGCTCCGCGGCCCGGTGGCGGTGTGCGGGCGCGCTCTCGGGTCGGTGCCCGCCATCGCCCAGCGCGCTCAGCGGGGTCGCCGGCGAGAGCGGGTCGACCGGCTCGGTCGGCCTCGGCACCCGGCCCGCGGCGCGCGGCAGCACCGGCGCCCGGTCCGGCGGCTCGCCGCCGGTTACCGACACCGGGGCGGGCGCCCCCGCGGGTGCCGGGCTCGCGGGCGGTGCACCACCCGGACCACGAGCCGCCCCGGGCGGCACCGGCATCCCCGGGGGCGGGGCACCGGGCGGCACCGCGCCCCATGGGGGGCCCGGACGCCGCGGCGGTGGGCCGGGCGGCATCGGTGGGCGCCCCGGCGGACCGGGACGGCGCGGCGGTCCGGGGCGGGCCGGCCACGGGACCGCGGCACCGATGGCGTCGACGAGAGGCCGGACGGCGGCGTGGATGCGCCGCGCGGACTCGGCGTGGTCGTCGACGCCGCCCTGGACGGGGTCCGGGATCGCGTCGTCCTCGGGGTCCACGGGCGCGCCCTGACCCCGCTGCGCGAGGGCCGCGGCGACGAGGGCGTGCGCGCGGTCGCGGGGATCGACGGGTAGGGCCGCGTGGGCGGCCGGGTCCATGCTGCCGATCAATCGCGCGAACTCGGGCATCGTGAACGTGCTGCGCAGCGCCCGGGGCTCCAGCTCGAGCACGGCCGAGCGGTGGGACCGGCTGACGGTGAGCACGAGGTCGGCCAGCTCGACGTCGCGCGCGGGCAGCTGGCGGGCCCGGAACGCCGCGACGTCGGGGTGGGTGGCGAGCGGGCCGAGCTGGGCCCGCGAGAGCGGGTGCATCGCCGCGCCCACCACCGCGCCGGTGCCGCCGCTGGCGACGTCGAACCACGACGCCCAGCGCGGGCCGAGGCGCATCTCGAGCAGCAGGCGGGTGTGGAAGCGGGCGTACGGCGACCGGCAGATGTTGCCCGTGCAGACGAACAGGAGCCGGAAACGCCGCGGCGCCGCCTCTCCCCGACCGTCCATACCGCCGATCGTCGCAGTCCGTGGCCGTCGGCGCGAGTGATCGGCGCCGCCGACCTGGGCGTTCCCCTGCCGGAGGCACCGGTGAGGCAGTGCCGTCGTCAGCGCACCTGGCGCGCGAACGACTCGAGGTCGAGCACCATCCGGGCGACGCGCAGCGCGGTGACGACGGCGTCGACCTCCACCGCGGGCGCGGCGCGCTCCTCGGCGTCCAGGCGCTCCAGGAGCTCCGCCGCCTCGGTGTGCAGCGTGCCCGCGAGGTCGGCGGCGCCCAGGAGCGACTCGCCCTCCAGACGGTCGTCGGCGGACCACCCCGCGTCGGGGACGCCGGTGGCCACCAGCTCGACGGCGCGGACGAGGGCACGCCGGTCGGGCTCCTGCGGGTCGTCCTCGAGCTCGACGAGGCGCTCGAGGAGCTCGTCCACGGCCTCGACGAGGTCGGCGGCCGGGGCGCCGGCGCCACGTCCGAACACGGCGGGCGGCACGACGCCCTCGGGGCTGCGCGGGGCGGGGATCGACGGGCGCTCGGGCTCGAGGCGGGCACGCGCCTCGCGCAGGCGGGCGCTCAGCGAGCCGCCCGAGGTGTCGCTGGGCACGGCGACGGGACCGGCGACCGCGCGCTCGGCGGTCGGCGCCGGGGCGTCGGTGGGGGGCATCGCGGCGTCGGTCGACAACGGCGCTCCTTCTCGGGCAGGGACGTGTCGCGGCCGGGTACGCCGGAGGCGCCGGGGCGGCGACACGGAGTCACCCGGTGGATCGTCCGCACCAGCGTGTCGCGTTGCGCTGGGTCGACGGAACAGCCCGTTCGGGGGATCTCCTTCACCCCGCGGGGCGCTCGTTCGCACACCGGAGCGCCGACCGGACGCGCGGACTGACCCGTCCGGACCATCGACGGGCTGCGTCACCGGGCGCGCCACCCGAGGCGACGCGGGCCGGAGGGCACGCCGCGGTTCGTCCGCGCCATCAGCGCCCGGCGCGTCGCGTACGCGCTGTCGCTCCGGAACCGGCTGTACACGACGGCGCCGACGACCAGGAGCCCGTTGACCGCGCCCATCCCGAGCATCGCCACCTCGAGCGCCCGCTCGCCGCTGAACAGGTCACCGGCCTCGGGCACCTCGAGCGCACCACCGTAGGGCGCCGGAACGGGGGCCGGCGCGGGGTCGGCCGCGAGCGCGCCCGGTGCGAGCAGGACCAGGGTCCCGATCACCAGGGCCAGTGTCGCGAGCGCCCGGCCGGCGGCCGGTCCCGCCCGCCCGGCCCCGTCACGAGCCCGACCGCGTCCCTGCGCACGTCCACCCACGTCGCCGCCCCTCGCGGACCCCGGCGGGTCCTCGGGCGGTCATCGAGACGTGGCGCTCGTCTCGTTACCGACACGAGGGCACACCGAGACGACACACGGGGATCGTGACCGGCTCGTGACCAGCGACGCCGGAAGTGTCCGGATCGTCGGGTTCCCGCAGGCCGGCGCCCGGGGAGGGTCAGACGCGCTCGAGGTACTCGTCGACGGTCTGGCGGTACTCGTCCTCGCCGACCTCGCGGCCCAGGAGGCGGCCGGCGAGCTGGCGCGACAGGCGGGCGACGTCGGGCTGCAGGTCGGAGCTGACCGACGAGCGCTGGTTCGCGAGCTCCTCGCGGCCCTCGGCGACGATGCGGGCGGCCTCGTCCCGGGCGTTCGCCAGGACCTCGTCGCTGCGGCGCTGGCCCTCCTCGCGGGCGGCGTCGCGGATGCGCGTCGCCTCGTCGCGGGCCTCGCCGATGCGGGTGCGGTACTCGGCGTGCACGCGGCCGGCCTCGGCGCGGGCCTGCTCGGCGCGCTCGAAGCCGCCCTCGATGCGGTCGTGGCGCTCGCCGTAGACCTTCTCCAGGCGCGGGATCAGCACGCGGCTCATGACGAGGTAGAGCGCGCCGAACGCGATCAGCCCGATCACGATCTCGTGCCAGATCGGGGTGAGCACGAAGTAGCCACTCGCCAGGGTCATCGCCGGCTGCACCGCCCGTCGGTTCGTCGTCGCAGGTCGCAGGCACCGCGCTCGGGTCTCCCCGGTGCGGGCGCTGCGGCACAGTCTGTCCGATCTCCGCCCACGCGGCGACCCCGGGTGGGGTCGGCGTCGCCCGTGACCCTCGCGACGCCCTCGCGCGCGGGGGTCCTAGGGTGCCGCCGTGGGTGACTACAAGCTGGTGGCGGTCGGTACGGACGGGTCCTCGTCGGCCACCACGGCCGTCACGCGGGCCGGTCAGATCGCGGCGGACACGGGCGCCAAGCTGCTCATCGTCTGCGCGTACGAGCGCGCGCGACCGGCGGGCGGGCGCGACCGCGCCGAGGCCGAGCGGGCGCTCCGCGACGAGGCCTACAAGATCATCGGGGCCAACCCGGCCGAGGAGACGCTGCGCGACGCGCGCGACGTCGCCCGCCGCGCCGGCGCGGAGGAGGTCAACACCGTGGCCGTCGAGGGCGACCCGGTGAAGGCCATCTGCGACAAGGTCGAGCTGCACCACGCCGACCTCGTGGTGGTGGGCAACAAGGGGCTGGCGAGCTTCGCCGGCCGCCTGCTCGGCTCGGTGCCCGCCGAGGTGTCGCGGCGCTCGCCGACCGACGTCCTCATCGTGCACACGACCTAACGGGACGCCTCCTCGAGCGGGGCGGCCGTCGGCACCTGCTCGGTGAGCGCGGACCGGCGCGGGACCGGCGTCGCCGCCGTCGGGGCCGTGCCCCACGTGCCCGGCACCGCGCACGAGGGCGCCCCGCCGGGGCGCCCGAGCAGCGCCGCGAGCGGCGCATCGGCGCCGACGTCGGCCAGCGCCTGCTCGAAGCAGCGCCGCGTCGCGCGGTCCCGCGGGCGGGCGAGCGCCTCGGCCAGCCGGCGGGTGATGCGCTCGGAGTCGGCGAGGAACCCGGTGAGCGACAGGCGCCCGAGCCCCAGCTCGTGGCGGCAGCGCCCGGCGACCGTGTCGCCGTCGCCGACGATGCACACCTCGCAGTCGACGTCGCCCGGCTCGAGCACGGCGCCGCCGGGGCCCGGCGTGTGCGGGGCGTCGGGCGCGGGGCCGCCCACGGCGGCGCGGAAGACGGCGTTGGTGACCCGGTCGGCGGGGTCGCGCACGATCGCGGCGAGCAGGTTCCAGCCACCGCGGCTCTCCAGGACGTCGCGCAGCCCGCGCACGTCGACGGTGAGCCGGCGGACCCGGACGGTCTCGTCCTCCGCCGCGCGGGCCAGGAGCTGCTCGACGGAGTCGGGCCGGGAGCCGTCGGGGACGACGACGCTCAGCCGCGGCACCGCGGGGCTGCCGGGGACCTGCGGGTCGATGCCGCAGACCGCGATCTCGGGGGCGGGCGGCCGGGACTGTTCGCGGGCCGGGGTGTCGAGGTACTCCATCCCGGCCATGACCTCGGGCCCCGGCACGCCGGGCCGGGGACGTCCCGGCGCGGCGCTGGAGAGGCCGGCCGGGGTGGTGGTGGCGCGGCGGCGGACGAAGGGGTTGCGCACGGGCTCTGAAGCTCCCTCTCCCTCGGGAACCGCCCACGATGCCAGAGGCACGTGACCGTCGCCACATCGAACGATCAAGCAGCGGATCACCCGGTGCGGTCGGTGCCCGAGCCGTCGAGGACGCGCTTGAGGTCGGCGAGGGTCTGCTCCAGACCGGCGCGGATGCCCGGCCCGTCGGCGCGCTCGGTGTGCAGCGTGACCGTCACCCGCGACGCGGTGTCGCCGATGCCGGTGACGAACAGCTCGCCGTGGTAGCCGCTGGGGCGCTCGGCGCCCCAGCGCAGGCTGCGGGCGTCGGCGTCGGCGTGCATCCACGCCGTGCCCTCGTAGCGCTCGCCCTCGACGTTCGCGACGACGGCGACCTCCTCGGGTCCCGTGCTCGACGCCTTCTCCAGCCCGCTGAAGTACTCGGGCAGGTGCGAGACGTCGGCGAGGTAGCCGAACACCTCCTCGGGCGGACGCTGGACGTCGGCGCTGTGCTCGTAGTCACCCATGGGCGCGGCTACCCCGTCCCGCGGCGGCCGACCCGCGCTCAGCGGATGGCCGGGGTGATCACCGCGCCGCCGCCGAACCCGGCGACGCCCCCGGCCTCCGCGCCGAGGCCGAGGTAGGCGTTGACCAGCACGGGCGCGGCGCCGGGGCGGGTGTCGCGGTCGGCGCCGGTGCGCCCGTCGAGGACGACGGGGCCGTTGACCGTCGTGCCGTACACCGCGCCGTGCCACGCGGTGGTCATCCGCGGGGCGACGCGGTTGGCGCCCGGGTCGGGCAGCTCCCACAGCGGTGCGGCGGTGGTCGCGTCGACGGCGAACACGCGCGTGTCGCCGCCGCAGACGGTGGTGGCGGCCTCGTCCCAGACGCACCGCGGCGAGGTGTAGGCGCGGCCGACGTCGGCGGTGCGCACGGTGGCCCCGCGGGCGTCGACGAAGCGCAGCGTGGCCGTGGGGGCGGACAGGGCGGTGGCGGCCGTGCGCCCGGAGACCACGGCCAGGGCGGGTCCGGCCGCGGTGACCTCGGGGTCGCGCAGGACCTCGCCGGCGAAGCGGCGCAGCCCGGTGACGGCGTCGAGGCCCACCACCGCGGAGTCGGCGTAGGCGCGGCTCGCGCCGGGCGCCGTGGCCACCCCGAGCGCGGTGCCGCCCGCGGGCCCGTCGGCGAGCAGCGTGTCCACCGCGACGCCGTCGGCCGTCCACAGCACGCGCTGCGCGGCGAGGTCGACGCCCACGGCGGTGCGCCGGGTGTCCGTGCTCGCGGTGAGGACGGCGACGCCCGCGACCACGCCGGCGACGCGCAGCGCCACCGCCGGCGGGCGGTCGGCCCACGGCAGCACCGCCTGCGCGCTGCCGCGCGTGGCACCGGTCGCGGCGTCGAACGTGAGCAGCTCGACGGACAGGCCGGGTGGGGTGGTCCCGGCGCCGGGGACGACGCTCGCGGCACCGACCAGCACCCCGCCGTCGGGCGTGAGGACGGGGCGGCCGGCGGCGTGGCGTCCCGGTGGCGCGGCGGGCCCCGGGATCCCGGTGCCGGTGGAGTCGACCCGCAGGACCCGGCCGCCGTCGGTGGCCCAGACGGCGGTGCCGACCAGCGCGGCGGGCAGCTCGTCGGCGTCGCGGCCGAACACCCGCGTGCCCGAGCCCCCGAACAGGCTCCCGGTGGGGGCGGCGAACCCCGTCGGCGGGTCGTGGGCGGGCGGCGGGGCGGCCGTGTCGTCGGTGGCGCCGCACCCCGCGAGCAGCGCCAGCAGGACGATCACGAGCGTGCGGGCGACCGTCCTCGGCGGGCGGCGTCGGGCGGGCACGGCGGGCAGCGTCGCACGCGCGCCCGCGCCCCCGGTTACTCGGTGGAGACGGCGTCGTCGGCCGAGCGTCGCTGCGGCACGACCGGCAGCGGGCCGGTGGCCTGGGCGAGGCGGCGCTGCGCGCGGGCGACGCGGGCGGCGAGCTCGGCGGCGGCGGCCTGCTCGGCCTTCTGGGCCTTGCGCTCGGCGCGCGTGGGGCGGCGGGCCGTCCCGGTGTCGTCGGCGACGCCGCCGGGCGGGGGCTCGTGCACGGCACCGG
>JAQSWW010000036.1 GCA_029266415.1 Actinomycetospora sp. | reverse complement strand
GAGAGGGTGACCATGTTGACGTACTCGGCGAGGAAGAACAGCGCGAACTTCAGCGACGAGTACTCCGTGTGGAAGCCGCCGACCAGCTCGGACTCGGCCTCGGGGAGGTCGAACGGCGCGCGGTTCGTCTCGCCGACCATCGACACCGCGAAGATCAGGAAGCTGACCGGCAACAGCCAGATGTACCAGCCGGTCTGCTGCGCGGAGACGATGTCGGCGGTGGACAGAGAGCCCGCGTAGAGCACGACCGCGATGATCGACAGGCCGAGGGCGAGCTCGTAGGAGATCACCTGGGCGGCGCTGCGCAGGCTGCCGAGCAGCGGGTACGGCGAGCCCGACGCCCAGCCGGCGAGCACGATGCCGTAGACGCCGATCGACGAGCAGGCCAGCACGACGAGGACGCCGACGGGCAGGTCGGTCAGCTGCAGGGCGGTGGGCTCCCCGAAGATCGACACCTCGGGCCCGAGCGGGATCACCGACCAGGCCACGAACGCCGGCACCACCGACAGCACCGGCGCGATGAAGAACACCGCCTTGTCCGCGAGGACCGGGCGGATGTCCTCCTTGAACGCCAGCTTGAGCCCGTCGGCCAGCGACTGGAGCAGGCCGAACGGCCCGTTCCAGTTCGGCCCCGGGCGCTGCTGCATCCGTCCCACGACCCGGCGCTCGAACCAGATCATGAAGAGCGTGATGACCATGAGCGCGCCGAAGACGATGACGACCTTGATCAGCGTCAGCCAGAACGGGTCGTCGGCGATCAGCGTCTGGGTGTAGCCCATGGGCGGGGGGACGGGGGTCACGCGGGGCTCCCCTCGTGGGCGTGGCGGCCGCCGGCGATGCCGACGGGTCCGCCGTGGGTGAGGCCGAGAGCGGCCAGGGTCACGACGCCGCCGTCGGGCTGCGGGACCCGGGCCGGAGCCCAGACCACGTCGTCGGGCAGGTCGGCGAGCTCGACGGGCAGGTGCAGCGTGCCGCGCGGGCCCTCGAGCCCGACCGTCGCGTCCTCGACCAGGCCCAGGCGGGCGGCGGTCGCGGCCGAGAGCCGGACCTTCGGCGGGCGCGCGGTGCCCGCCAGCTCCGGCTCGTCGACCAGCAGCCGGCCGCCGTCGAGCAGCTGGCGCCAGGTCGCGAGGCGCAGGGTGGGCTCGCCGGTCTCCTCCGCGAGCGGGGAGTTCGCGCGCGTAGAAGGAGCGAACGGCGCGTTCGCTGCGGCACGCATCGGCGCCAGCGCCTCGCTGACGCGGGCGAACTCGGCGCCCGCGACCTCGACGGTCTGGGTGAACAGGTCGACGTCCATCTCGACGGCGAGGGTGTCGAGCACCCGGCAGTCCGGCAGCGTGATGACCGCCGTGCCGCCGACCCGCCCGGCCGAGCCGCCGGAGGGGTCGATGGTCGTGGCGAAGCGCCGGTCGCGGCCCTCCCAGTTGCGGAAGGTCCCCGCCTTGTGGATCACCGGGGCCACCGGCAGCACGACGTCGGCGTACTCGGTGACCTCGCTGCGCCGCTGCTCGAGCGAGACGACGACGTCAGCCTCGCGCAGCGCCGCCCGGGCCAGCGCGGGGTCGGGGAGGTCGTCGACCTCGACGCCGCCGACCACGAGGCCGGCGAGCTCGCCGTCGGCCGCCGCGCGCAGGATGCCGGTGAGGTCGCGGCCCGGCGTGGCGGGCAGTTCCGGGACACCCCAGCTCGAGGCCAGCGCGGCGCGGGCGTCGCCGTCGGCGACCGCGGCACCGCCGGGCAGGAGCCCGGGGACGAGGCCGGCGTCGAGCGCGCCGCGCTCGCCCGCCCGCCGCGGCACCCAGGCGACCCGCGCGCCGGTGCGGTTCGCCAGCGCGCCCACCGCGTCGTAGAGACCGGGGACCTCCGCGGCCCGCTCGCCGACCAGCACCACCGCGTCGGGCAGGTCCAGCGCGGCGTCGAGCTCGTCGGGCAGCGCGTCCAGCGCGACGGGCTCGGCGCCCGGCAGGGCGCGCACGAGGTGCCCGCCGGTCTTGACCACCGCGGGCGTCGACCACTGGCCGAGGTGCCACACCGCCGTGCCCGTGCGCGCCGCCTTGCGCAGCCGCAACAGGACGATCGGCGACTCCTCCTCGGGCTCGAGGGCGACGCAGAGCACCGCGGGCGCGGCCTCGAGCGCGGCGAACGAGACGTGCTCGGGGCCCTGGCCGACGACGTGCGCGGCGAGGAAGTCGAGCTCCTCGGCCGAGGACGCCCGGGCCCGCATGTCGACGTCGTCGGTGGCGAGCGCGACGCGGGCGAACTTCGACCACGCGTAGGCGTCCTCGAGCGTCAGCCGGCCGCCGGGCAGGACGCCGACGCCGCGCTTGGGCTCGCCGGGCTCCTCCTCGGTGCCGGTGGGCCGCCCGTTCGCAGGGTCGAGCTCCCCTATCGGCGTGCTCCCCTGACTGCTCCGTCTCCCGGTGCCGTCCCGCGCGGTGACCAGCAGACCGGCGGCGCGCTCGAGGGCGTCGGTCCACGACGCCTCGACCAGCTCGCCGTCGTCGCCGCGCACCAGCGGGCGGGCGATGCGGTCGGCGGCCTGGCTGTAGCGGAACGCGAAGCGGGTCTTGTCGTCGATCCACTCCTCGTTGACGTCGGGGTCGTCGCCGGCGAGGACCCGCTGGACGGCGCCGCGGCGCCAGTCACGGCGCACCGCCGCGCCCGACGCGTCGTGCTCGCCGATGCCCGGGGTCGACACGAGGTCGAACGGGCGCGAGCGGAACCGGTAGGACGCCGAGGTCAGCGCGCCGACCGGGCAGATCTGGATGGTGTTGCCCGAGTAGTAGGACTGGAAGTCCTCGCCCTCGCCGAAGGCGGTCTCCTCGGTGCCGATCTGCTGGTGCGCGCCGCGCTCGAGCAGCTCGATGAACTGGTCGCCCGCGATCTGGCGGGAGAAGCGCGTGCAGCGCTGGCAGAGCACGCAGCGCTCGCGGTCGAGCAGCACCTCGTCGGAGATGGGCAGCGGCTTGGCGAACGTCCGCTTCTCCTCGACGAACCGCGACTCCGCGCGGCCCGACGACATCGCCTGGTTCTGCAGCGGGCACTCGCCGCCCTTGTCGCAGACCGGGCAGTCGAGCGGGTGGTTGATGAGCAGCAGCTCCATGACGCCCTGCTGGGCCTTGTCGGCCACCGCGGAGGTCATCTGCGTCTTCACGACCATGCCGTCGGCGACGGTCATCGTGCAGCTGGCCTGCGGCTTGGGCATCGCGCGCCCGTTCATCTCCACCTCGACCAGGCACTGGCGGCAGGCGCCGGCCGGGTCGAGCAGGGGGTGGTCGCAGAACCGCGGCACGACGATGCCGAGCCGCTCGCAGGTCCGGATGATCAGCTCGCCCTTCGGGGCGTCGACGATCCGGTCGTCGATGGTCAGGCGGACGTGTCCTCCGGGGACGGGGGGCAGGTCGTCCTGCTCGCCCGACGTGCGCTCCGGGGCCCTCTCGGACGCGGCGGTCATGCGCTGGCTCCGCTCAGTTCCACGATGCGGTCGACCTCGGGGTGCCGCTGCTGGGCGCCGCAGAGGTCGACGAACTCCTGCCGGAAGTACCTGATGCCGCTGGTGATCGGCGAGACCGCGCCGTCGCCGAGGGCGCAGAACGAGCGGCCGAGCACGTTGTCGCACACGTCGAGCAGCGTGTCGATGTCGGCCTCGGTGCCCTCGCCGTCGACCATGCGCCGCAGGATGCCGGCGAGCCAGTAGCAGCCCTCCCGGCACGGCGTGCACTTGCCGCACGACTCGTGCTCGTAGAACTCGGTCCACTTCATGACCGCCCACGGCACCGACACGGTCTCGTTGAAGATCATGAGTGCGGTGGTGCCGAGCATCGAGCCGGCCTCGGTGGCGCCCTCGAAGTCCAGCGGCACGTCGAGGTGCTCGTCGGTGAGCAGCGGCGTCGATGAGCCGCCGGGCGTCCAGAACTTCAGCGGGATACCGTCCTTCATGCCGCCGGCGAGCTCGAGCAGCTGGCGCAGCGTCGTACCCAGCGGCGCCTCGTACTGCCCGGGGCGCTCGACGTGCCCGGACAGCGAGTAGATCTTCGGGCCGGGGGACTTCTCGCGCCCCATCGTGCGGAACCAGTCCTTGCCGCCGGTGACGATCGACGGGACGGTCGCGATGGTCTCGACGTTGTTGACCACGGTCGGCGCCGCGTAGAGGCCCGCGGTCGCCGGGAACGGCGGCTTGAGGCGCGGCTGGCCGCGGCGGCCCTCGAGCGAGTCGAGCAGCGCGGTCTCCTCGCCGCAGATGTACGCGCCGGCGCCGGCGTGCACGACGATGTCGAGGTCGAAGCCGCTGCCGTGGATGTCCTTGCCGAGGTGGCCGGCCTCGTAGGCCTCGCGCACCGCGGCGTGCAGGCGGCGGATGCAGTGCACGATCTCGCCGCGCACGTAGATCGCGCAGAAGTGCGCGCGGATCGCGTACGCGGTGATGATGCAGCCCTCGATGAGCGAGTGCGGGTCGGCCATCATCAGCGGGGTGTCCTTGCAGGTCCCCGGCTCGCCCTCGTCGGCGTTGATGACGAGGTACTTGGGCTTGGCGGCGGGGCCCGTGGGCTCCTCCCCCGGCTTGGCCTGCGGGATGAAGCTCCACTTCATGCCCGTCGGGAAGCCGGCGCCGCCGCGCCCGCGCAGTCCGGCGTCCTTCACCAGCGCGACGAGGTCCTCGGGTGCCGTGTCCAGCGCGGTGCGCAGGGCGGTGTAGCCGCCGAGCTCGGTGTAGTGGCGCAGGGTCCACGACTCGGGGCCGAGCCAGTGCTTCGTGAGCACGGGGGTGAGGGGGTCGGGCATCAGGGGGCTCCCTCGTCGACGGGTCGAGCTCCCCTATCGGCGTGCTCGCCCGAACGCTCCGTCTCCCGGTCGGGCACGGATGGCGCGGTCCAGCCGCGCTCCTCGGCGAGACGGGCGCCGCGCAGGCTCTCCTCGGCCGCGGACGGTCCCGCGACGGCCTCGAGGCCGCCCACCGCCGGGTCGTCGAAGAAGCCGGCGAGCAGCAGCTCCACCGAGCGGAAGTCGGTCAGCGGGGCCCCGCGCGTCGGGTGCGGCTTCTCCCCGCGGCGCAACGCGTCGACGATCTCCAGCGCGGAGTCGACGGTCTGCTTGTCGAAGAACTCGTAGTCGACGGTCAGCACCGGGGCGAGGTCGCAGGCGGCCAGGCACTCGGCGTGCTCGATCGTCGCGGTGCCGTCGGCGCTGGTCTGCTCGTGGCCCAAGGGTTGACCCGGTCCGCCGAGGCGTTCACGGACCGCGGCGTAGATGTCGTCGCCGCCCAGCGCCGCGCACAGCGTGTTGGTGCAGACGCTGACGAGGTGCCGGCCGACCGGCTCGCGCTTGTACATCGTGTAGAAGGTCGCGACCGCCGAGACCTCGGCCGTCGTGATCTCCAGGATCTCGGCGCAGAACGCGATGCCGGCCCGCGAGACGTGCCCCTCGACGTGCTGGACGAGGTGCAGCAGCGGCAGCAGCGCCGACCGCGGCTGCGGGTAGCGCAGCAGGATCGCCGCTGCCCGGTCGCGGACGCCGTCGAAGACCGTGGTGTCGACCGTGGAGAGCGCGGCGTGCGCGGCCACCGTCCCGCCCGCCTCGTCGATGGCGTGCTCGGGCTCGACCGGCGGGGCCAGCGGCGGCGCCTCCGGCGGGAGCGGGCTCATCATCGGGTCCAGCTCCGCTCCGCTTCGTGTCCCATCACCGGTCGCATCCCCCCATCACGGGATCGAGGCTGGCCAGCGCGGCGATGACGTCGGAGACCATCCCGCCCTCCGACATCGCCGGCGCCGCCT
The DNA here is from genome assembly GCA_029266415.1 of Actinomycetospora sp. Classification (GTDB taxonomy): domain Bacteria; phylum Actinomycetota; class Actinomycetes; order Mycobacteriales; family Pseudonocardiaceae; genus Actinomycetospora. The sequence continues at coordinate 20,866 of JAQSWW010000036.1, read as the reverse complement.
GCAGGTTGACGAAGCTCGGGTCGCGGAAGTGCACGCGCAGCGGGCGGGTGCCGCCGTCGGAGACCAGGTGCGCGCCCATCTCGCCGCGCGGCGACTCGATCGGCACGTAGGCCTGGCCCGGCGGCACCTTGAAGCCCTCGGTGACCAGCTTGAAGTGGTGGATCAGCGACTCCATCGACTGACCCATGATCTTGCGGACGTGCTCGAGGGAGTTGCCCATGCCGTCCGCGCCGATCGACAGCCGCGCCGGCCACGCGATCTTGGCGTCCTCGACCATGACCGGGCCGGGCTCGAGACGGTCGAGCGCCTGCTCGATGATCTTGAGCGACTCGCTCATCTCCTCCACCCGCAGCAGGTAGCGGGCGAAGCTGTCGGCGGCGGTGTCGGTGGGGACCTCGAAGTCGTAGTGCTCGTAGCCCAGGTACGGGTCGACCTGGCGCAGGTCCCAGGCGAGGCCGGCCGACCGCAGGATCGGGCCCGTGACGCCGAGGGCGAGGCAGCCGTCGAGGGGCAGGTAGCCCACGCCCTCGAGGCGCTGGCGCCAGATGCGGTTGCCGGTGAGCAGCTTGTGGAAGCCGGGCAGCCGCTCGCGCATGACCTTGATGAACGCCCGGATGCGCTCCTCGTGGCCCGTCGGCAGGTCCTGCACGACGCCCCCGGGGCGGATGAACGCGTGGTTCATGCGCAGACCGGTGAGGAACTCGAGCAGGTGCAGGACCTCCTCGCGCTCGCGGAAGCCGTTGGTCATGCCGGTGAGCGCGCCGAGCTCCATGCCGCCGGTGGCCAGTGCGACGAGGTGCGAGCCGATCCGGTTGATCTCCATGAGGAGCACGCGGATGGTCTCGGCGCGCTGGGGCACCTCGATGCCGAGCAGGCGCTCGGTGGACAGGCAGTAGGCGGTCTCGTTGAACAGCGGCGCCAGGTAGTCCATGCGCGTCACGAAGGTGACGCCCTGGGTCCAGGTGCGGTACTCGCAGTTCTTCTCGATGCCGGTGTGCAGGTAGCCGATGACCAGGCGCGCGTCGGTGACGGTCTCGCCGGAGAGCTCGAGCACCAGCCGCAGCACGCCGTGCGTCGACGGGTGCTGCGGACCCATGTTGATGACGATGCGCTCGTCGCCCGCGGTCTGGTCGATCATCTCGTCCCAGTCGCCGCCGGTGACCGTGTAGACCCTGCCCTCGGTGGTCTCGCGACTGGACGCGGCGTAGGGATCGGTGCGGGGCTCGTCGGTGGTGCTCACGGTGCCGAAGTCCTCACGTGTACGCCCTCCGCTGGTCGGGCGGCGGGATCTCCGCGTCGTGGTACTCCACGGGGATGCCGCCGAGCGGGTAGCTCTTGCGCTGCGGGTGGCCGTTCCAGTCGTCCGGCATGAGGATCCGGGTCAGGCTCGGGTGGCCGTCGAAGACGATCCCGAACATGTCCCAGGTCTCCCGCTCGTGCCAGTCGGCCGTCGGGAACACCTCGACCAGCGAGGGGCAGTGCGCGTCGGTGACCTCGAGGGCGACCTCGAGGCGCAGGCGCCGCCGGTAGGTCATCGACAGCAGGTGCGTGACGACGTGCAGCTGCTGGGGCACGCCCTCGCCGTAGTCGACGCCGGAGACCCCGGAGCAGAACTCGAAGCGCAGCGCCGGGTCGTCGCGCAGGGTGCGGGCCAGGCGCACGAGGTGCTCGCGGTCGACGTACCAGGTCATCTCGCCGCGGTCGACGGTCACCTGCTGCACGCACGTCGCGAAGTCGGCGCCGCCGTCGTCGGCGAGCGCCGCGGTGGTCTCGTCGACGACCTCGTCGAACCACCCCCCGAAGGGGCGCTCCGACGGGGCGGGCGCGTAGGCGGGCAGGCGCAGCCCGCCGAAGCCCGAGGTGTCGCCCGAGCCGCCGATGCCGAACATGCCCTCGCGCGCCCGGCCGGCCACGGCGCCGGTGACGTCGGGGCGGCGGAGCTCCTGGGGGCCGAAGGCGACGGCGCCGGCGGAGGAGGCGTTGGACGCGCCCGTCGGTCCGCTCGCGCCGCCGACACCGGTGCCCGGCGTCTCCGGCGTGATCTTCGGCTTCTCGTCCCCCTGGGTCGAGCTCCGCTCCGCTCCGTCTCCCGTCTCACCAGACATGCTCGGCCTGCACCTCCCCCGACTTCTTGGTCTTGCCGTACTTCACCGAGGACGGCAGCAGCTCGAGCTTCTCGCCCTGGGCGCGGCGCTCCGCGGCGAGCTCGGCGCGGACCGGCCCGAGCGGCTCCTCCTGGATCTTCTGGTGGAGCTTGAGGATCGCGTCGATGAGCATCTCCGGGCGCGGCGGGCAGCCCGGCAGGTACATGTCGACGGGCACGACGTGGTCGACGCCCTGCACCACCGCGTAGTTGTTGAACATCCCGCCCGACGAGGCGCAGACACCCATGGCCAGCACCCAGCGGGGCTCGGCCATCTGGTCGTAGATCTGGCGCAGGACCGGGGCCATCTTGTTGGTGACACGGCCAGCGACGATCATCAGGTCGGCCTGGCGGGGGCTCGGGCGGAACACCTCCATGCCGAAACGACCGAGGTCGTAGCGGGGGGCGCCCGAGGTCATCATCTCGATCGCGCAGCAGGCGAGCCCGAAGGTGGCCGGCCACAGCGATGCCTTGCGGGTCCAGTTGACCAGGCTCTCGACGCTGGCCAGCACGATCCCGTTCGGGAGCTTCTCTTCCAGTCCCATGTCTAGCTCCAGTCCAGCCCGCCGCGGCGCCACACGTAGGCGTAGGCGAAGGCGACGGTGGCGACGAACAGCACGATCTCGACGAGGCCGAACAACCCGAGCGCGTCGATGTTCACGGCGAACGGGTAGAGGAAGACCATCTCGATGTCGAAGAGGATGAAGAGCATCGCGGTGAGGTAGTAGGCCACCGGGATGCGGCCGCCGCCCGCGACGGGCTGCGGCGACGGCTCGATGCCGCACTCGTAGGAGTCGAGCTTCGCGCGGTTGTACCGGTGCGGTCCGATGAACGGCGCGGCCGTGACGGAGAACAGCCCGAACGCGGCCGCGAGCACGAACATGACGATGAGCGGGACGTAGGGGTCCAGCATCGTCGTCTCCTTCCTCCCGGGGCTGCGCGTCGGGAATCGCGTGGTGGTGGTGCGGCCCCACGAGCGGGGACACGCGGTGGATCACGCCGGACGGGCCGGATCGACCCTAATGAGGCCGGACGGGCCGACCCCTGATGAGGTCGCCCTAACCCGGCAGGTCAGGACGGCTCAGGCCGCCACGGGACCCTCCTTCCGCGGGGCCGTCGCGCCCGTCCGGGAGGCACCGTCCTCGAGGGGCGGCACCAACCGGAGCGCGAGGTCGAGCGCGCGGTCGCCCGCGCTGCCGTCGCGGCCGTCGCTCAGGCCGGCGAACAGCTTGAGCGCGGCGCCCATGAGGCGCTGCCGCGGCATCCCGAGGCGCAGCGCGTGGTGCATGAAGCGGGGGCGGCCCAGCGCGCCCGCGGCCCGGTTGCCGACGCGGTACCAGCGCCCGAGCTCGTGGCGGACCGCCGCGGGGTAGCCGGCGAGCGCCCGCTCGCGGCTCGCGCCCTCGGGGCGCGCCATGGCCTGCACGACGCACTCGGCGGCCAGCGCCGCGGACTGCAGGGCGTAGGCGATGCCCTCGCCGCTGAACGGGTTGACCATGCCGCCCGCGTCGCCGACGAGCACCAGCCCGTCGCGGTAGATCGGGGTGCGGCTCAGGCCCATGGGCAGGGCGGCGCCGCCGATCGGGCCGGCGGCGTTCTCCTCGCGCAGGCCCCACGCCTCGGGCAGGCCGTCGAGCCAGGACCGCAACAGCGCGCGGTAGTCCCGCTTGTCGCCCTGCCGCGTGGCGAGCACCCCGAGGCCGACGTTGGCGGTGCCGTCGCCCATGCCGAACACCCAGCCGTAGCCGCCGTGCAGGTCGGGACCGACGCCGGGACCGTCGAGGAGGCCGAGGTGGGTCTCGAGGTAGGCGTCGTCGTGGCGCGGGCTGGTGTAGTAGCGGCGCACCGCGACGCCCAGCGGGCGGTCGTCGCGCTTGCCGATGCCGACCGACAGCGCGGTGCGCGCGCCGACACCGTCGCAGGCCACGACGAGCGGGGCGCGGTAGGTCGCCGGGGCGCGCTCGGGGCCGCGGCGGGCCTCGACGCCGGTGACGCGGCCGGTGCGCTCGTCGACGGTGGCGCCGGTGACCGAGACGCCCTCCTCGACGCGCGCGCCGGCGGCCCGGGCGTGGTCGGCGAGCATCTGGTCGAAGTCGCGGCGCGGGCGCACGAGGCCGTAGCCGGGGAAGCTGGTCAGCTCGGGCCAGTCGAGCTCGAGGCTGTGCCCGCCGCCGATGACGCGCAGGCCGCGCTGGTGGCGCCAGCCGGCCTCCTCGCGGGTGTCGACGCCGAGGTCGACGAGCTGCTTCACGCCGCGCGGGGTGACCCCGTCGCCGCACACCTTCTCGCGCGGGAACGTCGCCTTCTCGAGCACGAGGACGTCGAGACCGGCGCGCGCCAGGTACGTCGCGACCGTCGAGCCCGACGGGCCCGCGCCCACGACCACGACGTCGGCGTCGGTGTCGGGGCTGCGGCGCGCTCCGGTGGTGGCGGACACGGCGGACGGCTCCTTGTGAAAGCGTTCACTAGCTCAGGCACCGGGGAGTCTAGGAGCCGTGGGGCGTGATCGCCCACTCAGGGCGGTTTGGATTCACCCGCGAGCGGTCAGACGGAGAGGTTCGGGCCGGTGGCCGCGGGGATCTCAGGCCGGCCGGGTCGCCGTGTGGAGGGCGACGATGCCGCCGGACAGGTCGCGCCAGGCCACCGAGCGCCAGCCGGCGGCGGCGATCCGCTCGCCGAGGGCGGCCTGGTCGGGCCAGGCGCGGATGGACTCGGCGAGGTAGACGTACGCGTCGGGGTTCGAGCTGACCGCCCGCGCGACGCGGGGCAGCGCCCGCATCAGGTAGTCGGTGTAGACGCGGCGGAACGGCGCCCAGGTGGGGCGGGAGAACTCGCAGACCGCGAGGGTGCCGCCGGGACGGGTCACCCGGGCGAACTCCGCGAGCGCCGCGTCGACGTCGACCGTGTTGCGCAGGCCGAAGGAGATGACCACGGCGTCGACGCTCGCGTCCGGCAGCGGCAGGTGCAGCGCGTCGGCGGCCACGAACGGGACCGGGCTCGACCCCGTGCGCGCGACCAGCCGGGACCGCCCGGTGCGCAGCATGCCCAGCGAGAAGTCGGTGGCCAGGCACCGGGCGCCGGTGCGGGCGAGCTCGACGGTGGAGACGCCGGTGCCGGCGGCGACGTCGAGCACCGTGTCGCCCGGCCCCACGGCCAGGGCCGCGCGGGTGGCGCGGCGCCAGCGCACGTCCTGGGCGAAGGACAGCACCGTGTTGGTGAGGTCGTAGCGCGCGGCCACCCCGTCGAACATGCGGGCGACGGCGGCCGGATCGCGGTCGAGCTGCGCGCGGGTGCCGCTCACCGGTGGGACCCCGCCATCTCGCGCTCGTCGGCGGCGGTGGCGTCGGTGTCCGCGTCGGTGGCCGGCGCGGCCGCTCCGGCCGCGTCCCGGCGGCGTCGGCGGGCCCGGGCGAGCAGCCACGCCGTCGGCCCCAGCACCGCCCACAGCACGAGCAGTCCGAGCGCCACGGGCACGAGACCCTCGGTCCACGTGCGCCCGGCGACGCGGACGAGCTCGGGGTCGGTGCGGTCGTACTCGACCCGCACGAGCTGCCCGGGCTCGAGCCCCAGCGGGTAGAACACGCCCTTCTCCGGCGTCAGCACCGCGCCCTCGTCGGTGGTGAACCGGACGTAGACGTGGGGCCGGGACCCGCCCTCGAGGACCTCGGCGATCGCGCGGCCGGTGGCGGCGTCGATGTGCGCGTCGTTGCGGCCGGCGCCGACGAGGACCAGGGCCAGCAGCACGGTGACCACGACACCCACGACCACGACGATCTCCGGCGCGCGGCGCCCGGCGGGGCGCAGCAGCGCGACCGCCTCGTCGAGCACCGGCCGGGCACGGTCCCGGGCTCGACGCGCCAGTGCGCGCGGGCCTGTCATTCCGCCGAGTCTAGGGACGTCCGGGTGGCGGGCCCGGTGTGGCCGTCTCGGCTGCGCCCGGCGGCCCCCTGCGGTCGGTGGGAGTCCCCGTCCCCCTCCCCGTCCACGTCCTCGTCGGTCTCCGGGTCGTCCGGGCCGGGGTCGGCCTCGTCCCGACTGTCGACGAGCTCGTCGACGTACAGCAGATCGCGGCGGACCCCCTCGCCGCGGTGGGCCAGCCGGCCGACGACGTGCGCGGTGACGGGGGCGGTGACGAGCTGGAACGCCCCGACGAGCACGAGCATCCACACGTCGACGCTGGTGCGCAGGTGCAGCGCGCCGCCGAGCACCACGAGCAGCAGGCCCACCACCTGCGGCTTCGTGGCGGCGTGCATGCGGCTCAGCACGTCGGGCAGCGAGAGCAGCCCCACCGAGGCGATGAGGGCCAGCACGACCCCGAGCACGATGCTGACCGTGCCGACCGCGTCGAGGACGACGCCGAGCGTGCCGTCGGGGTCCGGCGGTGGCTGGGCCACGGCGACCACGCCGAGGGTGCTCACCGGCCCGTCCCCCGCCGCACGAACCGCGCCACGGTGGTCGAGCCGAGGAACCCGACGAGGCTGATGGCCACCACGATCGGGACCAGCGACGAGTCCCCGGTCAGCGCCGCGTAGACGACGATCCCGCAGAGGAACTCGGCGACGAGCACGTCGAGCGCGATGAGCCGGTCGAGGCCCGACGGCCCCCGCAGCAGGCGCACGGCCACGAGCAGGGACGAGATCCCGAGCAGCACGAGGGCGACGACGAGCACGACGTCGAGCAGCGCGGGCAGGCTCACGGCGCCACCTCCTCGGTCCCGGTGCCGCGGCGCAACGGCGCGGAGGGCCGCCCGAGCGCGGCGACGACGTCGGCCTCGAGCTGGACGACCTGCTCGCGGAACGCGGCGACCGCGGCGGCGTCGTCCGCGCCGAGCACGTGCGCGTAGATCATCCGTTCCGCCGGTCGGGCCTCGATGACCACGCTGCCGGGCACGAGCGAGAGCATCTCGGTGATCATCGCCATCACGAACTCCGAGGACGACTCGAGCTGCACCGCGACGACCGAGCTGCGGATGTCCCGCCCCGGGCGCACGGCCTGCAGCGACTGGGCGGCCACCTGCAGGCTGGAGACCCCGAGGTCGGCGACGAACCGGCCGATCGTGCGCAGCGCCGGGACGGGACGCGGCCAGCCGCGACCGGGTGCCGACGGCAGCGGGAACACCAGCAGCACCGCGAGCGCGACGGCGAGGCCCCCGAGGACGTTGGCCCACGAGAACGTGCCCCACAGCAGCACCCAGACCAGCACGAGCCAGACGACGGGCACCGCCCGGCGCAGCAGGCCGGCGGTGTCGGGCGGGGCGGGGCGCTCGCTGCGGTCCCCGGGGCGGGTCACCGGGCCACCCGGTCGTCGACGGTCTGGGCGAACACGGCCTGCACGTAGGGGGTGCGCGCGACGAGGTCGTCGGCGGCCTGGTCGGCGATCGCGTACAGCGGCCCGGCGAAGACGGTGATCGCCAGGCCGAGGGTGACCAGGGCCGCCGTGGCGCCGGCCATCACCCGCGGCAGCGAGCGCGACACGCGGTCGCCGGCCACGCCGAGGAACCGCCCGGTGAGCACGGGCGCGCTCTCGCCGGGCGCCAGGCGGGCGACCGGCCAGTCGACCTCCGCGCCGGTGTTCGCCTCCCGGTCGGCCAGCGTCCGCGCCGTGCCCGGCCGGACCCGGGTGAGCACACCGCTGCGGGGCGTGGGGGCACCGGGGAGCCCCGTGCGCGAGTCGCCCGCGTCCTCCGGGTGGGAGGTGTCCTGCTCCCCGGGCAGCTCCTCGTCGGGGTCCTCCGACTCCTCGGGGGCGTCGGCCTCGGCGACGGGGATCTGGTCGGCCGGGCGCCAGAACGCGAGCACCCACACCTTGGTGACCGCGTAGAGCGTCAACAGGCTGGTGAGCACCGCGACGACCACGAGCACCCAGGCCAGCGTCGACCCGTCGGCCACGCCGGCCTGCAGGAGCCCGAGCTTGCCCACGAACCCCGACAGCGGCGGGATGCCCCCGAGGTTGATCGCGGGCACGAACCACAGGATCGCGAGCAGCGGCGAGGCCCGTGCCAGGCCGCCGAGCCGGGTGACCGACGTCGAGCCCCCGACGCCCTCGATCAGCCCGACGACGCAGAACAGCGTCGCCTGCACGGTGATGTGGTGGACGACGTAGAACACGGCGCCGGCCACGCCCATCGGGGTGGCCAGCGCGATCCCGAAGATCATGTAGCCGATGTGGCTGACCAGCGTGAAGGACAGGACACGCTTGATGTCGGCCTGCGCGATCGCGCCCAGCGCCCCGACGAGCATCGTCAGCCCGGCGGCGACGAGCAGGATCGTCCGCGTGACGTCCGAGTCGGGGAAGACCAGCGTCTCCATCCGGATGATCGAGTAGACGCCGACCTTGGTGAGCAGGCCGGCGAACACCGCGGTCACCGGCGCCGCGGCCGTCGGGTAGCTGTCGGGCAGCCACGCCGAGAGCGGGAACACCGCGGCCTTGATGCCGAACGCGGTGAGCAGGACCAGGTGGATCGTGAGCGCCGTGCCCGGCGACACGTCGGCCATCCGCACCGAGATCTGGGCGAGGTTCAGCGTGCCGACCGCGGCGTAGGTCAGCGCGATCCCGACCAGGAAGATCAGCGACGACACGACGTTGACCACCACGTACGTCACGCCCGCCCGCACCCGCGACCGGCTCCCGCCCAGCGTCAGCAGCACGTAGCTGGCCATGAGCAGGACCTCGAAGCCGACGTAGAGGTTGAACAGGTCACCGGAGAGGAACGCGTTGGCCACGCCCGCCGCGAGCACGAGGTAGGTCGGGTGGAAGATCGTGATCGGGGTGGTCTCGTCGCGGTCGTAGACGCCCTGCCCGATCGCGTAGACGAGCACCGCGAGCGTCACCGACATCGACGTCAGCAGCATCAGCGCCGACAGCGGGTCGACGACGAGCGTGATGCCCAGCGGCACCGGCCACGAGCCCACCGTGATCACGATCGGCCCGGACTGCACCGCCGCCACCAGCAGCAGCGCCGCGATGACGACCACCGCGGAGAGGACCGTGACGCTCACCGCGCGCTGCAGCGTCGGGCGCCGCGCGAGCACGAGCGTCAGGCCCGCACCGAGCAGCGGCAGCAGGACCGGCAGCGGGATGACGGTGGCGAGGAGGCTGGACCCGGGGTTCACCGCGTGTCCTCCCCGGCGCCCGTGGTGCTGGCCGCCGGCGCCCGGTGCCCGTGGCCGGCCGGGTCGGGGGCGGCCTCGGTGCTGCGCTCGTCGTCGTCCTCGGGGTCGGTGTCGGCGACGTTCTCGCAGCCGGTGGTGTCCAGCTCCTCCTCGTCCTCCTGCTCGCCACTGGCGAGGCGGCGGCGCAGCGAGCGGTCCTCGACGTCCTCGGTCAGGTCGTCCTCGCGCTCGAGGGTCCACGTGCGGTGGATCAGCGCGAGCAGGAACGAGGTCACGCCGAGGGTGATGACGATGGCGGTGAGCACCAGGGCCTGGACCAGCGCGTCGCTCATCGCCGACTCCGGGGCGCGGCCGACCAGCGGCGCCTCGCCCGCGCGTCCGCCGGCCACGACGACGAGGACGTTGGTGGCGTTGCCGAGCACCAGCACGCCCAGCAGCACGCGGGTGAGGCTGCGCTCGAGGATCAGGTAGACCCCCGTGGTGTAGAGCACGCCGACGAGGCCGAGCAGCACGATCGGGGACGTCACGACGGGACCTCCTGCCGGCTCGTGACCTCGGCGCGGCGCCGGTCGAGCTCCGCGCCGAGGCTGCGCAGGACGTCGAGGACGAGGCCCACGACGACGAGGTAGACGCCGATGTCGAAGATCAGCGACGTCACGAACTTGACCTGACCGAGCACGGGGACGTCGCCCTCGAGCACAGCGGTCTGCAGCACCTCGCCGCCCAGCAGGAGCGCGCCGACGCCGGTGCCGCCCGCGCACAGCAGGCCGAGCCCGAGCAGCAGGCCCGGGTCGACGGGCACGGCCTCGCCGAGCTCGTGGCGCCCGCCCGCGACGTAGCGCACGACGAGCGCCAGCCCCGCGACCAGCCCGCCGGCGAATCCGCCGCCCGGGTTGTTGTGGCCGGCGAACAGGAAGTACAGCGACACGACCATCATCGTCGGGAAGACCAGGCGGGTGACCACCTCGAGCAGCAGCACCCGGTCGCCGTCGCCGCGTCGCGCCGAGCTGAGCCATCCGCCGGCCCGGGTCGACGGGCTGACCGAGGGCTGGGCCTCGGAGCGCGGCGGGGCGCCCGAGCGCCGGTGGAGGAACACGAGGCTGGCGACGCCGGTGGCCGCGGCGACGATCACCGACAGCTCGCCCATCGTGTCCCAGGCGCGGATGTCGACCAGGGTCACGTTGACGACGTTCGCGCCCGCGCCGAACCCGTAGGCCTGGGCCGGGAAGGCCGCCGCCACCGAGGGGGCGTTGCGGGCGGCGAGCGCGACGGCACCCAGGCCGGTCATGAGCAGCCCCACGGGCACGGCCACGAGCAGGCGGCGCATCCGCTGCCGCGGGGTGTGGCGGTCGGAGATGTCGCGGGGCAGCGTGCGCAGCACGAGCACCACGACGACGAGCGTGGCCGTCTCCACCAGCGCCTGGGTGAGGGCGACGTCGGGCGCCCCGGCCAGCGCGAAGATCAGGGCGATGGCGTAGCCCAGCCCACCGACGACGATCACCGCGCCGAGCCGGCGGCGCACCCGCGTCGCGACGATCGCGCACGCCGCCCCGATGACGGCCGCGAGCACCTGGAACGGGGAGTCGGCGAGGCGGTCGACGCGGATCGCGCCCAGGTCGGCGGCGAGCAGCAGGGCGACGCCGGGCCCGAGCACGAGGACCGTGAAGATCGTCGTGAGGATCCAGGACAGCGAGCCGCGCTGGGTGAGCACGGTGACGCGCAGCGAGAGGTTCTCCAGCGCGTGCACCACACCGCGCCAGGTGATCTCGGCGCGGACCGGGGCCAGCGGGTGGCGGGCGGTGAGGGCGGCGCTCACCCGGGGCAGGCCGACGACGAACCCCAGGGTCACGGCGAGCACCGAGAGCCCGAGGGCGAGTCCGATGGAGGGGACGACCTTCAGCTCGAGCAGCGCCGGGTACGACGCGGGCAGGGTGTCGGCGTAGGCGACAAGCAGCGGCGCGAGCCCCGCGACGCCGACGCCCGCGGCGAGTCCGGCGACACCGAGGACGACGGGGGCCGCCGGGAAGAGCAGGCCGGGAGGCTGCCAGGTGACGGTCGGGACGCCGGGCTTGCGCCAGAACGCGCCCCAGACGAAGCGGGTGCTGTAGCCGACGGTGAGCACCGAGCCCAGGACGACCAGCACGAGCAGCGGGACCGCGGCGGGGCCGTAGGCGTCGTGCAGGAACGCCTCGAACGAGCCCTCCTTGGTGACGAACCCGAGCAGCGGCGGCAGGCCGGCCATCGAGGCCGCGCCGAGGATGCCGGCCGTCGCGAGCACCGGGGCCCGCCGCCCGAGCCCGGACAGTTCGCGCAGGTCACGCGTGCCCGCCCGGCGGTCGATCACGCCGACGACGAGGAACAGGCACGCCTTGAACAGCGCGTGCGCCACGACGAGCCCGATCGCGGCGAGCGCGGCGTCGCGCGTGCCGGCCCCCGCCAGCAGGACCATGAAACCGAGCTGCGAGACGGTGCCGTGGGCCAGGACGAGCTTGAGGTCGTGCTGGCGCAGCGCCTGCAGCCCGCCCAGCAGCATCGTCGTCACGGCGACGGCGGCGACCAGCGGGCGCCAGGGCTCGACGTCGGCGAGCCCGGGGGCCAGGCGCAGGACGAGGTAGACGCCGGCCTTCACCATCGCCGCGGCGTGGAGGTAGGCGCTGACGGGCGTCGGCGCGGCCATCGCCGAGGGCAGCCAGAAGTGGAACGGCACGAGCGCCGACTTGGTGATCGCCCCCACCAGCACGCACACCACGCCGGCGGTGAGCGCGGCCGACCCCGTCGACCCCCCCGCCGGACCGGCGAAGTACGCCACCAGCGCCGAGAGCCGCGTCGTCTGCGCCGCCTGGGCCAGGATCACGAGCCCGACGAGCATCGTCAGCCCGCCCGCGGCGGTGACCACGAGCGCCTGGACCGCGGCCGCCCGGCTCGCCCGCTTGTGGGCGTCGTGGCCCACGAGCAGGAACGAGAAGACGGTGGTGAGCTCCCAGCAGACGTAGAGCACGTACACGTCGTCGGACCAGACGAGCGCGAGCATCGCCCCGGCGAAGGCGGTGAGGACCGCCGCGAACCGGCCCATCCCGCGGGCGTCGGGCGGGAAGTAGCGCGTGCAGTAGAGCAGCACGAGCGCGCCGATCGCGGTGACCAGCAGGGAGACCGTGGCCGAGAGCGGGTCGAGGCGCATCGCGATGTCGATGCCCAGCGCCGGGATCCACGGGATCTCCTCCGCGGGCTGTGCCGAGGGGGCGCCGACCAGCACCGCAGGGAGCTGCAGGCCGATCCAGACGGCGGCCGCGGCCGGCACGAGCGCGAGCACCGCGAAGGCGCTCCGGCCGAGGCCCCGGACGAGGGTGGGCGCGACCAGCGCCGCCACCGCGTGCGCGGCCACCAGCACCAGCACCCCGCCGCACTCCCCTCGTCACACCGATTCGGCCGTCGATTGTCCCGGACGCCGCGTGGCGGCGGCGTGCGGTGACGACCAGGTCACTCCCGGGTGTCGGTGCCGGCCCCGGGGCACGCCGGGCCCTCGGCCAGCGCTGCGAGCACCGCCGCCCCGGCCCGCTCCCCCGTCGCGCGCCGGTCGGCGCGGTCGACGACGACCTCGACGACCCGGATCCCCGGGCGCCCGACCGGGGCCAGCGCGGCCGGCAGGTCGTCGAGACCGGCGCGGCGGTGCGGCACGCGGTGCGCGGCGCAGAGGCTGGCGAGGTCGGTGCCGTGCGGCGTGCCGAAGACCCGCTCGAACGCGGCCGCCCAAGGGGCGGCGCCCTGCTCGAGGGTGGTGAAGATGCCGCCGCCATCGTCGTTCGCGACCACGATCGTCAGCTCCCCGCGCGGCTCCTCCGGCCCGATGAGCAGGCCGTTGGTGTCGTGCAGGAACGTCAGGTCGCCGAGCAGCGCGTACGTCGGCCCGCGGTGACCGAGCGCGACGCCGACCGCCAGCGAGACCGCCCCGTCGATGCCCGAGACGCCGCGCGCGGAGGTCACGGTGACGTCGGCGCGCGGGGTCGCGGCGAGGGCGACGTCGCGGATCGGGGCGGACGCGCCGACCACGAGGTGCGCGCCCGGAGGCAGCGCCGCGACGGTCGCGGCGGCGAGGGCGGGGCCGGTGGCCGGGCCTGGTTCCGGGGGTGCCGTCCTGTCCCCCACGACCGCGGCGGCCCGGTCGTCGGCGTCGGCCCAGGCCCGCGCGAAGTCGGGGTCGGGCTTCCAGTCGTCGGCGGGCGGGAGCGCGCCGACCTCCGTGACCGCGCCGGCGACGTCGGTCCACCCGGGCCGCGGGCGCCCGCCGGTCGGGGCCACCGACGGCACGGCGAGCACGGTGACGTGCGGGTCGGCGAGCAGCCGGGACACCGCGCGGTGCAGCGTCGGGCGGCCGAGGACCACGACCTGCTCGGGGCGCAGGTCGTCGCGCACCCCGTCGAGCGCGGCCGGCAGCACCCACGTCCCCGCGCGCAGGGTCCGCCCGCCGAGGGGGTCCGACCACAGCGGCGACGTCGGCTCGGCGAGCACCGGCACCCCGTCGGGCAGGCGCGCCGCGTCGGGGATCGGCGTCCCGCCGTAGCCGGCGACGACCAGGGTCCGCGCGCCCGCCCGCGGGGCCAACGGGGCGAGCACGGACGCCGGGGGCGCCGCGGTGATGCGGGTCCACGCCGCGCCGTCGGGGCGCCCGGCGAGCGCGGGGTCGGGCTCGGGCAGCGTGTGGTCGGCGGGCTCGAGCAGCGGCTCGCGCAGGGGCACGTCGAGCTGCACCGGGCCGGGGTCGCCGCCGCTCGTCCCCGCCGCCCGGTCCAGGGCGCGCGCCACCACCGCGCGCCAGGTGCGCGCGGCGCCCGCCCGGTCCTCGGCCAGCGGCATGACCACCGAGGCGCGGGCGGCGGCGCCGAAGATGCCCACCTGGTCGACGGTCTGGTTGGCCCCGCTGCCGACGAGCTCGACGGGGCGGTCGGCGCTGACGACCAGCAGGCCCACCCCGGCGCGGGACGCCTCGAGGACCGCGGGGTGCAGGTTCGCCACCGCGGTGCCCGAGGTCACGACCACCGGCACGACCCGCCCGGACACCGTGCCGAGGCCGACGGCGAGGAACCCGGCGCCGCGCTCGTCGACGCGCACGTGCAGTCGCAGCCGCCCCTCGCGGTCGGCGGCGTGCAGGGCGACGAGCAGCGGCGCGTTGCGCGACCCGGGGCAGGCGACGGCGTCGGTGACCCCGGCGCGCACCCACTCGTCGACGACGACGTGGGCCTGCGCCGTCGAGGGGGTCACCTCCACGACGGTAGTGACGACGGGCCGCGTCAGCCCGTCGGAAGGGTGCGGGTCACGCCCGGACCCGCAGCCGGCGCAGCGTCGCCTCGCCTCCGGTGGCCTGCTTGAACAGGTACTCGGCGCGCTCGTACGACAGCCGGGTGCGGCCGGTGTCCGGGCACCGGTCGGCGCCCGTCCGGGCGCGGGCGGGGCCGGGGCGGCGGTCGGCCAGGAACACCGGGCCGCGGGTGCGCCCGGCGAGCAGGGCGTCGAGCAGGCGGGCGGTGCGGGAGCGCCAGACCACGGTGTGGTCGTGGGTGGCGCGGTCGTCGCGGTCGAGGTCGTCGACGTCGAGGGCGAGCACGACGCCCACCGGGGCGCCGGATTCGTGCAGCAGCGACCACAGCGCGCGCTCGCGCACCGGCAGCGCCGGGTCGTCGCACAGCGCCGCGACCCGCGCGGGGTCGACGGGCGGGGCCGGCGGCGCCTCGACGCGGCGGCGCTCGAGGCCCGCGGCGAGCTCCGGGTGCTCGAGCCACGCCGCGAACGAGCGCACGGCCGCGCGGTGGCGGTTCCAGGTCGCCGCGGCCGCCCGGTCCCACGAGGCGGTGACCACCCGGGCGACGTCGTCGGCGGTCAGGGCCGCGGCGGGCGTGGTGCCGCCGAGGCCGCGGACCAGGCGTCGCAGCGTCTGCCCGTAGGCCCGGGCGGCGGGGGCGTCGAGCCCGGCGAGGAACGCGGCGGCCCGGTCCTCGAGCATCGCGCCGGCCGGGGCCGCGTGCCCGGCGGCGCGCGCGGCGAGGACGGCACGCTCGGCGTCGTTGCGGGTCAGGGCCGCCGCGCGGGCGTACTCGCGGCGGGCCTCCTCGCCGCGCCCGAGGCGGTCGAGCAGGTCGGCGCGCACGCCGGGCAGCAGGTGGTAGTCGCGCAGGCGGGGGTCGTCGCGCAGCGCGTCGACGAGCGCGAGCCCGGCCGCCGGCCCGTGCGCCCGGCCGACCGCGACCGCCCGGTTGAGCGCGACGACCGGGGTCGGCAGGAGGGCGGCGAGCCGGTCGTAGAGCGTCGCGATCGCCGTCCAGTCGGTGTCCTCGGGCCGGCGGGCCTGCGCGTGGCACACGGCGATCGCCGCCTGCAGGACGTAGGGGCCGGGGCTCCCGCCCAGGTCGCGTGCCCGCAGCATCGCGGTGAACCCGCGGCGCACGTGCACCGGATCCCAGCGGCCCCGGTCCTGCTCGTGCAGCGGCACCGGCTCGCCCGCCGGGCCGGTGCGCGCCGCGGCGCGGGAGGCCGCCAGCTCCATGAGGGCGACCAGCCCGTGCACCTCGGGCTCGCCGGGCGCGAGCGCGGCGAGGCGGTGGCCGAGGCGCAGGGCCTGCCCGCACAGGTCGGGGCGCAGCAGGTCCTGCCCGGACGTGGCGGCGTAGCCCTCGTTGAACACGAGGTAGACGACCTCGAGCACCGACGACAGGCGGGCGGCGAGCTCGTCGCGGTCCGGCATCGCGAACGCCGCGCCGGCCTCGGCGAGGGTTCGCTTCGCGTCGGCGATCCGGCGGGCGACCGTCGCCTCGTCGACGAGGAAGGCGCGGGCGATCTCGTCGGTGCGCAGCCCGCCGAGCAGGCGCAGGACGAGCGCCGGGCGCTGCTCGGTGCGCAGCGCCGGGTGGCACGACAGGAACATCAGCCGCAGGACGTCGGCGTCCTCGTCGCCGGTCCCGTCGCCGGCTCCGTCTGTCTCGTCGGCGTCCTCGTCGGCGTACGCGAGCGCGCCGTGGGCCCGCTCGGCCCGTTCGGCGCGGCGCAGGTGGTCGACGGCGCGGCGCTTGGCGACGGCGGTCAGCCAGGCGCCGGGGTTGTCGGGCACACCGGACGCCGGCCACTGCTCCAGGGCCGCGACCAGCGCGTCCTGCGCCAGCTCCTCGGCCAGGCCCACGTCGTGGACCATCCGCACGAGGGCGGCGACGATGCGGGCGGACTCGAGCTTCCACACCGCGTCGACCCGGGCGTGGAGCCCCGTGTCGCCGTCGCCGCCCCCGCGCGTCGTGGTCATCCCGTGACCCGGTGCAGGACGCTGTCGCCGTCCCCCACGATGCGGCGGAAGCGGCGGGCGACCTCGAGGGCCTCCTCGTGCGAGGACACCTCCACCAGCGCGAAGCCGAGGATCTCCTCCTTGGCCTCGACGAACGGCCCGTCGGTCACGGTGATCTCGTCACCCCGGGACGTCATGCGGACTCCGCCGGGCTCCAGGCCTCCGGTGGTGATGAGGATGCCGGCGGCGGTCATCTCCTCGATGAACGCGCCCATGTCGGCGAACAGGGCCTCGTCGGGCTGCCGGCTGTTCCGGCCCGTGGTCATCAGGTATCGCATCTCGGTCTCCCCGGTGTCGGTGCTGTGGGTGGTGCGGCTGCTGACGACCGGACGTCGCTCGGGGCGGTATGACAGGGAACGGTGCCGTTCCCTGTCGTACGGGTCCGGCGACGTCCCGGCAAGAGTCCGATCGAACCGGAGAGGCACCCGAGATGAGCACCAGCACCGTCACCCCCGCCGCGACCACCACCGACGACCGCACGCGCGCCCAGCTCGGCGCCCTGGCCGTCGGCCTGCCCCTGTGGTGCGTCGCGTCGATCGTCCAGGCGGCCACCCGCGAGGGGTTCGACATCCTCCGCCACCCCCTGTCCCTCCTGTCGACCGGCGACGCGGGGTGGATCCAGATCGCGAACTTCGTCCTCGCCGGCGTCCTGACCCTCGTCGGCGCGTCCGGCCTGCGCGGAGCACTGCGCGGGACGCCGGGCGGGGTGTGGGCGCCCCGCCTGGCGCGCGGCGCCGGGGTCGGCCTCGTCGCCGCCGGCGTCCTGGTCATGGACCCCGGGGCGAACTTCCCCGTCGGGGCCCCGGCCGAACTGCCCCTCGTGTCGTGGCACGCGATCGGCCACATGGTGGCGGGCACGGTGTCCTTCACGTCGCTGATCGCCCTGTGCCTCGTCCTGGGCCGGCACCTCACCGGCACCGGGCAGCGGGGCCTCGCCGTCGCGTCCCGCGTCGCCGGCCTCGGCCTGCTGACCGGCTGGGTGTGGGCGATGGCCGGTGGGACCGCGGGCACACTGACGCTGGCGATCGGCGCGATCGGGGCCATGGTCTGGGTCGCCGTGGTGGCCGCCCGGCTGCGCCGCGCCGTCTGACCCTCACCACCGGACCCCCGGGGCTCACCCACAGGAGCCCCGGGGGCCTCCTGCTGCCCCGGGCCGTGGCACCACGTGCGCCCCGCCGTCGAGGCGGCGCGCCGTACGGGGGTCGAAACCCTCGACCGGATGACACGCCATCGAGCGAACTCCCGGCCGACCCGGCACCCCACCCCGGACCCGGCCCGTTGGCCGCCACGTGCACACCGACACGGTTCGATCCCACCCGACCCCGGCGTCCGCGCGCCGGCGGACGCGACGGGCCGGCCTCGTCGTGGTCACCGCCGCCGTGACCACCGTCACGGCCCTCGGCACCGCCCTGCCCGCGACGGCGCGCGCCGAGCCGGGCGTGCCCCCGGCCGGCCCCGTCCCGGCCGCCGCGGCCGCCGACGAGGGCCCGCAGCGCTGGGCCCCGCCCCTGGCCGGCACGTCCACCGGCGTGGAGCTCGCCGAGGGCACCGCCCGCCTGACCACGACCCGGGACGGCACCGAGACCGGTCCGGCCGCGCTGCGCGGCGCCCAGCGCCAGGGCCTGCTCGACCTCGGCGCGCACCAGTTCGCCACACCGGTCAACCGGATCGACGCCCCCGTCACCGGCGACGTACCGCCCGGCTCCGCGGTCGGCGTCGACGTCCGCGGCCAGGGCGCCGACGGGCAGTGGAGCGAGTGGATCCCCGCGGAGCCCGGCTCGCCCGCGATGCTCCCCGAGCCGACCCGCACCGTGGCCGCGCGCCTCGCCCTCGTCGCGCCGACCGGCTCGGCCGGGCCGTCCGTGCGCAGCCTCGAGGTGCTCGCCGACGAGGTGCCCACCGGCCCCCGCACCGTGACGCCGCGCGCCAGCTACCGCGTCTTCGCCACCCGCGAGGGGCTCGTCGGCGGGACCACCGCCAACGGGCACCGCATCGTGCCCGACGACCAGTTCGTCGCCCTGCCGTCGCGCCGGGCGCTCTCGCCGAAGGGCCGCGGGGACTACAGCGTGCGCGTCTGCACCGAGGCCGGGCGCTGCGCGACGGTGCCGGTGTGGGACGTCGGCCCGTGGAACACCACCGACGACTACTGGAACCCGCCCGCGCAGCGGCAGTCGTGGAAGGACCTGCCCCAGGGCCGCCCGCAGGCCCAGGCCGCGTTCGAGAACCGGCACAACGGGGGCCGCGACGGGTTCGGCCGGCAGGTCAAGAACCCCGCGGGCATCGACCTCGCCGACGGCACCTTCTGGGGCCTGGGCCTGAAGAACAACGCCTTCGTCACCGTCGACTACCTCTGGACCTCCCGCAGCGGCGCCCTCGGGCAGGCGGTCACCGGGGGCACCGGGCCGGTCGTCGAGCGCGCCACCCCGGACACCGCCGGCGTCGACTCCGGCGTCGTCGGCGACGGCGCGCAGGTCGAGCTGCAGTGCCAACTCGCCGGCACGCCCGTCGCCGGCAGCCAGGGCACGAGCACCCTGTGGCTGCGCACCCGGCCCGACCGCTACGTCCCGGCCGCTTCGATCCAGGGCGCGCCGCCGCTGCCGCCGTGCACGTGACGCCGGGCACGAGGGTGCGAGGCACTAGGCTCGACGGGCGTGGCGACCGTCGGTGAGTGGGTGGAGGGGGCCCGGCCCCGCACGTTGCCCACGGCCATCGCACCGGTCCTCGCGGGGACCGGTGCCGCGGCCGGGGTCGACGGGTTCGACGCGGTGGCCGCGATCCTCGCGCTCGTGGTCTCGGTGTCGCTGGTCGTCGGGGTCAACTTCGCCAACGACTACTCCGACGGCGTGCGCGGCACCGACGACGACCGCGTCGGGCCGCTGCGCCTCGTCGGGTCGGGCGCGGCCCAGCCCTACAAGGTGAAGCGCGCGGCGATGTTCTGCCTCGGGCTCGGAGCGCTGGCCGGCGTCGTGCTCTCGCTGTACAGCGGGCACTGGTGGCTGATCATCGTCGGCGCGGTGTGCCTGCTCGGCGCGTGGTTCTACACGGGCGGTTCGAAGCCCTACGGCTACCGGGGGCTCGGCGAGGTCGCGGTGTTCGTGTTCTTCGGCCCGGTCGCGGTGCTGGGCACCGAGTTCGTGCAGACGGGCCGCGCCAGCGGGCTGGGCATCGGCGCCGCGGTGGGCGTCGGGCTGCTCGCGTGCGCGGTGCTCGTCGCCAACAACCTGCGCGACGTCCGCTCCGACGCCGAGACGGGCAAGCGCACGCTCGCCGTGGTGCTCGGCGACCGCGACACCCGGGTGCTCTACGCGGCGCTGGTGGTCGTCCCGCTGGGCATGACGCTGGTGCTCAGCCTGCGCGCGTGGGGTGCCCGGCTGGGCCTGCTCGCGCTGATCCTGCTGGTGCCGGGCCTGCAGCGCGTGCTCTCCGGGGCGACGGGGGCGCGCCTCATCCCCGTGCTGCGCGACACCGCGCTCGGCCTGCTCGTGTGGGGCGCGGCCACGGCGCTGGGGCTGGCGCTGACCTGACCGCGCTCGTCACCGCTCGACGAGCGCGGCGAGCCGGTCGAGGGAGGCGCTGAGCTTCTCGGCCGTCGTCCTGCGCGCCGTCCCGAACCGCGACTCGTCGGTCAGCTCCGACCAGTCGTAGGTGTGCCGCACGAGCGTCCGGTCCGCGCCGCGGGGCTCGAGCTCCCAGCGCCACAGGTGCCCGGGCTGCTGGCCGCCCGGCTCGGAGGGCCGCCAGGCCAGCCGGCGCCCCTCCTCGAACTCGACCACGTGGTTCTCGCGGACGCTGCCCTGCGTCAGCGACATCGTGAACACCTCGCCCACCGCGCGGACGCGCTGACCCGCCGCGGCCTCGGCCAGGTTGGCGTTGCCGTCCCACTCGGGCTGGCGCGCCGGGTCGGCGATGAGCTCGAAGATCGCCTCCGCGCCGGCCGCGATCTCCCGCTCGGCACTCACGACCCGCGCCCCGTCCGGCTCCTCGGTCATGACCCTCCTCCGTCTCGGCGCACGCGCACGACGCAGCTCGCCCTGGAGTGGTGAGCATCGTGGACGATCCCTCGCGCGACCAGCGTCAGGTGGGGACGCGTGGTCGTCCGCCGGCTCGGGGTCTCTGGTCGGGGTCGATCCCAATGCCGTTGACTTAGCCCGGCGCTTTCATCAGGGCGCCGGTGGCGCCTGGGTGGTGAAGGACGAAAGGTGCTCCTGACCTGCGATGATTCGGCTTGCTGAGGGCCTGATCGTCGCGCGGGGAGGAGCACCTTTCTGGTGCGGGAGTCTACCGGGCTGT
>JAQSWW010000035.1 GCA_029266415.1 Actinomycetospora sp. | reverse complement strand
GCTGGGCGACCGGGCGTGGCGAGGACCCGATCTACCTCGGGATCCCCAACCCGATCGCCGCCGCGGCGGGCGCGGGAGGATGGCGCGCATGAGCTTCACGCACGTGGTCACGTTCGCCTGGGCGCCCGACAGCGACGCCGCCCGGGACCCCGCCGTGGTGGACGGCATCGCCGGAGCGCTGCGCGAGTTCGTCGACGGCGCCGACCTCGCCGGCCTGCGGTCGTGGACCTGCGGGCGCGACGCCGGCCTCGCGAACGGCAACGCCGACTTCGCGGTGGTCGCGGTGTTCGACGACGTCGACGCCTTCAGCACCTACCGCGACCACCCCGAGCACCGGCGGATCATCGACGAGCAGATCGCCCACCGGGTGGGGCAGCGCAGCGCGGTGCAGTTCGCCGGCTGAGGCGTCACCGCGCGGGAGGAAGATCGGGTCCGTGACGGGCTTCGAGCTCGGGACCGACGGCCCCGGGCGCGCTCCCGGTGCTCACGGAAGCCGCCCAGAGCTGGCCGCCGACGTGCAGGGCGAGGCGCGCCGGTACCTCGACGACCTCGCGCTCACCGGCGAACTGGTGGCGCGCCGACACGACCCGTACACCGGAATCGTGCGGCCGGCCGACGAACGCCGGGTGGACGCCGTCGTGGTCGGGGCGTCGGCGAAGGCCCGGGCACTGGATCGTCGGTTCGCTCGCCGGACGGCTCGTGCGCGCCGGGAAATGGCCCGTCACCGTCGTTCCGTAGCGTAATCACCCATCTGCACCAGCGAGCGCTACCGGAAGGCACCTACAGTGACACGGGTCTCCATCTCCTCGTCCCCGAGGTCGCCGTGGCCACTCGTCTGACGCCCGCCAGCCCCACCCACCTCGCCCCGTCGTACGCGACGCCGGCGTGGCTGCTCCGCGCGCGGACCTCCGTGCCGGGGGTACTGAGCCTCTACGCGGGGCGCCTGCGGCTGGTGACGGCCGCCGGGGTGGTGTTCGACGCCCCGCTGGCCGCGGTCGAGCGGCTCGCGTTCCCCTGGTACGAGGGGTCGGCCGGCCTGCGCGTCACCGTCGAGGGCCACCGCTACCGCGTCTCGCTGACCCGCCCGCGCGGCGCCGCGTTCCCCGCCGACCGCCTGCTCGGCGGCGGCACCGAGAGCGCCCACGGCCCCGGGGGTGGCGCCGTCGACAAGACCGGCGCCGTCGCCGTGCACTCGGTGCTCGACGGCCGGGGCGCGGGGCGCGTCTGGCGCACACTGCTCGGGGCCTGACGCTCTCCACCGGAGCAACGAACGGCCTGTTCGCTGCTTCTACGCGCACGAACTCCGCGTTGATCAGCCGCTCATGTTCGGCTGACCGTTCGAGGCACCCAGTCCGCCGTCGATGGGGACGTGCGCGCCGTTGACGAAGCGCGCGTCGCGGCTCGCGAGGAACGCGATCACGTCGGCGACCTCGGCAGGCTCGGCGGGGCGGCCCATCGGGAGGCGCTGTCGGAACGCCGCCATCGTCGCGGCGTCGGAGCGGATGCCCTCGGACATGTCGGTGACGGTCAGGCTGGGGTGCACGGCGTTGACCCGCACGCCCTCGCCCGCGTGGTCGAGGGCCATCGCGTTGGTGAGGTTGGTGACCGCGCCCGTGGCGGCGTTGTAGGCCGCCATGCCCCAGTCGCCGCCGAGCCCGGACACCGAGCCGACGTTGACGATGCTGCCGCCGGCCGCGCGCAGGTGCGGCAGCGCGGCCTTCGAGGCGTAGAAGACGCCGTCGACGTCGGTGGCCATGACGCGGCGCCAGGCGTCGGCGTCGAGGTCGGCGACCGTCCCCGGCTCGGCGACGGCGGCGTTGTTGACCAGCGTGTCCAGGCGCCCGTGCTCGGCGACGACGTCGGCGGCCAGCGTGGTCACGGCCTGCTCGTCGGAGGTGTCGGCGACCCGCGCGTGCAGCGTCGAGCCCGCCGGCGCGTCCGCGACGACCTTGTCCAGCTTCTCCTGCGTCCGCCCGGTGATCACCACCGTCGCGCCCTCGGCCCCGAAGCGATGGGCGGTCGCGGCCCCGAGCCCCGACCCCCCGCCGGTGACGATGACGACCTTGCCGGTGAAGCGGCCCTCGGCCACGTGTCCTCCTCGATCGATTCGTTGAAGCGTTGACCACCACGGCGTACCCGCTGCGCGGCCGGTGACCCGTCGTGTCGACGGGCTCACGTCGAGTGGCACTCTCCCTGTACCTAGGTCACGCTGACCTAGGTGTGGGTGGACGTCCTGTTGTTGAGCCAGCTCGCGCGCCGGCCGTCGCACGGCTACGAGCTGCGCCGGCGCGTCGAGGCGGCGACGGGCTTCGTGCTGCACAACAACTCGCTCTACCCCGCGCTCAAGCGCTTCTCCGACGCCGGTGCGGTCACCCGCACCCTCGAGCCCCAGGAGGGGCGTCCCCCGCGGCACGTCTACGCGCTCACCGACGTCGGGCGCGAGCTGCTCCACGACCTGCTCGCCGACCTCCCCGACGAGCTCGCCGGTGACGAGGCCGAGTTCCTCGCGCGCCTCGCCGGCTTCGCCCGGCTCACCCCCGACGAGCGCCGGGGCGTGCTCGACGCCCGGGCGCGGGTGCTGCGGGAGCGCCGCGCACGCGTCGCGGGGCTGGCCGAGGCGGCGGGGCCGGGATCTGGCCCCGGTGATCCCTGGGCCGCACTCGTGCTCGACGAGGTGCTGCGCCGCATCCGCGAGGAGCAGGCGTGGCTGGAC
The DNA here is from genome assembly GCA_029266415.1 of Actinomycetospora sp. Classification (GTDB taxonomy): domain Bacteria; phylum Actinomycetota; class Actinomycetes; order Mycobacteriales; family Pseudonocardiaceae; genus Actinomycetospora. Next base: position 47,500 of record JAQSWW010000035.1, on the reverse strand, counting down.
CGTCTCGCCGCCCGGGCCACCGACCCCACGACGGACCCCACCACCGACCCCACCAAGGAGATGCCGTGACCACCATCGCGACCTCGACCGCCCACGATGACGCGCCCGACCTACCCCAGCTGCCGTTCCCGAGCGAGCGTGTCCTGCGCATCTCGCCGCTCTACGAGCGCCTGCGCGCCGCCGGGCCGGTCACGCGGGTCCGCACGCCCGCCGGCGACGTCGCGTGGCTGGTCACGCGCTACGAGGAGGCCAAGGCCCTCTTCGCCGATCGCCGCCTCGGGCGCTCGCACCCGCGGCCCGAGGAGGCCGCCGAGGTGTCCGACGCCGGCGTCATGGCCGGGCCGAGCGGTGACCACGAGCACGAGGACGAAGACCACGCCAACTTGCGGCGCCTGCTGACCCCGGCCTTCTCGGCCAAGCGGACGCGGCGACTCCACGACCGGGTCGCCGAGCTCGCCGAGGGCCTCGTCGACGACCTCGTGGCCGCGCACGACCGGGGTGAGGACCCGGTCGACCTGCACGCCGGCTTCTCGGTGCCGCTGCCGATCTTCGTGATCTGCGAGCTGCTCGGCGTGCCCGTCGAGGACCGCGCCTACTTCAAGGGCCTCTCCGAGCGCATGGCGACGATGACCGGCGACGACCCGGCCGTCGCCCGCACCGAGTTCGAGCGCTACACCGGGCGGCTCGCCGAGGCGAAGCGCGCCGAGCCCGGCGAGGACGTCATCTCCGACCTCGTCGCCGCCCAGGCGCAGGACCCGCGCCTCACCGACACCCGTGTCGCCGAGCTGACCGCCGGGCTGCTGTTCGCCGGGCACGAGACCACGGTCAACCGGCTGTCGCTGGGCGTGCTCCTGCTGCTGGTCGACCCCGCGGCGCGCGACCGGCTGCTCGCCGACCCGGAGGGCGAGGTCGACGGGATCGTCGAGGAGGTCCTGCGTCTGGCCGAGCCCGGCGGGATGGGGCTGCTGCGCTACGCGCACACCGACGTGGTCGTGGGCGAGGGGGACGACGAGGTGACGATCCCCGCCGGCGACGCCGTCGTCATCGTCACCAGCGCGGCGAACCGCGACGAGGGCGCCTTCGGCGACGCCGACGCCTTCGACCCCGGCCGCGCGCCCAACCCGCACCTGTCCTTCGGCCACGGCCCGCACTTCTGCATCGGCGCGAGCCTCGCCCGCATCGAGCTGCGCGTGGGCCTGGCGACCCTGTTCCGGCGCCCGCCCGGACTGCGCGCGGCGGTGGAGCCCTCCGCGCTCACCCTGCACACCGAGCGTCTCACCGGCGGGCTCGACGAGCTGCCCGTCAGCTGGTGAGGTGCGCTCCGCGCACCCCGTTCAGAGCTCGCCGCGGCGGGTGACGAGGGTCAGGGCGACCTCGCGGAGCTTGACGTTGAGGTCCTGCGACGTGCGGCGCAGCACGTCGAAGGCCTCGTCGGCGGACAGGCCGCGCCGCTCCATGAGCACGCCCTTGGCCTGCCCGATGACGTCGCGGCTCTCGAGCGCCTCGAGCAGCTGGGTCTCGCGCAGCTCGGCCGCGGTGCAGCTCTGCACGGCGGCGATCGCCGTGGCGGCGTGCGCGGCGAGCACGAGGGCGAGGTCGCGATCGCCCTCGTCGAGGCCGTCGGGCGACCGGGACCAGAAGTTCAGCGCGCCGAAGCGCGGCGGCTCGCCGCCGGGGAACATGCCGGTGGACAGCACCGCCTGCAGGCCGAGCTCCTCGGCGCACCGCTGCCCGAAGGCCGGCCAGGGCGAGTCCGGGTCGGCGGTGCGCTGCAGGCACGCGCCGACGCCGTCGCGGTGCAGCGCGGTGTGGCTCGGGCCCTCGCCCAACTCGTCCTGCAGCGCGTCGGCCGCCTGGGCGTCCGGGTGGTTCGCCGACACCGTGTCGAGCCCGCCGTCGGGACCGCGCAGCACCACCGAGACCAGGTCGGCGCCCGGCACGACGGCGTTCGCGGCCTCGCACACCCGCTCCACCACGCCGAGCACGCCCTTCTCGCGCGGCACGGCGAAGAGGGCGTCGGCGAGCTCGACGAAGGTGCTCGCGAGCCCGCTGTCGATCTCGTCGGTGTCCGACGGGCGGTCGAGCGGCATCAGTCGGCAACCTTCGCGGCGAGCAGGACGTATCGGCGACCGAAGACTATCCCGCTTCGCGGACGGACCGAGACGCCCAGGTCGACGCTGCTCCGTCGGCGGTGCACGTCAGGGCACCGCGAGCGACTACCGCGCGATCAGCTGGCCGAGGCGCTTGGTCAGTTTGACGTTTTCCGAGTAGTCCACCGGCACCACGATCACCGACGGCTTGTCGCGACGGTCGAAGGCCTCCTTGAGCGCCGGCCGCAGCTCGTCGGCGCCGCCCAGCCGCCGCGCGTGGCAGCCCAGACCCTCCGAGATCTTCACGAGGTCGGGGGTCTTGAACTCGGTGCCGAAGTGGCGGCCGAACTCGACCTCCTGCTTCCAGGAGATCAGGCCGTAGTCGTTGTCCTCCCAGACCAGGTTGACCGGGGCCACGCCGAGGCGGGTGGCCGTGGCCAGCTCCGCGCCGTGCATGAGGAAGCCGCCGTCGCCGGAGATGGCGACGATCCGGCGGTCCCCGGCGACCAGCGACGCCGACACGCTCCCGGGCACCGCGATCCCCATGGAGCAGAAGCCACATCTTGTGCGCGCCGACGTCGCTGATCAGGACGTCCTCGTCGTCCATCTCGGCGCGCAGGTCGGCGAGGATGCGCTGCGGCTTCATCGGGAAGTCGCCGGTCTCCCGCTCGGCCGCCGCACCGGCGTCGTTGATCTCGTCGGTGAGGTTGCGACGGGCACGCGCATGGCCCTCGAAGTCGGGGAAGCGGTGGGCGTCGGTGAGGCCCTCGTTGATCGCCCACAGGGTGGCGGCGACGTCGCCGACCATCTCGACGGTGGGCCGGTAGGAGGTGTCGACCTCGGCCGGGTCGAAGTCGATGTGCAGCAGGCGCTTGGTGCGCCCGATGTTCCAGCGCCCCGGCGGCCACTCGACCATGTCGTAGCCCACGGCGATGACGAGGTCGGCGGCCTCGAACACCTCGGTGACGTAGTCGCGGGAGCCCAGGCCCACCGCGTAGAGGCTGCGCTCGTGGCGGTCGGACAGCGCGCCCTTGCCCATGAACGTCATGCCGGCGTAGATGCCGGTCTTCTCCACGAACCGCTGCAGCTGGCGGCTCACCCGGGTGCGCACGCAGCCCTGACCGACCAGCAGGACGGGGCGCTCGGCGCGGGCGATGAGGTCGAGCGCCGCGGCGATGCTCTTCTCGTCGGGGATCGGGCGGCGCACCTTCTCCGGCGGCACGATCGGCGCGCTCTCGACCTCGTGCTTGGCGATGTCCTCGGGCAGCTCGACGTGCGTGGCGCCGGGCTTCTCGGCGACGGCGAGCTTGAACGCCTTGCGGATGACCTCGGGGATCGTGCTCTCGTCGCGCAGCGACGACGTCCACTTGGTGAGGGGCGCGAACATGTCGTTCACGTTCATCGCCTGGTGCGACTCCTTGTGCAGGCGCGTGGTGGCGCCCTGCCCGGTGATCGCGACGACCGGCGAGTTGTCCATGTTGGCGTTGGCGACGCCGGTGACGAGGTTGGCCGCGCCCGGACCGAGCGTCGACAGGCAGACCCCCGCCTGCCCGGTGAGTCGGCCGTAGACGTCGGCCATGAAGGCCCCGCCGGACTCGTGGTGGGTGGGGACGAACTTGACCGACGACTCACGCATCGACATGAGCAGGTCGGCGTTCTCCTCGCCCGGGACCCCGAAGACGTACTCGACGCCCTCGGCCTCGAGGCACTTGACGAACAGGTCGCTGGCCCTCATGTGTCGGTCCCACTCCCCCGGCAATCGGCGTCGGTGCACGTCGGACCACGGTCATGTGCCCATGAGGAGGACTCGGCACACCCCCGAGACCGTCCGGACTCCTCCTGTCCTGCTCCCGGGACGCACGCCCCGCCGGTGTCGTCACCCTCCGGAACGGCCGTCGACACCCACCACGGCGGTCCGGGGTCGCGCCGTGGTCGACGTGCCCGTGCCCGCGCCGGTGTTCGAGGCGTCGGTGCCGCCGCCCGCGCCCGGGCCGCTCGCGCCCGGGTCGTCGACGGTGCCGGCCTCCGCGGCGGCCCCGGCGCCCGCGCCCTGCTCGGCGCCGGCGAGGTCCGACACCGACGCGAGCGTGTCGCCGATCTTCAGGTCGTTGAGGAAGAGCGTCGCGGGCTCGGCCGGCCCCTCGGTGTGGCGGTAGATGCCGGTCTTGAGGTAGTCGAACGAATCGATCATGGTGCCGCGCGGCGGCCGGAAGCCCTCCAGCACCTGCTGGCCCCCGCGGTACACCGACACCTCGCCGCCACCGATCTCGAACCGGATGTCGAGCTGGACGTCGAGGTTCCGCCCCGCCTCGACCGGGCCCAGGTCGCGGACGCGGTCGCCGACGTTCGCCAGCCACAGGCGGCCGTCGACGACCTCGAGGGCGACCGGCGGCGAGGTGTTCGTCCCTCCGTCGTGCAGCTGCCAGATCACCTGCCAGTCGGAGGTGTCGACGGGGAAGTCCTCCGGCAGGAAGGCGCTGTAGCCGAAGAACAGGTGCTCGCCCTCGCGGATGTCCTGCGCCTCCTCGGGCCGGACCTCCGACCGCTTGGCGCCGCCGGGCACCTCGAGCTTGACCGCCTGCCGTCCCGGCACGTTGGGGCTCTCGACCTCCTCCGGGTCGAGCCCCCCGCCCTCGACGTTGCCGCCGTTCGACTCCTGGAACCCGGCGAGTCCCGACGTCAGCGCCCACAGCGCGCCGGTGTCCGAGCCCGCGCTCCCCCGGCTCGCGGCGCCGTCCCCGGCGCCGGTGTCCTCATCGATGCCCGTGCGGTCCGGGTCGACACCGGCGTCGGACGGCGTCGTGGTGGTGGTGGTGGTGGTGGTGGTGGTGCGGCCCGGCGTGGTCGTGGTGCCCGTCGGGTCGCCGCCCGCCTCGTCCTCGCCGGTGCCGCCCTCGCGGCCGGTGGCCGGCGCCTCCTCGGGCGGCGTGGTGGCCGTCGCACCGCCGGCCGTCGTGCCGGTGCCCGTCCCGGGGGCGGTCGTCGCGCGCGATGCCGACCCGGTGTCCGGGTAGGTGTCCGCCCCCGTGCCCGGGGTCGTCGTGGCGGTCGCTCCACCCGAGCCGGTGCCCGTGCCCGTCCCGGGGTCGGTCGTCGCGCGCGGTGCCGAACCGGTGTCCGGATAGGTACCCGTGCCCGGCGTCGTCGTGGTCGTCCCACCCGACCCGGTGCCCGTGCCGGGAGCCGTGGTGGGCGTGGAGCCGGGCGTCGCGGTGGCCGCCGCGCCGGGATCGCCGGTGCGGCCGTTGTCGCCGGTCGCGTCGGGGTAGGCGCCGTCGGGGTAGGCCTCCGCACCCGTGCCCGGCGACGTCGTCGTGCCGCCCGAGCCGGTGCCCGTGCCCGTGCCGGGCGCGGTGGTGGACGTGGCCCCCGGCGTGGCCGTGGCCGCCGGGCCCGGGTCGCCGGCGCGTCCGCCGTCACCCGTCGCGTCGGGGTAGGCCTCGTCGCCCGGGGGCGCCTGACTCGTGGCTCCGGATCCCGTGGTGACGGGCGCGGTCGTCCCCGGCGCAGGGGTGGCCGAGCCGCTGCTGGTCGGGGGACTCCCAGCGGCGGGCAGCGCGGTGATGAGGCGGCCCAGGGAGTCCGACGCCCAGCGCGGGGCCGGCGTGCCCGGGGCCACGGCGAGCGTGGCGTAGCCGGTGTGCGCCGGCGCCGCGACGGCCTCCTGGAGCGGCGGGACGGTGGCGCCGCCCGCGGTGGCGCAGACCGGGTCCTCGGGCGCGCAGACCTCGATGGTGCGGTTCGCGAGCGTGCCGAACCCGCCCTCGCGCGCCGGCAGCACGCCCTGCCCGGTCACGCCGTCGGGGACCGTGCGGACACCCGTGGCCCGCGCCGGGTCGCCAAACAGGCCGACGGCGAGGACCTCGTCCGCCGAGATACGCCGCTCCTGCCCGCCGCCGACGCGCGCGGCGAGGTCGCCGGCCACGTGCGCGCCCTGGGAGTAGCCGAAGAGCATGGCCGAGCCGTCGGGGCAGGCGACGAGCTGTGCGGCCACCTGGTCGGCGAGCGCGGTGACCGCCTGCTGCTGGTTGACCTCGTACGACGCGCCGACCTCGGGACCGGGCACCGAGACCACCGCGAGGCGCTCGCCCACCCGCTGGACCAGCGGGTCGGTGATCGCCGCGAGCGTCTCGCCCCCGGCCGCCCCGGAGCCGTTGACCGCGAAGAGCGTCACGTCCCGGCACGCCGCGGGCGCGGCGGCGGGCGCCGCGAGCGTCACGACCCCCGTCGTCACCGCGCCGGCCACCAGCACCGCGGCCAGCGCCCCCGCCACCGTCACCGCGCCGACGGGCCGGCGCCGCGGCCAGCGGGCGACACCGGCGAGCGCCGGGGCGCGGACAGGACGCCGGCCGGACCACGCGCGGTCCGCGGGCGCCGCCGGCGGCGTGGCGCGCCCGTCGTCGACCGCCCCGTCGGGGTGGACCACGAGGGGCCAGGAGCTCCACGGGCTCGCCATCTCGACGCGCACCGGGCGCCCGAGCCCGCGGGCCCGGCGTGCGGCGACGGCCAGCCCCGCGCGGTGGGGGTCGGCGCCCCGGTCGACCGCCACGGCGACCTCGTCGACCAGGAGCGGGACGCCCCCGTCGGCACGGTCGACGCGCAGGCGCACCACCGGGGCCGCGGGCACCGCGCGACCGAACCGGTCGACGAGCCCGCCGGTGTCGTGCCCGACCCGGCTCACGCGCCCCCACCCCGCACCGACCGCATGCTCGCCCCCCACCCGGATCGCCCTCGCGCGGACAGCATCGGCGCCCCCGCGAGCGCGTGGGTCCCGTTCCGGGGAACTCGGGGGAACTGTTCGCGATCGCGAAGACCGCGGGCGCGCCCTACCCCAGCGCGTCGCGCAGGAAGGCGACCTGGAGCAGGAGCAGGTTCTCCGCCACGACCTCCTGCGGGGTCATGTGCGTGACGCCGGACAGCGGCAGCACCGTGTGCGGGTGGCCCGCGGCGAGCAGGGCGGACGACAGCCGCAGGGTGTGCGCGGCGACCACGTTGTCGTCGGCGAGCCCGTGCACGAGCATCAACGGCCGCGCCGGCGCGTGCGTCCCCGGGTCCTCGGTGATCGAGGACCGGGCGTAGGCCTCCGGGTGCTCGTCGGGGTGGCCGAGGTAGCGCTCGGTGTAGTGGGTGTCGTAGAGCCGCCAGTCGGTGACGGGCGCACCGGCGACCGCGGCGTGGAAGACGTCGGGCCGGCGCAGCACCGCCAGCGCCGCGAGGTACCCGCCGAACGACCAGCCGCGGATGGCGACGCGGCCGAGGTCGAGGTCGCCGACCTGCTCGGCGGCCGCGTACAGGGCCGCGACCTGGTCGTCGAGCACCGGCGTCGCGAGGTCGCCGGACACGGCGCGCTCGTAGGACGGCCCGCGCCCGGGCGTCCCGCGGCCGTCGGCGACGACGACGGCGAACCCCTGGTCGGCGAACCACTGGCTGGTGAGGAAGGCACCGCGCGTGGCCAGGACGCGCTGGGAGTGCGGGCCGCCGTAGGGGTCGAGCAGCACCGGCAGGCGCCGCGAGCCGGGGACGTGGTCACGCGGCAGGAGCACCGCGACCGAGGGCCCGCCGGCGTCCGTCGCGACCCGACGCACCGCGGGCTCGAGGCCGGGCGACTCGGCGTGCGACGCCACCGGCACCGTCGACCCGTCGGCGCGCAGGACGGTGGTGCGGGTGCCGTCGGTGTCGAGGTCTCCGCCGGCGAGCACGGTCGTCCCGCCCGCCCGCCGCCCCGCCCACACCCCGTGCTGCGGGCCCACCCGCGCGGCGCCGCCCGCCCGCGACCACGTCCACAGCGTCACGTCCTCGGGGCGCTCGGCGGCGGTGAACAGCACGGTGTCGCCGTCGACGTCGGCGACGCCGCGCACCTGCAGCCCGGACGGGGTCACGGCCTCGTCGCCGACCAGCAGGCGGCGGGTGTCGTCGCGGTCGACGGTGCGCACCCGCGTGCCGTCGGACAGGTGCGCGGGCACCCCGCCGACGAGGTCGACCCACACGTCGTCGGTGTCGCTCGCCAGCAGCGTCGCGTCGCCGGTGTCGGGGTCGACGCGGCGCAGGTCGACGCGGCGCTGGTCGCGGGTGGAGACGGTGACGAGCAGGTCGTGGGTGTCCCACGTGACGCCCGCGAGGTACTCGGTGCCCTCGCCGAGGTCGACCTCGACGCGCGTGCCGTCGATGTCCACGACGGCCAGCGACACGGCCGCGTTGGCGGTGCCGGCGGCGGGGTAGGCGGCCTCGGTCGGGGTGCGGTCGGGGTGCGCCGGGTCGGCGATCCACCAGCGCGCGACCGGGGCGTCGTCGACACGGGCGACGGCGAGCTGCGTGCCGTCGGGCGACCACCAGTACCCGCGGAAGCGGTTCATCTCCTCCGCGGCCACGAACTCCGCGAGCCCCCAGGTGACCGTCGGCCCGTCCTCGGGGTCCGGGCCCACGACGACGTGCGTGGCGCCGGTGGACCGCTCGTGGACGTGCAGCGCGCCGCCGCGGACGAACGCGACGCGGGCGCCCGCGGGATCCGGGCGCGGGTCGACGACGGGACCCTCGAGCGGGAGCGGCTCCGGGCGCGCGCCGGGCGCGAGGTCGACGGTGAAGGCGCGGCCGGAGAGCACGAACACCGCGAGGCGGCCCGCGGCGTCGAGGGCGTACTCGACGACGCCGCCCGACTGCTCGCGCACGCGCTCGCGGCGGGCGCGTTCCTCGGGCGGGAGGTCCTCCTCGCCGGGCACGTCGAGCTCGCGGGGGTCGACGAGCAGGTGCTCCTCGCCCGTGGCCACGTCGAGCAGCCAGAGACAGGTGACGGGGTCGTCACCGGCGCGGCTGCGCAGCAGCACGACCCGCGCGCCGTCGTGCGAGATCGTCGGGCGGCGCGGCGCCCCGAGCGTGAACCGGCGGGTGGCGGCCTGGCGGCGGGGGAAGCTGGCGGCGGGGTCGACGGGCACGGGCGCAGTCTGCCGGGCTCCTGCTCCTCGTGCCCGAATCCGTTCGGAGGCAGCCGATAGGCTCGCGACGTGGTGGAGACGGAACGACGCAAGATCTCCCTGACCGGGATCAAGCCCAGCGGGGAGCCGCACCTGGGCAACCTCGTCGGCGCGATCCGGCCCGCGCTCGAGCTCGCGCGCACGGCCGATTCGGAGTCCCGCTACTTCATCGCCGACGAACACGCCCTCACCGGCGCGCCGGCGGCCGGCGACGTCGCGTCGTGGACGCGGGCGGTGGCCGCGACGTGGATCGCCGCCGGTCTCGACCCCGCGCGCACCGTCTTCTACAAGCAGTCCGACGTCCCCGAGACGTTCGAGCTGACCTGGATCCTGTCCTGCGTCACGGGCAAGGGGCTGATGAACCGGGCGCACGCCTACAAGGCGGCCCGCGATCGCAACACCGCCGCCGGCGAGGACCCCGACGCCGGCGTCAACCTCGGCCTGTTCAACTACCCGGTGCTGATGGCCGCGGACATCCTCGTCATGGAGGCCGACCTCGTGCCGGTGGGGCGCGACCAGCTCCAGCACGTCGAGATCGCCGCCGACGTCGCGGGCAGCTTCAACCACCGCTACGGCGACAGCTTCCGGCTGCGCATCCCCGAGGCCGTGGTGCCGCCGGAGACGACGGGGCACACGCTGCCCGGGCTCGACGGCCGCAAGATGAGCAAGTCGTACGACAACTACATCCCGCTGTTCCTGCCCGCGCCGAAGCTCAAGAAGCTGGTGCGCCGCATCCCCACCGACTCGACACCGGTCGAGGCCCCCAAGGACGCCGACTCCTCGGCGGTGTTCCAGATCCTCGCCCAGTTCGCCGAGCCCGACGTCGTGGCCGACACCCGCAAGCGGCTCGAGGCCGGCGGCGTGGGCTGGGGCGAGCTGAAGAACCAGCTCGCCGACGTGCTCGAGGCGCAGCTCGCGCCGATGCGCGAGCGCTACGAGGAGCTCGTGGCGCCGGGCAGCGAGCTCGACGCGATCCTCGCCCGCGGCGGGGAGATCGCCCGCGAGCAGGCCTCGCGCGTGCTGCGCGGGGTGCGGCGGGCCGTGGGCGTCGGGGCCTGACCGGCGTCAGCTGATGGTCGTCCGGTCGGCGATCGGCTCGGTGGAGGTGCGGGGGGCCGGCAGACCGGCGACGAGCCCCTCCCAGCCGCCGCGGCGGCCCATCTCCGCGGGCGTCGCCGGCACCTCCGGCAGGTCGCCCAGCCAGAGCCGCAGCGGACCGGTGTCGAGCGGGCGCAGCGCGCCCTCGCGGTCGGTGGCCTCCGCGCGCTGCCGCAGGTAGGCGCCCAGCGCCACGGCGGTGACCACCGACGCCACACACCAGCCGGCCACCAGGACGGCGACCCACATCAGCACCGGCACGGACACCTCCGACGTCGGGGCGGAACGCGATCACTGAACGTGCTCGTCAGTACACCGCGTGCGTCGAGGGAGAGGATGACAGCTTCCGGCGTGCGGCGGGTCGCTACTCACTCGATCGGACGTCACGAGCCGACCGTCGGCCGACGTCGATCGACCATGTGCGAGCCATGGCGACCGCTCAGCGCGCCTTCGGCGCCGCTCGTCCTGTCGATCAAGGACCGACGTCAACGGTGGGGCGTACCGCCGTCCAGAGCAGCACCGATACGCCGTGCGACCTCGGCTGACTCGTCCGGCGAACCGTAGGGGTGGCGGGGGCCGAGGAAGAACCGCAGGCCGTCCTTCGGGCGTCGCGGGATCACGTGCAGGTGCAGGTGCGGCACCGACTGGCTGACGACGTTGTTGACGAGCACCAGCGAGCCCGGCGCGTCCATCGCGGTCTCGACGGCCCGCTCGAGACGCTGGGCGAGGGAGGCGAAGCCGGGGAGCTCGTCGGCGGGCAGGTCGGCCAGCGTCGTCACGTGGGTCCGCGGGACGAGCAGCACGTGGCCGTGGAACACCGGCGTCTTGTCGAGGAACGCCATCGTCGAGGGGCCGTCGTGGACGACGTCGGCCGGCGCGTCGCCGCCGACGACCGCGCAGAAGGCGCAGGGCTTGGGGACGCGCGGGGGCACGCGGCGAGGGTGCCAGGCGCCCCGGGACGCATCGGCGACGCCCGTGCGTTGTGCCGGACATGGGAGCGAAGAGGTTGCTGGTGATCGGTCACGAGGTCTCGCCCGAGACTGTCCTGGTCCAGGTGGGCACGCTGGGCTCCTGGGCGGCCGAGCGCGGCGTCGAGGTCGTGCCGGGCGTGGCCGGCGGGCTGCTGCCCGACCCGGCGACCGTCGACGCCGTGGCCGTGCTCGGCTCGGTGCAGGGCGCGTGGGACGACGCCGTGACCTGGCTCGCCGACGAGATCGCGTACCTGCGCGCGGCCGTCGCCGCCGGCGTCCCGGTGCTCGGCATCTGCTTCGGCGGCCAGCTGCTCGCCCGCATCCTCGGCGGGACCGCCCACGCCGCCGACGGGCGCCACGAGAACGGCTGGCGCGAGATCACCACGCACGCCCCGGAGATCGTGGCCCCGGGCCCGTGGATGGAGTTCCACTTCGACACCTTCACCCCGCCACCGGGTGCGGAGGTGCTGGCGGAATCACCGCGGTGCACCCAGGCCTTCCGCGACGGCGCACACCTCGGCGTCCAGTTCCACCCCGAGATCACCCCCGCCGAGCTCGAGACCTGGATGGCCCGCTGGGCCGGCACCCCGGTCGAGGCCCGCCTGCCGGAGCTGGGCGTCGATCCCGACGCCCTGCGCGTCGAGACCGCTGCACGCGCCGAGGAGTCCCGCGCCGCCAGCTGGGTGCTCTTCGACGCCTTCGCCGCCCGCGCGAACCTCGTCCCGGACGCCGCGCTGCGGTGAGCGCACCGATGCCCGACGGCTGGGACGAGGCGCGCCCGCGGGTGGAGCGGTTCGTGGACCAGGGCATCACCGGGTTCGTCGAGCACCTCGTGCCGCTCGAGGCGCGGCTCAGCGGCTCCCCAGCACCCGGGTGAGCGCGATCTCCAGCACCACCCGCGCCGGGTTCACCCGCGGGACGCGGTAGCGCTCTGCGTACCGGCGCTCGGCGTCGGCGACCGCGTCGGGGTCGTCACGGATCACGGCCCGTCCCTCGAGCGTCGACCACCGCGCGCGGTCGACCTGGCTGACCGCCACCCGCGCGCCGTCGGCCCCCGCGGCGCGCACGTGCCGCGCCTTCGCGCTCGTCCCCGAGGTGATGACGCGGGCGATGGCGGTGTCGAGGTCGAGCGTGACGCCCACCGGGACGACGTGCGGCGAGCCGTCGCGCCGCAGGGTCGTGAGCGTGCACAGGTGGTACTCGGACCAGAACTGCGCGAACTCCTCGCCGCGGGCGTGCAGGTCGGCCGGCGTGGTGCTCATGGCCGCGATCGTGCCCGCCGCCCCGGGGCGACGATCAGCCGCCCTGCCTGTCCTGGGTCTGCGACCGCTGCACGGTGTCGGCCAGCCACGCCCAGAACCGCGGGTCCAGGGGCGAGGTGGTGGGGATCGCGGCCTGCGGCTCGACGTCGGCGGCGGTGATGGTCTCGCCGACCACGTTGCCGTCCTCCCCCGACTCCGCCGTCTCGCCGCCCGCGGTGGTCCGGCGCGACGTCGGCCCCGACGAGTCCCCGTCGCCCGTCGAGTCGTCGGCGCTCGTCGTCGGATCGTCCTCCGCGGTCTCCCGCGCGGTCTCCTCCGCGGACTCCTCCGCGGTCTCCTCGGCGGTCGGCCGGGTGCTCGGGTCGGACGAGGAGTCCGAGGACGACTCGCTGCTTCGCTCGGTGGAGCGCTCGGTGGAGCGCTCGGTGGTGCGCTCGGTGGTCCGCTCGCTCTCGGTCGTGCTGTCCGCCGAGCTCTCCGAGGTCCGGGCCCGCGACGATCCCTCGGGCGCCGACGTCGAGGTGGGGTCGTCGAGGTCGGTCGGCAGGACCGAGCCGGAGTCGTCCTGCTCGGGCGCGCTGGTGCGGGTGGTCAGCGACGCCCCGGTCGTCGGGTCGACCGTGGTCGTGGTGCCCGCCGTCGGGTCGGTCGTCGTGGTGACGCCCGTGGACGGGTCGGTGGTGGTGGTCGGTGCCTCGGTGAGGTCGCCGGCGTCGGTGAGATCGGTGGGCAGCGGCCAGCCCTCCGGCGTGGTCCGTGGTGCCGACCGCTCCGCGGCACCGCCGCCCGAGGTGGTGGTGGGCGCGCCGGTGGTCTCGTCCGCATCCGGGGCGTCGGCGGTCCCGGTGGCGGCCGGCTCGGTGGCGTCGGTCGGCAGCGGCCACCCCTCGGGCGTGGTCGCCGGCAGCGACCGCTGCGCCGAACCGTCGGGCGTCGTGGTGCCCGGCGCGGTGGTGTCGGGCGCGGTGGTGCCGGGCGCCGTGCTCGTGGTGCCCTCGGGCGTGCTCGCCGGCGCCGCGCCGGTGGGCAGCTCGAGCGCGGGGCCGCCCGTGGTCGACGGGGCCGCGCTGGACGCGGCTCCTGTCGAGGGTGCGGGCTCCGCCGTCGTCGTGTCCGCGCGCCCGGGCGCCCCGGGCAGCAGGTCGGGCAGCAGGCCGCCGTCGCGCTCGCCACCGTCGCGTTCGCCGCCGCCCCGACCGCCGCCACCGTTGCCGTTCCCGCCGCCGTTCCCGCCGCCGTTCCCGCCGCCGTTCCCGCCGCCGTTCCCGCCGCCACGGCCCTCGCCGGGGTCGTCGCCGCTGCGGGAGCCGGTCGGCTCGTCGCGCGTGGGGTCGGGCAGCAGGGGCAGGTCGAGGACCGGTCCCGCCTCGTCGGCCGTGGTGGGCGTCTCGCGCGGCCCGGTCTCCCGTGGCACCGTCGGCGCCGGCGCGGCCTCGACCTCGGCGTCGTCCGGCAGGGGCGGCTCGACGGCGTCGGGCGAGCTGTCGGCGCCCGGCAGCGGCACGGGGTCGAGACTCGGGGCGAGCTGGTCGAACCCCGGGGGCGGCGTCACGGGCTGCTCGGCGCCGGGGAACGCCGGCTCCCCGGGGGAGGTCGACGGCGGACCCAGCGGGCGCGAGCCCGGCAGCGGGATGGGCGTCAGCGGCGGGGCCACGTCGTCGGGGAGGGAGCCGTCGGGAAGGGAGCCGTCGGGAGCGCCCGCGTCGTCGGGGAGCGCGCGCACGTCGTCACCGGAGGGATCGCCGCCCTCGGCGTCGGCACCGCCGAGCTCGCCGTCGGAGGAGCCCCCCACGTCGTCGGAGGTGGTGGGCACGTCGGTCGCGCTGCCGGCGAGGCCGGTGGCGTCGTCGCGGGGGCCGGGGACCACGGTGGTGCCGACGCCGAACAGGGCGGCGACGAGCGCGACCGCGAACAGCGTGGTGACCACGATGTTGCGCGGCGTGCGGAACGGCCACGGTCGCGGACGCGGTGCCGGGTTCCAGCCTCGGGACGAGGTGGACGGCATGCAACCCCCTTCACGACGTGCCCGCCCCCGACAGCGGCCCGGGCCCCTCGGCGCCGGAGATCCGCACGGTACGCCGCCGGTGCGTCCCGGGTCAGCCGTTTCGTGGTTCAGGCCCATTTTCTGCGGGCACGATGGAGACGTGGGTGCCCTACCCGGGACGCGCGAGGTCGCGCGTCCCCCGACGACGGACGCGCCGACCCCCTACCTCGAGCTAGACCTGGCCACCGTGCGCCGTGCCTGTCGCACGATGCGCACCACGCTGCCCGGGGTGGAGCTCTGCTACGCGGTGAAGGCCAACCCGCACCCCGACGTCCTCGCCCTGCTCGTGGACGAGGGCGCCTCGTTCGACCTCGCGAGCCCCGGCGAGCTCGACCTGTGCCTGCTCGCCGGCGCCCGCCCCGCGGGGCTGTCGTGGGGCAACCCCGTGAAGAAGGTCACCGACGTCCGGGCCGCCCGGGCCGCCGGGGTCACCCGCTTCACCACCGACGCCCCCGCCGACGTCGACCTCCTCGCCCGCGAGGCCCCCGGCGCGGCCGTCGGCGTGCGCCTGGCGGTCGGGGACGACGGCGCCGCGACCCCGTTCGCCGGCAAGTTCGGCGCCACCGAGGACGAGGCCGTCGCCCTCCTCGGGCGCGCCCGCGCGGCCGGCCTGGAGGCGGCGGGCGTGGGCTTCCACGTCGGCTCGCAGCAGCGCGACCCGCAGGCGTGGGCCCGCGGCATCGACGCCGCCGCCCGCGTGGCCGCGCGCCTCGGCGGGCACGCGCCGGCCGAGCTGAACCTCGGCGGCGGCTTCCCGACCCCGCACGCCGGCGGTCCGACCCCCGACGTCACCGCGTGCGCGACCGCGATCCGCGCCGCCCTGGCCCGCCACGCGTCGTGGTGGCGGCCGCGGCTGGTGGCCGAGCCCGGGCGGGCCCTGGTCGGCGAGGCCGGCGTGCTGCGCGCCGAGGTCGTCCTCGTCGCCGAGCGCGCGGGCCGGCGGTGGGTCTACCTCGACGTGGGGCGCTACCAGGGCCTCGCCGAGACCGAAGGAGAGATGATCGTCTACCGCCTGCGCACGCCCGGCCGGGGCGGCGAGGTCGGTCCGGTCGTGCTGGCGGGGCCCACCTGCGACGGTGACGACGTCCTTTACCGGCACGCCGACGTGCGCCTGCCCCTGGACCTGGCCGCGGGCGACGTCGTCGAGTTCCTCGGCGCCGGCGCGTACACGGCGAGCTACGCCTCCGTCGGCTTCAACGGGCTCCCACCGCTGCCCACGTACACCCGTCCCGACACCCACGAGACCCCGGAGGAAGGTGGGAATTGACGACCACGTCGCCGACCACGCACCCGACCACGACCGCGCCCCCCAGCGCCGACCTCGCGTCGTTCGCCGGCCGCCACGTCCTCGCCGAGCTGCGGGGCGTCGCCCCCGGCGTCCTCGGTGACGAGCAGCGTGTCGTCGAGGCCCTGCGCCACGCGCTGCACGAGGGCGGCGCGACCGTCCTCGACGTCGTCGCGCACCGCTTCGAGCCGCAGGGCGCGACGGTCGTGGCGCTGCTGGCCGAGTCGCACGCCTCGGTGCACGCCTACCCCGAGGCGTCGGCGGCCTTCGTGGACGTGTTCACGTGCGGGGTGCAGGCCGACCCCGAGCTGGTCGTGGACGCGCTGGGCCGCGAGCTCGGCGCCACCGACGTGCGCGCGCAGGTGGTCGCCCGCGGCGCGGGCCTGGCGCCGGCCGCGGGCGGGCGCGAGGTCGACGAGCCCCTGGCCCCCGGCATGCGGCGGCGCTGGCGCCTCGACGAGGTCGTCTGGCGGGGCCGCACGGAGTGGCAGGACATGATGGTCGCGCGCACCGCCCAGGGCGTGTCCCTGTTCTGCGACGGCGAGCGCCAGTCCACCGAGGCGACGCAGCTCGTCTACCACGAGGCCCTCGCCGTCCCCCCGATGCTGCTGGCCGACGAGCTGCGCTCGGTGCTGGTCGTCGGCTCGTCCGAGGGTGTGGTGTCCCGGCTGGCGCTCGACGCGGGCGCCACGCGCGTCGACCACGTCGACATCGACGTCGAGTGCGTGCGCCGGTGCGCCGAGCTCCTCCCCTACGGCTACACCCCCGCCGAGCTCGCGGCGGCCGAGGCGGGCGAGGGCCCGGTGCGGATGCACTACGCCGACGGCTGGCGGTTCCTCGCCGACGCGGCGGCCCGCGGCGACCGCTGGGACGTCGTGATCGTCGACCTGCCCGACGAGCCCGTCGAGGTCACCGACCCCGCCCAGCACGCCCGCCTCTACGGCACGGCGTTCCTGCGGCGCTGCGTCGAGGTCCTCACCCCCGGCGGGGTCGTCTGCTCGCAGGCCGGCTGCCCGACGCTGTGGCGCAACGAGACCCTGCGGCGCATGAGCAGCCGCTTCGACGACGTCTTCACCACGGTGCTGCCGTACTGCTCGGACGAGCACGAGTGGGCGTACCTCACGGGACGCGTCGACCCGGTGGACGACCCGGTGGCGCTGGCGGTGTCGCGCCTGCACCGCTTCCCGGCCCTGACCTCGATCGACGCCGAGTCCCTGCACCGCGGCGCGGTGCTGCCCTGTGCGCTCCGCGCTCGTGAGCGCTTGCCCGTGTCCTGACACGGACTCCCGCTCACACCCACCCCGTGCCCACCGTCCTGGTCGTGGCCTGGTCGATCCTCGGCGGCCTGTGGCTGGTGACGGCGCCGGGCGTCCTCGTGGCGTTCGGCGCCGTCGGCGACCCGCCCGCGGGATTCCGGGCGGGCTGGGTCGTCGGGTCCTCGGCTGGCTGTCGACGCCGGTGACCGTGATCCTCGCGCTGGTCGCGCTCGCCGGTGACGACGTGGCCATCGGCGTGCGCCCGTGGCTCCCGCTCGCCTCGCTCGCCGCGCTCCCGGTCGGCTACCTCGTCGGGCGGGTCGGGGTGCGCCTCGCCCGCCGCGGGGCACCGTGACCGTTCAGACACCCGCCAGCGCCTCCGCCAGCCGCGGCGGGATCGGCGTCTTCGTCCACGTGTCGGTGGCCAGCACGACGTAGACGTTGCGGCCGCTCACCGCGACCTCGTCCGCCGACCGGTACACACTGAACCCCAGCGTGAAGCTCGTCGTCCCCTGTCGCTCGCACGCGACCTCGACCCGCGCGGCGTCCCGCCACCGCACCGAGCCGCCGTAGTCCAGCTCGGAGTGCACGACCATCACGTCGTACCCCGACGCGATCAGGTCCGGGTAGGGCAGCCCGACGTGGTCGAGGAAGCCGGTGAAGGCCTCGTCGAACCACGTGAGGTAGTGCCCGTTGAACACCACGCCCTGCTGGTCGATCTCCGCGTAGCGCGGCACGACCGGGAACGCGTACGTCATCGGGTCGAGCTCCGCTCCGCTCCGTCTCCCGAACTCACTGCCGCAGCTCGGGGAAGTCCTCGTCGCGGTACTCGCCCTCGGGCGCGGCGCCGGCCGAGGGGTCGGCCCGCAGGTCGGTCTCGCGGGTCCGCAGCTCGACGCGCCGGATCTTGCCCGAGATCGTCTTGGGCAGCTCGTAGAACTCCAGGCGCCGCACCCGCTTGTAGGCCGGCAGGTGCTCGCGGGCGTGCCGCAGGATCTCCAGCGCCGTCTCGCGGCTGGCCTCGTAGCGTGACGAGAGCACCACGTAGGCCTTCGGCACCGCCAGGCGCACCGCGTCGGGCGACGGGACGACGGCGGCCTCGGCGACCGCGTCGTGTTCGATGAGCACGCTCTCCAGCTCGAAGGGGCTGATCCGGTAGTCCGACGCCTTGAACACGTCGTCGGAGCGGCCGATGTAGGTGATGTAGCCGTCCGCGTCGCGGGAGCCGACGTCGCCCGTGTGATAGAGGCCGTCGCGCATGACCTCGTCGTTGCGCTCCGGGTCGTCCTTGTAGCCGGTCATGAGCCCGAGCGGCCGCGCCGCCAGGTCGATGCAGATCTCGCCCTCGTCGCCGCGCTCCCCGGTCACCGGGTCGACGAGCACGATCGGGTAGCCGGGCAGCGGGCGGCCCATCGACCCGTCCTTGACGGGCTGGCCCGGTGGGTTGCCGATCTGCAGCGTCGACTCGGTCTGCCCGAAGCCGTCGCGGATCGTCATGCCCCAGGCCTCGCGGACCTGCTCGATGACCTCGGGGTTGAGCGGCTCCCCGGCCCCGACCACTTCGCGCAGGGGCACCTGCACGCGTCTCAGGTCGGCCTGGATGAGCATCCGCCACACCGTCGGCGGGGCGCAGAACGTGCTCACGCCCTTCTCGACGACCACGTCGAGCAGCCGGTCGGCGTCGAACTTGGTGTAGTTGTAGATGAAGATCGTCGCCTCGGCGATCCACGGCGCGAAGACGTTCGACCACGCGTGCTTCGCCCAGCCCGGCGAGGCGACGTTGAGGTGCACGTCGCCCGGCTGCAGGCCGATCCAGTACATCGTCGAGAGGTGGCCGACGGGATAGCTCGTGTGCGTGTGCTCCACGAGCTTCGGCGTGGCCGTCGTGCCGCTGGTGAAGTAGAGCAGCAGCGTGTCGCTGCCCTTGGTGACGCCGTCGGGCGCGAACTCCGCGGGTGCGTCGTAGGCGGCGGCGAAATCGAGCCACGGCTCGGTGATGCGGGCCTCGGTCCCCGAGCCGACGGCGATGCGCGTGTAGTCGCCGGGCACGTCGTCGAACTTGTCGACGTCGACGTCGCGGACCACGACGTGCCGGGCGTTCCCGCGGTCGATGCGGTCGCGCAGGTCGGCCGGGCCGAGCATCGGGGTCGACGGGATGAGCACCGCGCCGAGCTTCATCACCGCCAGGATCGTGTCCCACAGCTCGACCTGGTTGGCGAGCATGAGGATCACCCGGTCGCCCCGGCTCACACCCTGGGCACGCAGCCAGTTCGCGACGCGGTTCGACCGCTCGCTCATGTCCGCGAAGCTGTACCTGGCCTCCCGGCCGTCCTCCTCGACGACCCACAGCGCCGGGCGCTGCGCGGTGCCGGGGTCGGAGGCGATGGCGTCGAAGTGCTCGAGGGCCCAGTTGAACTCGTCGAGCTGGGGCCACGCGAAGTCGCGCAGCGCGGCGTCGTAGTCCTCGCGCCGCTCGAGCAGCAGATCTCGCGCCCGACGGAACTCGGTCGCGGCCTTGCTCAGCTCGGGCACTGGGGTCCTCCTCGACGACGCCGGTGGCGAGGCGGTTCTACCACCTCGCCACCGCTGTCGGACCTGCCTACCTGAAGAGCTTGCGCAGGATCAGGAGCCCCACGAGCGCGCCGGCGGCGTAGACGGCGTACTTGACACGCGGATCGGCCCACTTCTGGACGGCCATCTCCTTGCCCTGCTCCGAGAGTCGTTGCGGGCTGGCCCGCTCGGAGAGCTCGTCGAGGGCTCCGGCCAGCGCCTCGCGTGCCTGCTGGATGTCCTTCTCGATGGCGTCCGTGTCCCGTGCCACGACACCTCCCGTTGGTCGTCGGTCGCGCTGACCGTCGCGCTCGTTCGCGACCGGCCGGTGGTCGGCGGCTATCCTGCCCGCCCGTGACCGCCGATACCCGCCTGGCCCCCGGTCAACCCGCCCCCGACTTCTCGCTGACCTCCGATCGGGGCGAGACGGTGTCGTTGGCAGACCTCCGCGGCCACCGCGTCCTCGTGTACTTCTACCCGGCCGCCGGTACCCCCGGGTGCACGAAGGAGGCGTGCGACTTCCGCGACAACCTCACGACGTTCAACGACGCCGACGTCACGGTGCTGGGCATCTCGCCCGACAAGCCGGAGAAGCTCGCGAAGTTCCGGGACAAGGAGGGCCTGACGTTCCCGCTGCTCTCCGACCCGGACAGGTCGGTCATGCAGGCCTGGGGTGCGTGGGGCGAGAAGACGATGTACGGGAAGACGACCACCGGCGTCATCCGCTCGACCTTCCTCGTCGACGCCGAGGGGACGATCGAGGAGGCGCAGTACGGCGTCAAGGCCACGGGCCACGTGGGCCGCCTGCTGCGGGATCTGAAGCTGTAGTGCCGGCGGCGGGATTCGAACCCGCACTGGCGCGGTTCTAAGCCGCGGTTCTCTGCCTGTTGGAATACGCCGGCTCTGCCGTTGGACTACGACCGCGACCGGCACCAGGTGTCGGTCTGCGAGTGGCAGTTGCCGCAGAGGATAACGGAGGTTCTCCAGGCGGTTGTCGGTGTGGTCGCCGTTGACGTGGTCGAGCTGGAGCGGAAGCGGCGCACCACGCCACTCGTCTCGTCCGCAGCCCTCGCACCGGGACTCCTTGAGCCCCTCCTCGATCAACCGCCGGCGCAGCTTGCCGGAACCGATCGTCGATCCCTTGACCAACAGCTCGTCGAGGGGCATCCCGCGGCCTTTGAACGATCGGCCACGCGCCCAGCCCTGACCCGTGAAGTGCGACGTGTCTGCTCCGATGGCCTTCAGCCGTCCGGACATCCACCGGTGGAATCCCCCGTTCGGCTCGCGGCCCACCGCACGGATCACCTCGGCGAGACTCGACGATCGGGCCACGAGAGCGAGCAACTCCTCGTCCGACCACGTCCGCGCCTGCCGTGGTCTCCGCTTCCCGTTGATGGTCGCCATGAGGTGGTCGTGCGGCAGGCCCAAGCGTTCGATGTGCTTCAGGATCACCGCGTACTTGCCCGGGCGCAGCCCGAGGCGACGGTGCACCTCCGCGAGAGTCGCGCTCGCCGCGACCGCTTCGCGGAGCTGGTCGTCGGTCCAGAGACGAGGTCGGGGCATGCCCTTATTCTCGTCGAACAGGTGTTCGAACGTGGGCCGTTCCGTGGAACTCCTACAGGAACGCCCGCACCGCCGCCGCGACCTCGTTCGCCGCCTCCAGTGGCACGAAGTGCCCGACGTCCTCGAGGTGGTGCACGCCGCGGAGGTCGGTGAACGCCTGCTCCAGCCCCTCGGCCAGGCGCGGCGGGAACAGCGGGTCGCGGTCGCCCCAGAGCACGGTGGTCGGGACGGCGATCGGCGGTGTCGGGTCCTGCCCGCGGGCGGCCAGGGCGATCGCCAGGGTCGCGGATCCGGAGCGGTACCAGTTCAGCGAGGTCGTGAACGCGCCCGGCCGGGCGTAGGCGCCGACCAGCTCGTCGGTCACCGACGCGATGCCTCGATGGCCCCAGTGCGACCAGAAATGCTCGAGGTAGGTCCGCACGGCGGCGGCGGACCCGTCGACGAGCCGCGACGCCAGCTCCAGCTGGTGGAAGTCCTGGTACCAGAACTCGGCGCGGTGGTCGTCGTCGAGCGCCGCCCCCGCCGACGCGGGGTGGACGGCGTTGCCCAGCACGAGGGCCCGCACGCGCTCGGGCCGCGTCCGGGCGAGGTGCGAGGCCGTGGTCGACCCGACGTCGTAGCCGACGAGGACGGCGTCCTCGAAGCCCAGGTGGTCCATCAGCTCCAGGACCGCGGCACCCTGAGCGTCGCGGCCGAAGTCCGAGGCGGGCCGCACCTCGTCGCCGGCCGAGAACGACGCCCCGAAGCCGAGGAGCTCGGGCACGACCACCTGGGCGTCGCGCTCGAGCAGCGGCAGCAGCGCGCGGTAGTCGGACGCGGCGCCCGGCCAGCCATGCAGACAAACCACGGGCACACCGCCGCCCTCGTGGGCGTAGCTGATCACGACACGGTCTCCGACCTCTCCACGGCGAGCACACGGAACCCGGCGTGCGACGACAGCCGCGACGTCGGGTGGCCCTGCTCGACCAGCCAGCGGGCCAGCGAGTCCGACCCGAGGTTCTTGCTCACCACCAGGTACGACGGCCCGTCGACGCGCGGCAGCCAGCGCAGCAGCAGCTCGTGCAGCACGGCCTTGCCCGAGCGGATCGGCGGGTTCGACCACATCTGCGCGAAGCGCACGTCCCCGGGCACCTCGTCGGGCCGGCAGGCGCGGACGTTGGGCAGGCGCGCGGCCGCCGCGTTGGCCCGCACGAGGTCCAGCGCGCGGTCGTTCACGTCGAGCGCCCAGACCGTCGACGCGGGACGCTGCGCGGCGAGCCACAGGGCGATCGGGCCGTAGCCGCAGCCGAGGTCGAGCAGGTCGCCGTCGGCGGGCTCCGGGGCGTGCTCGAGCAGCACGCGCGTGCCCTTGTCGAGCCGGCCGCGGGCGAACACCCCGGCGTCGGTGGTCAGCTCGAGCGCGACCCCACCGATGTCGAGCCGGAACGACACCGGGTCGGACGCCGATCCCGGCTGCTCGGAGAAGTACTGGTCGGTCACGACAACTCGGTCAACCTCGGGAGCAGGGCCCGCAGCGCCTGGGCACGGTGGGAGACGGCGTCCTTCTCCTCCGGCGCCATCTCCGCCGCCGTGCGCGACTCGCCCTCCGGCACGAAGGCGGGGTCGTAGCCGAAGCCGTTCGTGCCGCGCGGGAGCCGGATCAGGGTTCCCGGCCAGCGCTCGACGACGACGATCTCGCGCCCGTCGGGGTGGGCGGCCGCGGCGGCGCACACGAACGCGGCCCCGCGGCGTTCCTCGGACACGTCGGCCATCTGGTCGAGCACGAGGGCGAGGTTCGCGGCGTCGCGCTCGGTGCGCGCGCCCCCGCGGCCCGACCAGCGCGCCGAGAGCACGCCGGGCATCCCGTTGAGCGCGTCGACGGTCAGCCCCGAGTCGTCCGCGACGGCCACGAGCCCGGTCGCGGCGGCCGCGTCCCGGGCCTTGGCCCGCGCGTTCTCCTCGAAGGTCGCCCCGGTCTCGGGGGCCTCGGGGAACTCCGGGACGTCGGCCAGCCCGACCACCTCGATCCCCTGCGCGCCGACGAGTCGGCGCAGCTCGGCGAGCTTGGCGTCGTTGCGCGTGGCCAGGAGGACCTTCACGGGAGCTCCCCGGGGTACGGCGCGGCGAGCGCGGCGACCTGGAGCTCGGTGAGGCGCCCGCAGCCGGCGAGCGCGGTGTCGAGCATCGCGTCGAGGGTGGCGCGGGTGTAGGTGGCGCCCTCGCCGGTGCCCTGGACCTCGACGAGCGTGCCGGTGTCGGTGGCGACGACGTTCATGTCGACCTCGGCGCGGGAGTCCTCCTCGTAGGGCAGGTCGAGGCGCACCCGGCCGTCCACGACACCCACCGACACCGCGGCGATCGAGCACGACAGCGGCTGCGGGTCGGCGAGGCGCTTGTGCGCGCGCAGCCAGGTCACCGCGTCGGCGAGGGCGACGTAGGCGCCGGTGATCGCCGCGGTGCGCGTGCCGCCGTCGGCCTGCAGGACGTCGCAGTCGAGCTGGACGGTGTTCTCGCCGAGCGCGCGCAGGTCGATCGCCGCGCGCAGCGCCCGCCCGACCAGCCTGCTGATCTCGTGGGTGCGCCCGCCGACCCGGCCCTTGACCGACTCGCGGTCACTGCGGGTGTGCGTCGCCGAGGGCAGCATCGCGTACTCGGCGGTGAGCCACCCGAGCCCGCTGCCCTGGCGCCACCGCGGGACGCCCTCGGTGACGCTGGCCGCGCACAGCACCGTCGTCTGCCCGAACGAGACCAGCACCGACCCCGCGGGGTGCTGCTGGAACCCGCGCCGGATGCTGATCTCGCGGAGCTCGTCGTCCGCCCTGCCGTCGCTGCGTGCCACGAGCGACCACCCTAGGAGCCACCCGGCAGGCGACGGTTCGTCGGGCTAACTTCGACGGTCGTGCGCACCGAGGGCCGGACCGGTCTCGTCCTGTTCGCGAGCTGCCTCGCGCAGTTCATGGTGGTGCTCGACGTCTCGGTCGTGAACGTGGCGCTGCCGGCGATGCGCACCGCGCTGGGGTTCGACGCCGAGGGCCTGGCGTGGGTCGTCAACGCCTACACGCTGGCGTTCGCGGGGTTCCTGCTGCTCGGGGGGCGTGCCGCGGACCTGTTCGGGCGCCGCCGGGTGTTCCTCGTCGGCCTCGGGCTCTTCGGGCTGGCGAGCCTGGTCGGCGGGCTGGCGAACGACCCGGCGCTGCTGCTCGCCGCCCGCGCGGCGCAGGGCCTGGGCGGGGCGGTGCTCTCCCCCGCGTCACTGGTGATCCTGCAGACCACCTACGCCGAGGGTGCATCGCGCGCGAAGGCGTTCGGCTGGTGGTCGGCGATGGGCGGGGTCGGCGGCGCCGCGGGCGGGCTGGCCGGCGGGCTGCTGGTGGGTCTGCTGAGCTGGCGCTGGATCTTCCTGGTGAACGTGCCGGTGGTCGTGCTGACGGCGGTGCTGACCGTCGCCGTGGTCCGCGAGACCCGCGCCGAGGAGCGGCCCGGCCTCGACGTCGCCGGCGCCGTCCTGGTCACCGGCGGTCTCGTCGCCCTCGTCTACGGGGTCGTGTCGCTGGAGTCCGCACCCTGGACCTCGCCGCGGGTGCTCGCGGCCCTGGCGTTCGCGGTCGTGCTGCTGGTGGCGTTCGTGATGGTGCAGCGCCGCAGCCGCCACCCGCTGGTCCCGCTGGAGGTGTTCCGCATCCGGTCGGTGAGCACGGCCAACGTCGTCATCCTGCTCATCACGTCGGCGATGTTCTCGATGTGGTTCTTCGTCTCGCTGCACATGCAGGGCGTCCTCGGCTTCGACGCGCTGACCGCGGGCCTGGCGTTCCTGCCGCAGTCGGGGTCGGTGGTGGTCGGCTCGCAGATCTCCTCGCGGCTGGTGTCGCGGCTCGGGCCCCGGGCCATGATCGTCGCGGGCGGCGCGCTCACGGCGGCGGGCTTCGCGTGGTTCTCGTTCCTCACCCCGACGACGAGCTGGACCGCGGGCATCCTCGGGCCCGGCATCGCGGTGTCGCTCGGGATGGGCATCGTGTTCCCCGCGGTGACGACCGCGGCCACGAACGGCGTGGAGCCGGGCCTGTCGGGCCTGGTCAGCGGGCTGGTGACGACGTCACGACAGATCGGCGGCGCCGTCGGCCTCTCGGTGCTCTCCACGCTGGCCGCGGCGCACGCCGCGACCCTGACCGCCGAGGGCGCACCCGCCCCCGTCGCCGCGACCGCCGGCACCACGCTGGCGTTCACCGTCGCCGCGGTGGTCGTCGCGATCGCGACCCTGGTGGCGCTGCTCATCCCCGCGCCGCAGCGGGAACAGGCGACCGAGCCTGCTCGCGTCTAGATCTCGTAGACCCCGTCGGGGACGACGAGCTCGCTGGGGCCGTCGAACTCCTCGCGCGCCTCGGCGAGCAGCGCCTCGGCGTCGGCCCACGCCGGGACGTGGGTGAGCAGCAGCCGCCCGACCTCCGCGTCGCGGGCGGCGCGGCCGGCCTGGCGACCCGAGAGGTGCACGCCGGGCGGGCGGTCCGGGCTGTCGGCCCACGTCGACTCGCACAGCAGCACGTCCGCGCCCCGTGCGAGGTCGACCAGTTCGCGGCACGGTCCGGTGTCGCCGGAGTAGACGAGCGTGTGGCCCTCGTGCTCGAGCCGGATGCCGTAGGCCTCGCAGGGGTGGTCTACCGGCGAGGTCCGCAGCGCCATCGGCCCGACGGCGGTGGGCCCGAGCGCGAACGGGCGGTGCACGAAGACGTCGGAGAGGTCGGTGGCCACCCGCTCGTCGGAGGAGGGCGCGTACGCGACGGCGAGGCGCACCTCGGACTCGGTGGGGCCGTGCAGCGGAAGGATCTTCCCGGGGCCGTCGGGGTGGTAGCGCCGGTGGACGATCAGCCCGGAGACGTCGGCGCAGTGGTCGGGGTGCAGGTGGGACAGGACGACGGCGTCGAGCTCGAAGGGGTCCATGTGCCGCTGCAGCACACCGAACGCCCCGTTGCCGAGGTCGAGCACCAGGCACGTGTCGCCCGCGCGCACCAGGTACCCCGAGGCCGCGGAGTGCGGGCCGGCGCCGCTGCCGGAACACCCCAGGACGATCAGTTCCACGCGCGCACCCTACGGCCCGGACCTGCCCGATCGCACAGGCCCGATCGCCCGGGGCGGTGACCCGTCGCGGCGCGGGATCAGGCGCCGACCCGCCCCTGCGCCGGACCGACGCGGCGACGGTCCGCGGCGACGGCGATGCGCGCGGCGAGGATGCCGCCGATCGCCCCGCAGAGGTGTGCCTGCCACGAGATGCCCGGGTTGGTGGGCAGCACCCCGAACAGCAGCCCGCCGTAGATCAGGAACAGCACGACGGCCAGCGCGATCTGGCCGACGGAGCGGGCGAAGAAGCCGCGGACCAGCAGGAACGCGAACCAGCCGAAGATGATCCCGGACGCGCCGATGGTGGAGCCCGGGCTGCCGATCAGCCACGTGCCGACGCCGCTGACCACCCAGATCGTCGCGGTGACGGCGACGAACTGGCCGATGCCACCGGCCAGCACGAGGAAGCCGAACACCAGCAGTGGCACGGTGTTGCTGGCCAGATGGTCCCAGCCGCCGTGCAGCAGCGGCGCCCACAGGATGCCGCCGAGGCCGTCGAGCGAGCGCGGGACGATGCCGTCGTCGTCGAGCCCCTGCGGCGGGTCGAGCGAGACGAACACCGTGCGGTCGGCCAGCTCGACGAGCCAGAGCAGGACGACCACGCCGAGCATGAACAGCGCGGCGCGCAGGGGGTGGGCGGGCCACACGCGGGGCGCGGACCGGGCCGGGGTTCCGGACGGGCTGGTCACGCTCCCGAGGCTACGGCCGATCACGCCGGATCCGCGTGGGGTCGACCCCGGACTTCGCCGGGGTCGGAGGCCGGTCTCCGCCTGCCCGGCCCGCGCGCGGCTACCACCCGCGCGACGGGACGCCTACCCTCCCGCCATGGTGGAGCCGAGCCCCCGCAGTCAGGTGCTCGACCTCATCGTGGCGTTCCGCCAGACGCAGTGCCTGCGGGTCGCCGCCGAGCTGGAGCTCGCCGACCACCTCGCCGACGGCCCCTGCTCGCTGACCGCCCTCGCCGAGGCCACCGGGGCGTACGAGCCCTTCCTGGGCCGGCTGCTGCGCGCCCTCACGGGCCTCGCGATCGTGGAGACCGTCCCGGGGGACCGGTACCGGCTCACGGCACTCGGCGAGCAGCTCACCGCCCCGAACCTGCGCGCCGTCGCGCGGATGTACGGATCCGAGCCGTTCTGGTCGGCCTGGGAGGGGCTGGAGCACGCCGTCCGCACGGGCGAGCGCGGCATCGACCACGCCTTCGACGCGGACGTGTGGGCGTACTTCGCGTCGCACCCCGCCGACGCGGAGCGCTTCGACGCCGGGATGGCCGCCCTGACCGGCGGGTCGGCCGGCGCGATCGTCGACGCCTTCGACTTCGGCCGGTTCCGGCACGTCGTCGACGTCGGGGGCGGGGACGGCACGCTCCTGGCCGCGATCCTGCGCCGGGTCCCGCACGCCCGCGGCGTGCTGGTGGACATCGGCGACGTCGTCGCCCGCGCACGTCGCACCCTGGAGACGGCGGGCCTGGGGCACCGCGCCGAGGTGCTCGACGGAGACTTCCGCGAGTCGGTGCCGGCGGGGGCGGACTGCTACGTCCTCAAGTGGATCCTCCACGACTGGGACGACGAGCAGGCCACGGTGATCCTCCGGCGGTGCCGTGCCGCCGCCCCGGTCACCGCGCGTCTCGTGGTGGTCGAGCGCGTGCTCCCGGAGCGCGTGGGTCGTGCGGACGCCGAGGCGGTGCTGGCCGACCTCACCATGATGGTCCTGACCGGCGGGAGGGAGCGGACCGCCGCCGAGTTCGCCGAGCTGCTCCGGGGGGGCGGGTGGCTCCTCGAGCGCATCCACCGCACGGGCACGGGCCTCGGCGTCGTCGAGGCGGCGGCCTCCCCGGCCGACTAGGCCCAGAGCTGGCCCTCGAGCGCCTCCGCGGCCTCCTCGAGGGTGCCGGTGTACGCGCCCGTCGAGAGGTACTTCCACCCGCCGTCGCAGACCACCATGACGATGTCCGCCTCGTCGCCCCCGCCCGCGGCCTTCTCGGCCTGGCCCAGCGCGGCGTGCAGGATCGCGCCCGAGGAGATGCCCGCGAAGATGCCCTCCTGCTCGACGAGCTGGCGGGTGCGCCGCAGCGCGTCGAAGGCCCCGACCGAGTAGCGCCCGGTGAGCACGTCGGGGTCGTAGAGCTCGGGGACGAAGCCCTCGGCGATGTTGCGCAGCCCGTAGACGAGCTCGCCGTAGCGGGGCTCGGCGGCGATGATCTGGCAGTCGGGCTTGTGCTCGCGCAGGTAGCGACCCGTGCCCACGAGCGTGCCCGTGGTGCCCAGGCCGGCGACGAAGTGGGTGATCGTCGGCATGTCCCGCAGGACCTCCGGGCCCGTGCCCTCGTAGTGCGCGAGCGCGTTCCCCGGGTTCCCGTACTGGTAGAGCATGATCCAGTCGGGGTTCTGGGCGGCGATCTCCTTGGCCGTCGCGACGGCCTGGTTGGAGCCCCCGGCGGCCGGCGAGAAGATGATCCGCGCGCCGTACATCTCGAGCAGCTGGCGCCGCTCGGCCGAGGTGTTCTCCGGCATGACGCAGACCAGCTCGTAGCCCTTGAGCTTGGCGGCCATCGCCAGCGAGATGCCGGTGTTGCCCGACGTCGGCTCGAGGATGGTGCAGCCCGGCGTGAGCCGCCCCTCCTCCTCGGCCAGCTGGATCATCCGCAGCGCCGGCCGGTCCTTGATCGAGCCCGTCGGGTTGCGGTCCTCCAGCTTGGCCCAGAGCCGCACGTGGGGCGCCGGCGAGAAGGACGGCAGGCCCACGAGGGGCGTGTCGCCGAGGGCGTGGATCAGGGACTCGTACCGGGCCATCGGCCTCTCCTGGAGCGCTCCGTGGTGAGGGAGTCGCGCGGGTTCTAGCGGGCGCCGCCCGCGACCGCGGGCAGGATCGTGACCGTGCCGCCGTCGGGCACCTGGGCGTCGAGCCCACCGGCGAAGCGCACGTCCTCGTCGTTGACGTAGACGTTGACGAACCGGTGCAGCGACCCGTCGGTCACCAGCCGGTCCTTGATGCCGGGCGATGACCTCCTGCAGCGTCGAGCCCTCGGCCTTGACCTGCTTCTCGCCCCCGGTGTGGGTGCGCAGGATGGTCGGGATCGAGACGGTGGCGGACACGGAACCCCTCCGGGTGTGACGGCGTGTGGACGGACGTACTGCGCTGGACAGCGTCCCACGGGGACGCGACATTCCGCTGGCGTCGCGCGGGCCTTCCGGCCTGCGACGTCAGGCGCGCGGCGCGGGGTCCGGCACGTCGTCGGAGCCGGTGTGGGCGAACATGTAGTTCTCCACCACCTGCACCTCCTCCTCGGCGACGTCGCCGTCGACGATCCGGTAGGAGCGCAGCTCGTGCTGCTCGGGGTCGCGGGTGCCGATCAGCACGTAGTGCGCGAACGGCTCGGAGGCCAGCGAGATGTCGGTGCGCGACGGGTAGGGCTCGGTCGCCGTGTGCGAGTGGTACACGACGACGGGCACCTCGTCGTTGCGGTCCATCTCCTGGTAGACCCGCAGCTGCTCCATCGAGTCGAAGCGGTAGAACGTCGGCGAGCGCTCGGCGTTCTCCATCGCGACGAAGCGCTCGGGCCGACCGGAGCCGTCGTCCGGGCCCGCGAGGATGCCGCACGCCTCGTCCGGGTGGTCCCGGCGGGCGTGCGCGACCATCTGCTCGACGAGGTCGGCGCGGATCACCAGCACGCCACCACTCTACGGATCGCCGAGGGGCTCAGCCCGTCAGCGTGACCGGGTCGAGCTCCCCTATCGGCGTGCTCCCCTGATTGCTCCGTCTCCCTGTCGTCACCCCAGCATCGTCGTGACGAGCGAGTCCTGGAGCCACGTCAGCCAGTGGTACACGGGCAGGTGGTCCGCCCGCGGGTCGTCGGCGGGCAGCTGCTCGGGCATGTCCTCGCTGACGTCGAGGGCGACGCCCAGCGCGAGCCGCACGTCGTTGACCGCCGCCAGCCACTCCTCGGCCTGGGCGGGCGCGAGCTCGACCCGCCCGCCGCCCGCGGGGCACGTCGCGAGCACCGTGGCGATCGCCGCCTGCTTGGCCTGGATCAGCTCGGGCTCGCGCACCGAGCGCAGCGCGGCGGAGACCTCGCGGGCGTCCTGCTCGGACGAGGACGCGAAGTCGGGCAGCAGGCGCGCGAGCACCGGGTCGTCGGGCGGGGTCGAGGGGCCGGTGCGGATGCCGGTGAGCGCGGCCAGCTCGTCCTCGCTCCCGGCGGCGCCGCGCCCGGTGAGCATCTGGTCGACCTGCCCCATCAGCCCGCGCAGCACCTGCGCCTCCGGGCGCTCGAGCACCGCGACGTAGCGCGTGCGGTCGCCCCGGCCCTGCCGTTTCCAGGTCTTCAATCAGCTCGCCCGCTGCATGGTCGCCCACAGGCCCATGGCGTGCAGGCGCGCGACGTCGCCCTCGACCTTCTCGCGGCTGCCCGACGACACGGTCGCCCGGCCCTTGTGGTGCACGTCCAGCATCAGCGCGGTGGCCTTGGCCCTGTCGTAGCCGAAGAGCTTCTGGAACACGTAGGTGACGTACGACATGAGGTTGACCGGGTCGTTCCAGACGATGGTCTGCCACGGCGTGTCGGCCAGCGTGGCCTCGTCGGCGGCCTCTTCGACCCGCTCGTCGACCTCCGGCTCGGCCGGAGCGGACACACGCACCTCCATGGCTCCATCGTGACACCTCGGGCGCCGGCGCCGCACGGGGGCGCACGGGCGCCCCTAGGCTGGAACGGTGACGCGTCCGAGCACCACGAGTACGGCGCTGCTGACCGACCAGTACGAGCTGACGATGCTCGACGCGACGCTGGCGGACGGCACCGCGTCGCGGCAGTGCACCTTCGAGGTGTTCGCCCGCAGCCTGCCCCACGGGCGCCGCTACGGCGTCGTCGCCGGCATCCCGCGCCTGCTCGAGGCGCTGTCGCGGTTCACGTTCGAGCGGGACGAGATCGACGTCCTGTGCGACGCGGGCGTGCGCGACCGGGTGGCCGAGTACCTGTCCGAGTACCGGTTCGGCGGCGACCTCACGGCCTACCGCGAGGGCGAGCTGTACTTCCCCGGCTCGCCGATCCTGTCGGTCAGCGGGACGTTCGGCGAGTGCGTGCTGCTCGAGACCCTCGTGCTCTCGGTGCTCAACCACGACTGCGCCGTCGCCTCCGCCGCGGCCCGCATGGCCACGGCCGCGAACGGGCGCCGGCTGATCGAGATGGGCTCGCGGCGCACCCACGAGGAGGCCGCCGTGGCCTCGGCGCGCGCCGCGTACCTCGCCGGGTTCGCCGCGACGTCGAACCTCGAGGCCCACCGCCGCTACGGCGTCCCCACCACGGGCACCAGCGCCCACGCGTTCACCCTGCTGCACGACAGCGAGGCCGACGCGTTCCGCGCGCAGGTCGACGCCCTCGGCGTCGGCACCACGCTGCTCGTGGACACCTACGACATCACCCAGGGGATCGCGACCGCGATCGAGGTCGCGGGCACCGACCTCGGGGCGGTGCGCATCGACTCGGGCGACGTCGGTGTGCTGGCCCAGCAGGCCCGTGCCCAGCTCGACGGCCTGGGCGCGACGGGGACCCGCGTCGTCATCTCCGGCGACCTCGACGAGTACGCCATCGCCGCCCTGCGCGCCGAGCCGGTCGACGCCTACGGGGTCGGCACGTCGGTGGTCACCGGCTCCGGCGCCCCGGCGGCGGGCATGGTCTACAAGCTCGTCGAGGTCGAGGGGCGGCCCGTGGCGAAGCGCAGCTCGTCGAAGGAGTCGCGCGGCGGTGCGAAGTCCGCGGTGCGCCGCCACCGGCCCACCGGCACCGCGGTCGAGGAGGTCGTGCACCGGCTCGGCGCCGACGTCGAGATCGGCGAGCACGACCGCGTCGTCCCGGTCCCCCTGCTGGTCAAGGGCGAGCCGGCGGGCGAGCAGCCGACCCTCGAGGAGTCCCGCGAGCACCTTCGCCGCGGGCTGGTCGCCGTGCCCTGGGAGGGCCTCAAGCTCTCCGGCGGCGAGCCCGCGATCCCGACGACGTTCGTGCTCTGAGTCCCGCGCCTACCCTCGGGTCCATGGCGACCGCACTGATCGTGGTGGACGTGCAGCTCGACTTCTGCGAGGGCGGCTCCATGGGCGTCGACGGCGGTGCGGCCACGGCGGCCGCGATCAGCCGGTTCCTCGGGACGCACGAGAGCGACTACGCCCACGTCGTCGCCAGCCGCGACTACCACGAGGACCCGGGCGAGCACTTCTCCGCGACGCCCGACTTCGTCGACACCTGGCCGGCACACTGCCGCGTCGGGCACGCCGGCGCCGCCTTCCACCCGGACCTCGACGTGGGCGTGATCGAGGAGGTCTTCTCCAAGGGCCGGTTCGAGGCCGCGTACTCCGCGTTCGAGGGCCACGCGCGCAGCGGCGAGCACCTGACCCCGTGGCTGCGCGAGCGCGGCGTCGACGCCGTCGAGATCGTCGGCATCGCCACCGACCACTGCGTGCGCGCCTCCGCGCTCGACGCCGTCCGCGCGGGCTTCGCCACGACGGTCCACCTCGACCTCACCGTCGGCGTCCTGCCCCGCACCACGGCCCGTGCCCGGGAGGAGATGCGCGCCGCCGGGGTGGAGCTGACGGGGTCGGCGGCGTGAACCGCGAGGCAGATGGCCGCCGCGGTCGAGCGCGCGCTGCGCACGGGCGAGCACCTGGCCGTCCAGGCCGGCACGGGCACGGGCAAGTCGTTGGCCTACCTCGTGCCGGCGATCCGCCACGCGCTCGCCTGCGAGCAGGCGGTGATCGTCGCGACGGCCACGATCGCCCTGCAGACCCAGCTCGTCGACCGCGACCTGCCGCGCCTGACCAAGGCCCTGGAGCCGGTGCTCGGACGCGAGCCGACGTTCGCGATCCTCAAGGGGCGGGCGAACTACCTCTGCCGCCACAAGATCGAGACCAGCGCGCAGGCCGAGGACCCGGTCGACGAGCAGCTCTTCGACCCGTTCCAGGTCTCGGCGCTGGGGCGCCAGGTCACGCGTCTGCACGAGTGGGCCGAGAGGACGAGGACCGGCGACCGCGACGAGCTGGTCCCCGGCGTCACCGACCGGGCGTGGCGCCAGGTGTCGGTGAGCGCCCGCGAGTGCCTCGGCGCCGCCCGCTGCCCGGTGGCCGAGGAGTGCTTCTCGGAGCACGCACGACGAGCCGCCGGCAGTGCTGACATCGTCGTCACCAACCACGCGATGCTCGCCATCGACGCCATCGAGGGGCGCGCGGTGCTGCCCGACCACGACGTGGTGGTCGTCGACGAGGCGCACAACCTCGTCGACCGCGTCACCTCGGTGGCCACCGGCGAGCTCACCGGGGCGACGGTCGCCGCCGCCGCGCGCCGCTGCGGCAAGCTCGTCGACCAGGCCCTGTCCGACGCGTTCCTCGACGCCGGCGAGGGCCTCGACACCGTGCTCGCCGACGCCGTGCCCGGGCGCTGGGAGCGCCTGCCCGAGGGCGTCGGGCGGATGCTCGCGGCGGTCCGCGACGCGTCCTGGTCGTGCCGCCAGGCCCTGGGGCCCGACCGGGAGAAGGGAGGCCGGGACGACGACGCGACGGCGCGGAAGTTCGCGCTCGCGCTGGTCGAGGAGGTGCACGACGTCGCGGGGCGCCTGCTCACGGCGTTCGACCGCGAGGACCCGGCGACGCGCCCGGACGTGGTGTGGTGCTCTGACCGGGAGACGCAGCGTTCAAGGGAGCACGCCGATAGGGGAGCTCGACCCGACGGGACCGAGCGCGGGTCGACGTCGACGCGCACGCTGCACGTCGCCCCGCTCTCGGTCGCCGGCCTGCTCGCGAGCCGGCTCTTCGGGCGCTCGACGGTGGTGCTCACCTCGGCGACGCTGGCGCTCGGCGGGTCGTTCGACGCGCTGGCGCGCCAGTGGGGGCTCCCGGCGGGCGGCTCGGATCCGGTCATCGACGACGGTTCGGGACACGATCCAACACAGCACGCCGATAGGGATCCGGCGACCAACCTCGTCTGGCACGGCCTCGACGTCGGCTCACCGTTCGCGCACGGCAAGGCCGGCATCCTCTACGTCGCGCGCCACCTGCCCCCGCCGGGCCGCGACGGGCTCTCGCCGGCGTGCCTCGACGAGATCGAGGGCCTGGTGCGCGCCGCCGGCGGGCGGGCGCTCGGGCTGTTCTCGTCGATGCGCGCGGCGAAGCAGGCCGCCGAGGACCTGCGTGGGCGCTGGGACGGCACCGTGCTCTGCCAGGGGGACGACGCCACCGGCACGCTGGTCACCCGCTTCGCCGCGGACGTCGAGAGCGTGCTGTTCGGGACGCTCTCGCTGTGGCAGGGCGTCGACGTGCCCGGCGAGTCGCTGCAGCTGGTGATGATCGACCGCATCCCGTTCCCGCGGCCCGACGACCCGCTCGTGTCGGCCCGCCAGCGCGCCGTCGACGCGCGCGGCGGCAACGGCTTCCTCACCGTCTCGGCGACGCACGCGGCCCTGCTGCTCGCCCAGGGCGCGGGACGGCTGCTGCGCGGCACGGGCGACCGCGGCGTCGTCGCGCTGCTCGACTCCCGCGTCGCCACCAAGCAGTACGGCGGCTTCCTGCGGGGCTCGCTGCCGCCGTTCTGGACGACGCAGGACCCGGCGGTGGTGCGCGGGGCGCTGGAGCGGCTCAGCTCGTCGGGCGCGTGAGCACCGGGCGGGCGATCTCGGTGCGCCACGCGGACGGGTCGTCGGTGTCGCGGGGCCCGACCAGGTAGGTCTCCCGCACGGGCCCGTCGACCCCCAGCCCGTGCTCGACGAGGTGGGTGCCGAGCTCGCCGTAGGTGACGTCGATGTCGTGGTGCGGGCCCGCGTGGACGGCCACCGCCACCTCGCGGGCGGGCACCTCGTACGGCCGGACCCGCCCGGCGGTCGGGGGTGTGGCGGTCGGCACGTAGACCACCGCGCGGCCCCGGCCGCCGGCGAACAGCGCGTCGTCGTAGAGACCGCCGGGCGGCCCGTCCGCGCTCAGCCGGTGGGCGGCGAACGCCGCGTCGAGGTCGACCATCGCCGCCCCGTACCAGGTGTCGGCGGCCCCGCCGTCGACCTCGGCGACCACGGCGGCGACGGTGCGGGCCGGCTCGGCGCGGCGGGTGACCGTGACCCGCGGGTGGTCGGGGTCGAGGAGGCGGCGCAGCGCGGCCACCGCGTCCCGGGTCGCGGCCAGCTGCGCCTCGAGGCGGCGCAGGTGCCCGGCGAGCAGCTCGTGGCGGGCGTCGGCGTCGGACGTGGCGACGAGCTCGGCGATCTCGGCCACCGGCATGCCGAGCTCGCGGAAGCGGCGGACCACCTGCGCGGTGCCGACCTGGTCGGTGCCGTAGTAACGGTAGCCGCTGTGCGGGTCGACGCGCGCGGGCTCCAGCAGGCCCGCGTCGTGGTAGCGGCGCAGGGTCCGGACGCTGAGCTGGCTGACCTTCGCGAACTCGCCGATCGTCATGCGCCCCGTCACACCCACCAGACTGGACCCTCCCCCGGGGAGAGGGTCGAACCTCGTCGGCATGGACACCCACGAGCTCGTCGAGCAGTACTTCGCCCTGGCCGTCGACGACGACCCCGAGCGCTATCTCGCGCAGTTCCGCGACGACGCGGTGGTCGTCGACGACGGGCAGGAGCGGCACGACCTCCGCGCCTGGCGGCGCGACGTGCCCGCGGTGACGTACGGCGTCGAGGCCGTCCGCCCCCGCGAGAACGGCGCCGACGCGGACGTCCTCCTCGCCGGCGACTTCCCCGGCAGCCCGGTGCGGCTGGACTTCGGGTTCGGGTTCGACGCCGACGGGCGGATCGCGAGGCTGACCATCGCCCCGGCTCGGTGACCGGTCAGAGGGCGGTGAGCGCCCAGGCCGCGAGCAGGCCCGCCACCACCGGGAGCACGAGGCCCCGGCGCCACCAGGCCAGGGCGGCGGTCACCAGCGCGCCGACGAGCACGGGTGCGCGGCCGGCGAGGTCGGGCAGGGCGGCACCCCCGGCGATGCCGGCGCCCAGCATCGCGGCGATGGCCGCCGGCGCCGCGTGGGCGAGCACCCGGTGGACCGCGGCCGGCAGCCGCGGGGCCGGCCAGAGGGTGATCGCCGCGATCCGCAGGAGCCACGACACCAGCCCGGCGGCGAGCAGGACCGCCACCGTGGCCACGGCGCTCACCGCCGGCCCCGATCGAGCAGGACACCGACCACCAGGCCCGCGCCGATCCCGACGAGGACCCCGAGCCCACCGGGCAGCGGCGCGGCCACGACCGCGACCAGCAGCGCGGTCAGGGCGACGGCCACCGGGCGCGCGGTGGTGAGGCGCGGCGCCAGCATGCCGGCCAGGACCACGACGGCCGCGGCGGCCAGGGGTGTCCCGGGCGGGAGCAGCGGACCGAGCGCGCTGCCCAGCCCCACGGCGCACACCCAGGACGCGAGCAGCGCCCCACCGGCGACGGACCAGTAGCGGCGGAACCCCGCGGCGTCGTCGAGGTCGTCGCGCGCCGTGACCATGAGGTACGTCTGGTCGATCAGCAGGGCGGGGCCCAACCACCGGAACCAGCGGGGTTGGTGACGGAACCGGGGTTCCAGCGCCGCGGAGTACAGGAGCAGGCGCGCGTTGATCAGGGCCACCGTGCCCAGCACGGTGAGCACGCCCGCGCCGGCGGCCAGCGCGGTCAACGCCGCCAGGTGCGCCGCGCCCGCGAACACCCCGGCGGCCACGGCCGCGTTCGCCGCGGACGGCACGGGGACCTGGCGTGCCGTCGCGCCGATCACGAGACCGAGCGGCGCGATGCTCAGGGCGACGGGGACCACGTCCCGCAGGGCTGCCGGCCCTCGGTGGGTGCGGCTCCGGGACGTGTCGGTGGTCATGGTCATCGGGTCCTCCTCCTCGGCGGTCCTCCGGACGCCCCCACGGTGCGCCGACACCGCTCGGCGTCTCCGGGTCGCGCGTGAAATCCCCTGGTCAGCGACCCGTCGGAGGAGTAGGAACGGGTGTCCTGGGACCCGGATGCGGCGCGCGGAGGTGGGCGCGAATGGCCGTCGAGTTCCGGTTGCTGGGCGACATCGACGTCCGGCTCGACGGCCACGAGCTCGACACCGGGCACGCCCGGCAGCGCTGCGTCCTCGCGGCGCTGCTCGTCGACGTGGGCCGTCCCGTCCCGGTCGACCGGCTCGTCGACCGGGTGTGGGCGGACCAGCCCCCGTACCGGGCCCGCAACGCCCTCTCGGCCTACGTGTCCCGCCTGCGGCACCTCCTGGCCGACGTCCCCGGTGTCCGCATCACCCGCGGCCCCGGGGGTTACGTGCTCGCGGCCGACCCGGCGTCGGTGGACCTCCACCGGTTCCGGCAGCTGGTCGCCGAGGCCCGCGCCGCCGACCGGCCCGCGGACGCCGCGGCGCTCTACGACCGGGCGCTGGGCCTCTGGCGCGGGGAGCCGTTCGCCACGATCGACACCCCGTGGTTCGCGAACCTGCGCACCTCGCTGAGCGCCGAGCGCCTCGCGGTCACCCTGGACCGCCACGACGCCGCACTGGGCGCGGGGCGGCACGGGGACCTGGTCGTCGAGGTCGCCGCCGCCCTCCGCGCCCACCCGCTCGACGAGCGCCTGGCCGGCCAGCTCATGCTCGCCCAGGTCCGCAGCGGCCGGCAGGCCGACGCCCTCGACACCTACCAGCAGATGCGCCGCCGGCTGCGCGACGAACTGGGCGCGGACCCCGGGCCCGGGCTTCGCGAGGTCCACGAGCGGATCCTGGCGGGCGACGCCGGGGCCGTGGCGACCGTCGAGGTCGCCCCCGCCGCGCCCGACCCCGCACCGCCGAGCCCCCCGCCACCCGCCCCCGCCGCGCCCGTGGGCAACCTGCCCCGGCGGGTCACCAGCTTCGTCGGCCGGGAGGCCGACGTGGCCCGGGTCGTCGCCGCCCTCCGCGAGGGCCCGCTCGTCACGCTGACCGGGGTCGGTGGGGTCGGCAAGTCGCGGCTCGCCGTCGAGTGCGCCGCCCGCGAGCAGTCCCGCTTCCCCGACGGCGCCTGGCTCTGCGAGCTGGCGCCGCTCGACGACGACGGGCCGGTCAGCGACGCGGTGGCGGTCGCGCTGCGGGTGCGGCAGCGCCAGGGCCTCACGATCGAGCAGACGGTCATCGAGTACCTGCGGGGCCGCGAGCTGCTGCTCGTCCTCGACAACTGCGAGCACGTCCTCGAGGCCGCCGCCCGGCTGCTCGACCAGGTGGTGCAGCACGCGCCGGGGGTCGTCGTCCTGGCGACCAGCCGGGAGGCCCTCGCGGTCGAGGGGGAGCGCCTCCTGCCGGTGGCGCCCCTGCCCGCGGGGGACGGCGCGGCGCCCGGACCTGCGCCTCGACGGCGAGCACGCCGCCGTGGTCTCGGAGGTGAGCCGCCGGCTCGACGGCCTCCCCCTGGCGATCGAGCTGGCCGCCGCCCGGGTGCGTGTCATGAGCCCCACCGAGGTCGCCGACCGGCTCGACCGCGGACGTCTCCTGCGCCTGGGCAGCCGGGGCGCCCTCCCCCACCACCAGAGCCTCGAGGCGACCATCGACTGGTCCTACCGGCTGCTCTCCGAGCCCGAGAAGGCGCTGTTCGCGCGGCTGTCGGTGTTCACCGGCGGCTTCGACCTCGGCGGGGCGCACGGCGTGTGCGGCGAGCCGGGCGATGCCGAGGACGACACGCTGGACCTGCTCGCCGGTCTCGTCGACAAGTCCCTGGTGACGGTGCGCTCCTCGGGCGCGCGCTCCCGGTACGGCGTCCTGGAGACCCTGCGCGCGTTCGGTCGCGAGCGCCTGCGGGAGGCCGGGGCGGACGACGCGGTCGGACGGGCGCACGCCCGGTACTTCGCCGCGCTGGCCGGGGAGCTCGGCCGCGCCCTGCACGGGCCCGACGAGCGGGCGTGGGTCGAGCGCACCCTGCCCGACTACGACAACCTGCGCACCGCGTTCGAGCGGGCCGTCGCCGACCGGGACGTCGACACCGCCCTCGCGTTGGTCACCTCGGTGTCCGAGCTGGTGCACCTGCGGGTCGGGTACGAGTGGGCCCGCTGGGCCGAGCGCGCGCTCGAGCTGGTGGACGGCGACCACCCGCTGCGGGTCGCGGCGATCGGCGCCGCCGCCCGGGGCGCCTGGAACCGCGGCGAGTTCGCCGGGGCCAGGGCGCTGGCCGAGGGCGCGGGAGGCGTGGCCCCGAGCCGGGGCACCGCCCGCATCGCCTACCCCGGGGACGTCCTCGCCGACGTCGCACTCTACGAGGGCGACGCCGCCACGGCGCTGCGCCACTACGAGGCCGAGGTGCGGCGCGCACGCGCCGAGGGCGACCCGATCCGGCTCGTGTGGACCCTCTACTACGTCGCGGTGTGCCGCGCCGTGCTCCGCACGCCCGAGCAGGGCATGCCCGCGGCACGGGAGTCGGTCGAGGTGGCCGCGACCACCGGCAACCCGACGGCGCTGTCGATGGCGCACTACGCCCTGGGCCTGGTGCTGAAGAAGTCCGACCCCGAGCGCGCGCGGGCCCGGATCGACGAGGCCGCGGAGCTCGCCGCCTCGGTGCGGAACTTCTGGTGGCACGGCATCGCGCTGATGGAGGCGGCGGCCACCCGGGCCGTGCACGCGGACCCCGCGGCCGGGGCGGCGGCGCTCGCCGTGGTGCTCGACCACTGGGACCGCGTCGGTGACTGGACGCAGCAGTGGCTCAACCTCCGCTACGTGGTGCGGCTGCTCGTCCGCCTCGGCGCCGACGAGGACGCCCTCGTGCTCCACCACGCCCTCGTGGCGGCCGGCAAGCCGACGCCCCTCGACGCGCGCCGGCTCGACCGGGTCGCCGCCGCCCTCGGCGCCGACGTGTCCGCCGCCGCCGCCCGCCGGGGGTCGGCGCTCACCGGTCCCGGCGCCGTCGCCCTCGCCCGGGCGCGCCTCGCCGTGTGGGCCCGGGTGGGGTCGCCCGGCTCCGCCTCCACGCTCGTGGGCGGCGGGTGACGGGCGCCTCACCACGCGCAGATGGTGCCGGTCGCCGGGTCGGTCCGGCCGTCGACCGTCTCGAGCCACGCCGCCGCGACCTCCTCCGGGCCGGTCCGGCGCACGAGCCCGATCGTCGCGCCCGGCCCGCGCTCGAACCCGCGCCGGGCCGCCTCGAGCCGCTCGGCGAACCCGGCACCGCCCCACCGGGCCGCCAGGCGCTGGACGTGGTCGGGGGCGAAGAACATCTCCGGCGCCGGCCCCGGGAGGTCACCGGACCCGTCGGCGAGCACGTCGTGGTGGGTGAAGCCGACCCGGACGCTGCGCCGCAGCCGGGCGCCGAGCCGGGTGTGCACGGCGGCGAGCACACCGGCGTCGCCGGCCACGTCGACGTACACCGCGGGCGCGTCGGGGAGGGCGTCGGGCAGGTCGTCGTAGGGCACCGCACGGTCGACGGCACCGGTGCGGGCCACGAAGTCCACGTGGCGCCGGGACGTCAGGCCGACCACCTCGCCGCGTCCGCGCTCGCGCAGCAGGTGGCCGAGACCGCGCGCGGTCTTGCTCGACGCGCTGGACACCACCACGGCGTCGGCGCCGAACAGGTCCTGCTCGCCGAGCCACGCGTCGAGCAGGAACGAGGTCGCGAACAGCGGCCGCAGCAGCGCGGTGCGGGCTTCCGCGTCGGCGTCGGCGCGCGGGTCGGCGCGCTGGTAGCGCTGGTAGATCGGCGGGAGCTCGGCGCGGTGGGGCGCGCCGTCGACGAAGCCCGCGGGCCCGACGCCCGTCGGCTCGAGGACGACGTGGTCCGCCATCGGCCAGAAGCCGTAGAACCGCTGGCCGGGCTCGACGTCGGGGTGCGACGACGCCACGACCTCCGCGTGTCCCCACGTCGGGACCCGCCCCCACGGCGGTTCCGACACCGGGAAGAACCGCCAGTACCCGAACAGGTCCCCCGCGACCGCGTAGGTGACGGTGTTCGCCGTCAGCGCGAAGGAGTCGACTCGGCAGAGGACGCCGCCGGCGGGCGGCGCGGCGTGCGCACGTCCCACGGCGACGCGGGTCCGCCGCAGGGCGGTGCGGTCCACCTCGAGGCCCGTCGTCGTCACCGGCACGTCGGCACCTCCGGCGAGCTCAGGATCACCTTGGTGATCTCCGGGATGAGGACCTCGGGGTCGCGGGGCTCGAGGCCGTGGCCCCGCAGCCGCCGGGCCAGTGTGGCGCCCGAGAACGACACCGCGTCGGGAGTGGACGCGACGTACTGGAGGAACCACAGGGCCGCGGGGGCCGGACCCGGCCCGTCGTCGTGGAGCACGAAGTCGTGCACGACGAGCAGCCCGCCGGGCCGGAGGCAGGCGTTGGCCTTGGCGAGCACGACGTCGATCTCGGCGTCGCCGAGCGCGCTGAGCAGGTACGACATGAGCACGACGTCCTGCCCGCCCGGCCACGGGTCGCGCACGGCGTCGGCGGCGAGGAGCGTGACGCGGCCGGTGAGCCCGGCCCGGTCCCGGTACTCCCGCGCGACGTCCACGACCGCGGGGAGGTCGAGGATCGTCGCGCGGACGCCGGGGTCGCGCGCGCAGAGCGCGTACGAGAACGCGCCGCTGCCGCCGCCGACGTCGAGCACCGAGCAGGGGCCGACGAGGGCGAGCCGGTCGGCCAGCTTCCGGGCGGGGCCCAGCGATCCGGCGTGCTGGGCCTCGGTGAAGAGGCGCGCCTCCCCGGGGTCGGCGAGCAGTCCCGACCACGTGGCGAAGGCCGCGCCGGTCCCGGCCAGCCCCGCGTCCAGGTGCAGCAGCGCGGGATAGACCTGCTGGGCGACCTGGAGGCGGAAGTAGTCGCCGAGGTCGCCCGGCGCCCCGCGCACGAGGTGGCGCTCGGCGGCGGGGGCGTTGGCGTACCGGCCCTCGTCGACGACGACCAGTCCGACGCCCGCGAGCGCGTGCAGCAGCGTCGCCAGGCGGTGGGCGGCGACGCCGGTGGACGCGGCCAGCTCCGGGAGCGTGCGCTCCCCGGCGGCCAGGCGGCTGAACAGGTCGATCCCGAGCGCGGCGAACAGCGCCTTCGAGGCCATGAACCCGTACGCGAGGTGCGTCAGCCCGACGCGGTCGACGACGGGCTCGACGGTCCCGCGGGGGCCGTCCATCGCTGGTGCCAGTCCCATCTCGTCCTCCCCGGTGCCCGCGACGTGTGCGCTGCCGAGGGTGCGGGCCGCGCCGTCGGCACCGGTTCGGTGCCGGTGAAACGTGCTGGTCAGGGCGGGTGTGACGGGGGCGATGGGCACCGCGCAGGCCGTGCCCGGACCACCGGGCCGGGGTGGTGGGACCGCACCCGCCGCGGTGGCGTGGCCATTTCACGCGCCCGCAGACCTTCCCGAGGACCCGGCGCGCACCGTCCGGGGACCGGACCCGCTCGAGGCGGGCCGCCGTTCGAGAGGAACCACCATGACCGCGACCACCGTGACCACCGTGACCACCGCCGCTTCACAGCCGCACCCCGGCCCGCGGGTCCCCGTCGAGCACGGAGTCCCGCGACACGTCGAGCTCCGGGCGGCGCCACGGCCCCCGACGATCGTCGTGCGCGAGCTCGGACCGGGCGAGGAGCAGGTGCTCGACGCCGTCTTCGCCGGCCTGTCCGACCAGAGCCGCTACCTGCGCTTCCACTCCCCGGTCCCGCGGATGGTGCCCGCCGTGCGCCGGACGCTGGCCGCCGTCGACGGGCGCCGCCACGTCGCGCTCGTCGCGGTCGCCGACGGGGAACCGATCGGGATCGCGCGGTGCATCGGCCTCGGGTCCGGCCGGGCGGAGCTGGCCGTCGAGGTCGTCGACGCCTGGCACGGGCGCGGCGTCGGCACGCTCCTGCTGCGCGCGCTGCGCGACCGCGCGGTCGCGGCGGGGTGGCGCGAGCTCTCCGCCGAGGTCCTCGCGGAGAACGACGCCGTGCGCGCTCTCCTGCGCAAGGTCTTCCCCGTCCAGGGCGTCGAGCGGGACGGCGCCGAGCTGTCCCTGACGCTGCCCCTGGTCGACGAGTGGTCCTGGGACGCGGCGGACCTGCTCGCCGCCTGACCCACCTGACCAGGGCGTTTCACCGCGGTCGAAGCATCCCGCAGCACGACCCCGACACCGTCGGTCCGCAGCACGACCCGACACACCACGGAGGCACGATCATGACCACCACCACGACCACCGACGCCGACCGCGCCCTCAAGGCCAAGCACCGCGCGCTCTGGGCCGCGGGCGACTACCCCGCCGTGGCCGCCGACCTGATCCCGCAGCTCGGCCCCGAGCTCGTCCGGGCCTGCGACGTGCAGGCCGGCCAGCGGGTGCTCGACGTCGGCGCCGGGTCCGGGAACGCGGCGATCCCGGCCGCCGCGCGCGGTGCCACCGTCACCGCCTCCGACCTCACGCCCGAGCTGTTCGACGCGGGACGGGCGATCGCCGCGCGGCGGGGCGTCGACATCGAGTGGGTGGAGGCGGACGCGGAGGCCCTGCCGTTCGCCGACGGCGAGTACGACGTGGTGACCTCCTGCGTCGGCGCGATGTTCGCCCCCCACCACCAGGTCGTGGCCGACGAGCTGGTGCGCGTGACCCGGCCGGGCGGCACCATCGGGATGATCAACTGGACGCCGGAGGGCTTCATCGGGCACCTGTTCAGGACGATGGGCCCGTTCGCGCCGCCGCCCCCGCCCGGCGCGACCCCGCCGCCTCGCTGGGGGGACGAGGGCCACGTCGCCGAGCTGTTCGGCGACCGCGTCACCGACCTGCGGACCGTCCGGCAGAAGATCGTGATGGACCACGCGCCCGACCCGCTCGCGTTCCGCGAGTACTGGAAGCGCAACTACGGCCCGACGATCGCGGTCTACACGTACCAGTCGTCCGACCCGGCACGCGTCGCCGAGCTCGACGAGGCGTTCCTGGAGTTCCTCACGGCGTGGAACA
The DNA here is from genome assembly GCA_029266415.1 of Actinomycetospora sp. Classification (GTDB taxonomy): domain Bacteria; phylum Actinomycetota; class Actinomycetes; order Mycobacteriales; family Pseudonocardiaceae; genus Actinomycetospora. The sequence continues at coordinate 3,487 of JAQSWW010000035.1, read as the reverse complement.
CGTCGCGGACCCCCGGGCGCACGGCCTACGAGGCCGAGTACCTGCTGGTCACCGCGCGCCGCCGGTAGGGGTCAGCGGAGGGCGGCGAGGAGGGCGTCGGCGAGGCGGGCCGGGGCGGTGGGGGCGCGGCGCAGGAACAGCTCGGGCTCGATGAGCTCGAGCTCCATCACCACCGGCTCGCCGTCGAAGCGCACGAGGTCGACGCGGGCGGCGGCCACCGGTCCCGGGGCCGCCGCCAGCGCCTGCTCGGCGACGGCGACCTCGCGGGTGGTGGGCACGTGGTCCTCGAGGCGCCCGCCGTGCTTCTCGTGCACGAGGAACCCGCCCGCGGCGGGGAGCTTGCGGACGGCGTGTGACCACGTGTCGCCGAGCCGGATCAGGGAGACCTCGCCGTCGCGCCCGATGCTCCCGACGGCCGGCTGGACGAGGACGTCGCCGACCGCGAGGAGGTCCTCCACCGGGCCGTGGAGCTCGTCGGCGGCCCCGAGGCGCGTACCGCGCCCACCCGCCGACACCGCGGGCTTGATCACCAGCGGGCCCTCGCCGAGCACGTCGGGCACCGGCGTGCCGGCCTCGAGCAGGGTGGTCGGCACCACCGGCACCCCGGCCGCGGCCAGCTCGGTGAGGTAGCGCTTGTGGCTGCTCCAGGTCAGCACGGGCAGGGGGTTGACCAGGCGCGTCGCCGCGTCCACGCGCCCCGCCCAGGCCAGGAAGGCGTCGCGGTGGTGGGTGTAGTCCCAGGTGGTGCGCACGGCGACGAGGTCGACGCCGGCCCACGCGACGGTCTCGTCGTCCCAGGGCGCCGGCTCGGCGTCGACGCCGCGCGCGGCCAGCGCCTCGAGCAGGGGGCGGGTCTCGGCGTCGGAGCGCTCGCTGCGCACCCGCGAGCCGGCGACGACGACCCGCGTCACGACGCGCGGACGGCCAGGCAGGTCACCGTGCCGGGCGCGACCTCGGTGAACCCGGCGTCGCGCACCGGGGCCACCCCGTGAACCTCCCACGCCGTGCGTCCGCTCGGGTCGGCGTCGAGCGCCTCGGTCCAGCGGGCCCAGTCGTCGCGCGACGCGGTGCGGACCGCGGCGTGCCGGGCGTCCGACGGGTCGGCGCCCGCGGCGGCGAGCACCGTGCCGAGGATCATGCTCGCGTGCCCGACCTGGGCGGCGGCCTTGCCGAGGGTCTGCTCGACGCCGGGGTTGAGCCAGATCACCGGCGCGCCCGCGGGGAGAGGGCCCGGCTGGTCGGGCGGGAGCTCGGTGCCCCCGATCTGGAGGCGGCGGACCTCGTGGGGCACCTCGTCGACCGGCCCGGGCACGAGCGCGCGCACCTCGGCGCCCTCGGCACCGAGCGTCACACCGTCGATCTCCTGGACGGCGCGCCAGTGCGACGTCCGGGCCCGGCGGGCCAGCTTGCGGATGCGCCCGGCGTCGGCCCATGCCGCGACCGCGTCGAACCACGGCCCGTCGGGCGCCGCACGGTCGTCGAGGCACAGCGCGAGCGCCGCGTCCGCCGCCGACTCCAGCACGGCCGTGCGCGCCGGCGCGTCCCGCTCGAGGCGCAGCACCAGGGTCATCGCCCGCACGACGCCGTCATCGGGCTCGTCGCGGTGTGCGCCGACGGTGTCGACCAACCACGGGCACACCCGGGTCGCGAGGGGCGCCAGCGCGGGTGTGAGCGCTTGTCCGTGCTCTAGCACGGGCAAGCACTCACGAGAGCGCAGCTCACAGCGGCACCCGACGCAGCAGCCCCTCGGCGGCGTCGGCGTGCTCGATCTCGTCGCGGGTCACGCCCAGGATGAACAGCACCGCGTCGAGGTAGGGGTACGACAGGGCCGTGTCGGCGGCCGCGGCCACCACCGGCTTGGCGTTGAACGCGACCCCGAGCCCGGCGGCGGCGAGCATGTCGAGGTCGTTGGCGCCGTCGCCGACGGCCACGGTCTGCTCGATCGGCACCCCGGCCTCGGCGGCGAAGCGCTCGAGCGCCTCGGCCTTGCCGGCGCGGTCGATGACCGGGCCCATCACGCGCCCGGTGAGCCGGCCGTGGACCACCTCGAGGTCGTTGGCGGCGGAGAAGTCGAGCCCCAGGTCCGCGACGAGCCGGTCGATGATCGTGGTGAAGCCGCCGGACACGACGCCGCAGCGGTAGCCCAGCCGCTTGAGGGTGCGCACCGTGGTGCGGGCGCCGGGCGTGAGCACCAGCTCCTCGGCCACGTCGTCGAGGGCGCTCGCCGGCAGCCCGGCGAGGGCGCCGACGCGGCGGTGCAGCGACTCGGCGAACTCGATCTCCCCGCGCATCGCCGCCTCGGTGATCGCGCGCACCTCGGCCTCGCACCCGGCGCGGGCCGCGAGCATCTCGATGACCTCGCCCTGCACCAGCGTCGAGTCGACGTCGAACACGATCAGCCGCTTGGCCCGCTGGGCCAGCCCCACCCGCTGCACCGCGACGTCGCACTTCGCGCGCCGCCCGGCGGCCGCGAGGGCCTGCCGCAGGCGGGTGTCGCTCGGCGGGTCGTGGGCGGGCATCGAGATCCGCAGCTCGAGGCCGGTCACGGGGTAGTCGGCGACCCGGCGGACCCGGTCGATGTTGACGCGCATCGCCGCCAGCCCCCGCGCGACCTCCGCGAAGTCGGCCGCGGTGATCGGGCGGCCGAGCACCAGCACGACGTGGCTGGAGTACGGGTGCACCTGCGACGTGTCGCCGCCGGTCTCGACCGTGACCGTGAGACCCAACGAAGGCATCGTGATGTCCAGCGCCGCCTTCAGCTTCGCCGGGTCGCCGGGCAGCGTCACGAGCGCGCTGAGCGTGATCCGCCGGTGGATCGTGGCCTGCTGCACGTCGAGCATCGCCGCGCGGTGCTCGGCGAGCACCGCGAACAGCGCAGCGTTGACCCCGGGGAAGTCCGGGCCGGTGACGGTCACGAGGACCGGCACCGGCTCGGCGTCACGACCGGCGCCCGGCGAGGGGTCGGGGACGACGACCAGGCCCTCCGGGGCCGGATCGTCGGGCTGGTCGTCCGGGACGGCCCGGGTCACTTGTTCCGCGGGTCGGAGCCCGGGATGTGCTCCTGCCCGGTCTGCCCGGCCGCGGCCTCACCGATGCTCGAGGCACTCGAGCCCACGTGGGCCTCGAGGCGGATGCGTTCGGTGAGGTGCGGGTAGTGCAGCTCGAACGCCGGGCGCTCCGACCGGATGCGGGGCAGCTCGGTGAAGTTGTGCCGCGGCGGCGGGCACGAGGTGGCCCACTCCAGCGAGTTGCCGTGGCCCCAGGGGTCGTCGACCTCGACCGGCCGGCCGTAGCGGTAGCTGTGGAACACGTTCCACAGGAACGGCAGCGTCGAGGCGCCCAGGATGAACGCGCCGATCGTCGAGATCGTGTTCAGCACCGTGAACCCGTCGGTGGCCGCATAGTCGGCGTAGCGGCGCGGCATGCCCTCGTTGCCCAGCCAGTGCTGCACCAGGAACGTCAGGTGGAAGCCGAGGAACGTGCCCCA
>JAQSWW010000034.1 GCA_029266415.1 Actinomycetospora sp. | reverse complement strand
GGGCGCGCCGGTGGCTCAGTCCTCGACGAGGCTCCGGGCACCCGAGGGGCCCTGCGCGACGGCGTTGCGCACCGCGGCGGCCTGGTCCTCGGACGGCTGGTCCTCGAGCACGACGACCAGGGCCTCGTCGTCCTGGTCGAAGACGTCCTCGGCGGCGAGCACGCAGTTGCCGGCGCCGATGCAGACGTCGCGGTTGGCCTCGATCTTCATCGTTCTCCCTCGGTGGTGGTGGGTCACCAGGCGACGGGCAGCGCGCGCAGCCCGTGCACGACGGTGGCCGAGCGGAACTCGATCTCCTCGTACGGAGTGCCCAGCGCGAGCGTCGGGAAGCGCCGGAACAGCGCGGGGAACGCCACGGCCATCTCCGCGCGCGCGAGGGGCGCGCCGAGGCAGTGGTGCACGCCGTGCCCGAAGGCGACGTGCGGGGCGATCGCGCGCGTGACGTCGAGGTCGTCGGGGTGGTCGACGGCCGCCGGGTCGCGGTTGGCGGCGGGCAGCGAGAGCACCAGCAGGTCCCCGGCGGAGACCGGGGTGTCGCCGACCGTCGTGTCGTGGCGCACGGTGCGCGGGATGCCGGAGTGCACCACCGACAGGAAGCGCAGGAGCTCCTCGATCGCCGGCGCGACGGCGTCGGGATGGTCGCGCACGAGCGCGAGCTGGTCGGGCGCGCGCAGGAGCGCGAGGGTGCCCAGGCCCAGCATGTTGGCGGTGGTCTCGTGCCCGGCGATGAGCAGCAGGCTCGCGATGCCGATGAGCTCGTTGCGGGTCAGGTCGTCACCGTGCTCGCGGACCAGCATGCCGAGCATGTCGTCGCCCGGCTCGATCCGGGCGCGGTCGACGAGGTCGCCCATGTACGCGCGCCCCTCCATCGCGAGGCGCCCGCGCTCCTCCAGCGGCCGGCTCACGTCGAGCTGGCGGGCGGCGCGGCCCTGGAACTCGTCGCGGTCGGCGTAGGGGACGCCGAGCAGCTCGCAGATCACCAGGCTCGGCACCGGCAGCGCGAAGGCGCTGACCAGCTCGGCGGGCGGGCCGGCCGCGGCCATCGCGTCGAGGTGGTCGTCGACGATCTCGGCGATGCGCGGCTCGAGACGCCGGATGCGCCTGACGGTGAACTCGCCGGTCAGCAGGCGGCGCAGACGCGTGTGCTCGGGCGGGTCCTGCAGCAGCAGCTGGCCGGCGCGGCGGTCGGCGTCGGACTCCCCGTCGGGCAGCGGCATCGGCGGCACCACGGCGTTGGAGAAGCGCTCGGCGTCGCCGAGCACCTCGCGGACGTCGGCGTAGCGGGTCACGAGGCGGGCCGAGGTCCCGAACGCGGTGCGGATCGTCGGGAACCCGGGCTCGTCGCGGGCGGCCTGCGTCTCGGGGACGGGCGCGAACCGGTCCCGCTGCATGTGGCGCGGGATGGTCGGCGTCCCGCCGGTGCTGGTGCTCATCGTCGCTCCCGTCCTCGGACGCGTCAGGAGGCCGACCGTACGCGAAGTGGGAGTGCGCTGCCGTTTCACGCCGACGTCACGTCTGCGCGCCGGCGTGGCCGGGCACTCGACGGGCATGAGCGCACCGAACGACGACCGCGTCGTCCTCGTTACCGGGGGCGGCCGCGGACTGGGCCCGGAGATCGCCCGCCAGCTGGTGGAGGCCGGGCACGTGGTGGTGGTCGCGGCCCGCGACGCCCAGGCCGCGGCGGCGACGGCCAAGGAGCTGGGCGAGCGCGCGTGGGCGCTGACCCTCGACGTCACCGACCCGGAGTCCGTCCAGGCCGCCGTCGAGGCGGTCGACCGCCGGCACGGGCGCCTCGACGCGCTGGTGAACAACGCCGCGGTGAACTTCGACGCTGGCGCCGACCCCGTCACCGAGGACCTCGAGATCGTCGACGGGGCGTGGCGGACCAACGTCCTCGCGCCGTGGCGGCTGACGCAGGCGTTCGCGCGGCTGCTGCGCGCCGGGCGCGAGCCGGTGGTGGTCAACGTGACCAGCGGGCTGGGCTCGCTGACGCGGATGGGCGCGACCTCGCCCGCCTACAGCGTCTCGAAGGCGGGGATCAACGCACTGACCCGGGTGTTCGCCGACGCGCTGACCCGCGACGGCATCGCGGTGCACGCCGTCTCGCCGGGCTGGACCGCCACCGACATGGGCGGCGCCGGGGGGCGCCCGGTGGCCGAGGGCGCCACGGGGATCGTCGCCGTGGTCCGCTCCCCCGGCTCCTGGCCCTCGGGCTCGTTCCTGCAGGACGGCGAGCACGTTCCCTGGTGATCGGTGAGCGATCTTCGGGCCGATAGGCCCAAAGATCGCTCACGTGGATTCCAGCGCCCGGGCCGCTTCGACGAAGTGCGCGACGGCGGGCGAGCGGTCGGCGCGCCGCCACGCCACCTGCAGCGCCACCATCGGCACGTCGCCCGACAGGGGCCGGAACACCACGCCGGGCGGGCGCAGGTTCGCGTAGTACGCCGGCTGCAGCGACACCCCGAGCCCCGCGGCGACGAGGCCGAGCTGGGTCTCGATGTCCGCGCCCTCCGCCACGATGCGCGGGCTGAAGCCGTGGTCGCGGCAGTAGCTCGTGATGATGTCGAAGAACGCCATGCCCAGGCTCCGCGGCCAGAGCACGAACGCCTCGTCGGCCAGGTCCGCCGGGTCGATCTCGTCCTCGCCGGCCAGGCGGTGGTCGCCGGGCAGCGCGGCCAGCAGGGGCTCGGAGACGAGGTGCTCGACGGCCACCGCTGCCGTCGGCGACGCCGCGCGCACCACGCCGACGTCGAGCCGCCCGTCGGCGAGCGCCACGAGCTGTGGGCCGGTGTCCTGCTGCGAGACCTCGAGCTGCAGGTCGGGGAACGACGCCCGCACCGCCCGCAGGATCCGCGGGGTCACCGAGGCCAGCGCCGTGCCCACCGACCCGACGACGAGCAGCCCCACGGCGCCGTTGGCGGCCTGGGTGACGAGCGACTGCGCGCGTTCGGCCTCGAACAGCACCCGCGGCGCCGCGTCGAGCAGCACGCGCCCCGCCGCGGTCAGCTCGGTGGCGCGGCTGCTGCGGTCGAACAGGGCTGCGCCGAGGGTCTTCTCCAGCGCCCGGATCTGCTGCGAGAGCGCGGGCTGGCTGACGTGCAGACGCCGCGCCGCGCGGCTGAAGTGCAACTCCGAGGCCACGGTGAGGAACACCCGCAGCTGCCTCAGCTCGACGTCCATGTACCCGATCATCCCCCCGGCCCACGCCGCCATAAGCCCGAGCTGATGACAGCAGTGGCAGGGCGCATGGCGGATCCGGACCACGCGGTCGGGTGAGCGGCGAGGGTGGGCGGACCACCGGCACCCCACCCGGAGCGATCACCGTGACGAGTTCCCGGACACCCGATCACCGCTATGTCGTCATCGGCTGCGGAGGCCTCGGCGCCGCCGCCACCTACTGGCTCTCCCGCGCGGCCGGGGGCCGCGTCCTCACCCTCGAACGCGACGCCCTCGGCCACGAGCACGGCGCGAGCCAGGACCACTCCCGGATCATCCGCTACGCCCAGCACCAGGACGCCTACGCCGCCCTGGCCCCCGCCGCCTACGACACCTGGCGGGACGTCGAGCGCGTCTCCGCCCAGCCGCTGGTGACCGAGACCGGCGGGCTGGTCATCGAGGACGTCGAGACCCGCAAGTTCACCGACACCGGCTCCCGCAACATCGGCGGCTACGCCGCCGTCGCGCACCGCCACGGGGTCGACGTCGACCTGCTCGGCGCCCGGGCCGTCATGCGGCGCTGGCCCCAGTTCCACCTGCACGGCACCGAGCAGGCTCTGTACCAGCGGCGCTCGGGGATCGTCGACGCCCGCCGGGCCAACGCCACCCACGTCGCGCTGGCGCGCGGGCACGGTGCGGAGATCCGCGAACACACCCCCGTCCGCGCCCTGCGCCCCACCGCCGGCCACGTCGAGGTCGTCCTCGACGACGAGGTGATCCGCGCGGAGCACGTCGTCGTCGCCGCCGACGCGCGCAGCAACGAGGTGCTCGACGGTCTGGTCGAGCTCCCGTTGACGATCACCCAGGAGCAGGTCACCTACTACGCCACGCCGAACCTGCTGGACTTCGCGCCCGGCCGCTTCCCGGTGTTCATGTGGCACGGCGCGGAGAACTTCTACGGGTTCCCGGTGCACGGTGAGGTGGCCACCAAGCTCGGGCAGCACATGGGCGGGAACGAGGTCACCGCCGACACCCGGACCTTCGAGCCGGACCCGCTGCGGCAGAAGCGCCAGGAGGAGTTCCTCGCCGAGTACCTGCCCGGCTTCGGCGGTCCCGAGCTGTACACGAAGACCTGCCTCTACACGATCCCGCCCGACCACCACTTCGTCCTCGACACCGTGCGCGACGCGCCCCGGGTCAGCGTCGCGGTCGGGGCCGGGCACGCGTTCAAGTTCGCCTCGCTGATCGGCCGCATCCTCGCCGAGCTGGCCACGACCGGGCGCACGCGGCACCCGATCGACACCTTCGCCCTCGACCGCCCCGCCCTGACCGACCCGACCTGGGGGCGGGCGTTCCATGTCTGACCTCGTGCACCGCACCCCCGGCTGGTCGCTGCCGCAGGCGGCCTACACCGACCCGGACGTCTTCGCCGCCGACCTCGAGCACGTGTTCGCCGCGCACTGGCTCTTCGCCGGGCACGCCGGCGAGCTCGACGCTCCCGGCCGCTTCCTCACCATGGACGTGGGGCGCGATCGCGTCATCGTCGTCCGCGGCGAGGGCGGGGTCCTGCACGCCCACCACGACGTGTGCGCCCACCGTGGCTCGCGCGTCGCGCCGGACGTGCGCGGCCAGGTCCGGGCGTTCGTCTGCCCGTACCACCAATGGGTCTACGACCTCGACGGCACGCTGCGCTCGGCGCGGCTCATGGGCGACTGCTTCGCCGTGGGCAACCACCGGCTCGCCCCGGTCGCGGTGCGCGAGAGCGCCGGGCTGGTGTTCGTGTGCCTCGCCGACGAGCCGCCGGACTTCGCGCCCTTCGCCGCCGCGCTCGAGCCCCGTCTCGGTCCGCACGGGCTCGCCGACGCCCGCGTCGTCGTGCGCGAGCACTACCGCGTCGCGGCGAACTGGAAGACGCTCGTGGAGAACAACCGCGAGTGCTACCACTGCGCCGGCAGCCACCCCGAGTTCTCGCTGTCGAACTTCGACGTCGGGGTCGACGGCGACGTCCGCACCAACCCCCGCTACGACCGGGCCCTCGCCGCCGCCCGCGCCCGCTGGCGTGCGCAGGGCCTGCCGGGCGAGGACGTCAACTTCCCCGACGGGGCCCCGTACCGCGTCGCCCGTCTCCCCCTGCGCGAGGGCTTCCTGTCCGAGACCCTCGACGGCCGCCCCCTCGCGCCACCGATGGGCACGCTGTCGGACCCCGACGTCGGCAGCCTGCGCGTGATCTCGCTGCCCAACCTCTGGGCCCACGCCAACGCCGACTACGCCGTCACCACCCGCCTGACCCCGGTCGACGCGGGCACCACGGAGGTCGAGCTGTGTTTCCTCACCGCCCGCGACGCGAGCGTCGACGAGGACGCGCTCGCCGCGGTGTGGCGCGCGACCTCGGAGCAGGACTGGGAGCTCTGCGAGAAGAACTGGGCCGGCATCGCCTCGCGCGGCTCCTCGACTGGTACGTCACCGCCCTCGCCCGACCGGCCCGCCGGGCGGCCTGAGGGGTGCGCTGCGGGTAGGGCACCTCGTGTGGGTGAAGAGTCGCACCTCGACGGCGTGACCTCCCCGACTCGTGTGGGTCTGGAGACCCACACTGCCCGGCGTCGGATCACGGCGTCGGAGGGACGGGACCATGGGGACACGGTCGGTGGTGGCGGCGGTGCTGGTCGGGGCCGCACTGGCGTTCGGGTCGGCGCTGCCGGCCGCCGCGCTCCCCGCCGGGAGCCCCGCCTCGGGCGGCGACGGCACGCGACGGGTCGCCCTCGGCGACTCGTGGGCGGCGGGCACCGTGGCGGGCGAGGTCGAGGCCGCGTCGGGCACCTGCCGGCGGAGCACCGGGGCCTACCCCGCGGTCGTGGCCCGGGCCGCCGGCGAGACGCAGTGGACCTCACGGGCGTGCGCGTCCTCGACCGGCGGCGGCAACGGCCAGTTCAGCTCGCTGACCCCCACCACCGAGGTCGTCACCGCCACCGTCGGCGGCGACGCCACCGGCCTCGGCGACCTCGCCGTCGCGTGCTCGACGGCGGGCACCCCCGCGCGCTGCGACGACGCGACCCGCCGCTTCGACCAGGCCCTGACGACGCTGCCGAGGTCGCTGGACGCCGCACTCGCCGACATCCGTCGCCGCGCACCCCGCGCCGCGGTCAGCCTCACCGGCTACCCGCTGCTCGCCGAGGGCCGCGCCTGCCCCACGGGGCCCGCCGACCCGGCCCGCGCCGCCCGCCTCGACGACGCCGTGACGCGGCTGGACACCGTCCTCTCCCAGCGCGCGGGCGCCGCCGGCGCGCGCTTCGTCGACGTCCGCGACGCCTTCCGCGGCCACGGGGTCTGCACGACCGAGCCCTGGCTCACTCCCCTGACCGGCCCCGACCCCCTGCTCGCCGGCGGCCCGACCGCGACCGGGCACGCGCTGGGCGTGCTCGCCGCGCTCGCCGCGCCCGCGCCGGCCCCCGCGGCGCCCCCGCCCGCCACCACCGCGGCCCCGCCCGCCGACGGCCGCGGCATCGACGGCGGGGCCCCGCCGCTGTTCACCGGCTGACCAACCGGGAGTTCAGCCGAACACCTCGAAGGTCACCCGCGCCGGCCCGTCGGTGCCGCCCGTGGTCCAGAGCACGACCTCGCGGGCCTGTTCCTCCACCGGGCGCGGGCCGAGCGCGGCGAGGTACTCGCGGTGCTCGGCCAGCGACGCGACCGCCGCCTCCCGCCCGTCGGTGACGTCGACCGCGTGGGTCGGCGTGGGCGAGGCCGCGACGGCGATGCGCTTGACGCCCGACCACGGCTCGAGCCCCTCGTCGACGAGCTCGGGGAAGATCCAGCGGTTGCCCGCGTCGCCGACGGCGTCGATCGCCGAGCGCCCGACCGCCCGGTGATCGGCGCTGTTCCAGGCACCACGACCGAACGTGTCGTGGTGGTTGAGGGCGACGACGAGGTCCGGGCGCACCCGGCGGATCTCGCGCGCGAGGTCCCGGCGCAGGGCGAGGTCCGCGACGAGCACGCCGTCGCGGTGGCCGAGGAACCGCACGTCGTGCACCCCGACGGCCGCGGCGCTGCGCCGCTCCTCCTCCTCGCGGACCGCCGCGGCGCGGGCGGGCTCCATGTCGGCGATGCCGGCCTCGCCCCGGGTGACCAGGAGGTAGACGACGTCCCGGCCGGCCGCGGTCCAGCACGCGACGGCCGCGGCGGTGCCGTACTCGAGGTCGTCGGGGTGCGCAGCGATCGCCAGCGCGCGGGTCCAGTCGTCGGGCAGGGGCGGCAGCTCGTCGGACATGGGCCGAGGATGCGACCTCGAGGATGGTCGAGGTCAAGGGTGGGTCAGCCGAGCAGGGCGACCAGGCGGCGCGGGGCGATGTGGCGGTAGGCGTCGGTGACGACCTCGGCGACCTCGTCCCAGTCCGGCCCGCCGGGCTCGGCGTCCAGGCGCATCCCGAGCCACCCACGGTGCCCGACGTAGGGCGGGACGAAGAACCTCGCGGGCTCGGCGGCGACCATCTCGGCCTGTGCGCCCTCCGGCGCCGCCGCCCACAGCGACAGGTACGGGTCACCGTGGTGCCGGCCGACCCAGCTGACGAACATCCTGCGCACGAACCAGCTCGGCGAGCCGTGGCTGACCTTCTCGGTGACCTCGGGGAGCGCGAGGCACATCGCGCGCAGCCGCTCGACCAGCGCGTCCGGGTCCACGGTGGTCATCGTGGCCCGCCGCGGGCGGCTACACCAGCAGCGCGCCGACCAGCGTCCCGAGCACGAACACCGCGAGCACGATCAGCGTCACCACGCGCACCCACGTCGAGTGCGGCGTCGACACCCCGGGCTCGGACACGCCGTCGGTGGGGTCGGTCCGGTCGGTGCGCTCGCTCATCGGGCTCCCGTCACGGGGGAGGAAACGGACACCGACGAGGCTACCGGCCCCCGCGGGCGACGGCGGACGGCGCCTCGGCGCTGGCGTGCCGGCCGCGGGCGCGCCGACCGCCACCACCGTCACCGCGGCGCGCGGCGACCGGGTCCTCGACGTCCGCGCGGTGCCGGGCGCGGGGAACGGGGACGGCGCCCTCGGGCGCCGCGGCGTGCGCGCCGCCGCGGTGCGCGGCCGGGCGGGTGCCGGCCGCAGGCAGGGGGCCGGAGGGGTCGCGCGTCGGCGCCGGCAGCGGGGTCGGGCCACCGACGCGGGGCTGGCCGTGGGGCGGCGTCGGGCGCCGGGTCTCGGCCCCCGCTCCGGCCGTGACCGTACGCTCGCGCGTGGGCCCGAAGGACAGCGGCGAGTCCGGACCGGCGAGGTCGGCGAGCGCCGGCTGATCGCCCGTCGGGCGCCGGGGCGGCGTGGGGGCCCTGCGCACGGTGAAGGCGTCGGTCGTCTCCTCCGGCGCCGGGGCCGTGGGTGTCGGTCGCGGGGCGACGGGCGCCGCCGGCCGTACGGGGGCCACGGCGGGCACGGGGGCCACTGCCGTCACGGCCGCGACCGCGGGGACGGGCGGCGCGGGCGCCGGGGTGGGCGCCGCGGTGGGCGACGGGCCGGGCCGTGCGGCCACGGCGGGGACCGGCGCCGCCGGGGCGGCCTCGGTCACCGGCGCGGCCGGGGCAGGCGTCGGCCGGGGCCCGGTCTCCCCCGTCCGGCGGCCGCGGACGGGAACGCGGGTGGTCTCCGGGGTCACGGGTGGGACGGGCGGAACCGGCGTCACCGCAGCGACGGGCGGCGCCGGGGACACGGGAGGCACGGCGGCCGCTGCCGGCGCAGCCGGCCCAGCGGGCGCCGCCGGCCCAGCGGGCGACGCGGGCACGGCCTCCGTGGCCGCCGTGGCCCCCACCGGCGTGCGGCGGGCCGCGGGGCCGGACGGACCGGTGCCGGTCGTGGGCTCGGGTCGAGAGGTGGCGGCCCCGTCTCCCGTCCGCGCGCGCGGACGGGCCGGGCGCACGGGCACCGGGACGATCTCCTCGAGCGGCGCGGGCGCGGGCGGTGCGGGAACGGGACGCCGCCGGGCGCGCACGCGCTGGGCGACGGCGGAGCCGAGGTAGGCGACGCCGACGACGCTCCAGAAGGCCACCACGACCATCTGCAGCACGGTCGGTGGGTCGCTCAGCATGGCCAGCTGCACGCCGGCGACGGCGAGGGCCGCGAAGCCGAGGATGATCGCGAACCGGGAGCGGGTGGTCATCTGCCAGCGCGGACGGGAGCGGGCCACGCAGACCTCCTCGAGGAGCGCGGACGCTCCGGGCACGGACAGGACACGCGGGGTGGACGTGCGACCCGGCTCCCCACCCCCGTCGGGCCACGCGTCACCCCTGTGGGGGACATCGAACGGGACGGGCGAAACGTAACGGTCAGGTCGCGGCCTGACACCTCGCGCACCAGAACAGGTTGCGGCTGGCGTGGGTGCGGCGTTGCACCTCGGTGCCACAGACGCGGCAGGGCTCCCCCGTCCGGCGGTACACGTAGACCTCTCGGCCGCATCCGCGTCCGTGCGGTCGGTCGTGCGCGTGATCACACTGCCGGTGCTCGGGGCGCACGGTGTCGATGGCGCCGCGGCGCACGCCGTCGCGCAGGAGGTCCCCGAGGTCGGCCCACACGGCGTCGAAGCGCTCCCGGCCGAGCTCGCGGCCGGGCAGCAGCGGGTCGAGGCCGTGGCGGAAGAGCACCTCGGCGCGGTAGACGTTGCCGACGCCGGCGATCACCGACTGGTCCATGAGCAGCGTTGCCAGCGGGGCCCGCGAGCGCCCGATGCGCGCCCACGCGGCCTCGGGGTCGGCGTCGTCGCGCAGCGGGTCGGGCCCGAGCCGCGCCAGCACGCCCTCGACCTCGCCCTCGGTGAGCACCTCGCAGGCGATCGGCCCGCGCAGGTCGGCCCAGTGCGTCGGCCCGACGAGGCGCATGCGCACCTGGCCGCGGGGCGGGGTCACCTCGCCGGTGTGCATCGTGAACTTGCCGTAGAGCCCGAGGTGCACGTGCACCACGAGGTCGTCGGCGTAGACGTGGAAGAGGTGCTTGCCGTGGGCGTCGGCCGCCCGCAGCACCCGGCCGTCGATCAGCTCGGCGTCGCGGCCGAACCGTCCCTGCGGCGAGGACACCGCGAGCTCGTGGCCCACGAACCGCTTCGTGTGGGTGCGCGCGAGGCGACGGACGGTGTGGCCTTCGGGCACCGGCCCCGCCTACCCCGGGACCGGGCGGCTCAGTCCTCGGGCAGCGCCGGGGGCTCGCCGGTCTGCTCGTAGGCGGTGAGCATGTCGAGACGGCGCTGGTGGCGCCCGCCCTCGAACGCGGTGGCGAGGAACGCCGTCACGATCTCCGTCGCGTCCTCGGCGGAGTGCATCCGCGCGCCGATCGACACGACCTGGGCGTCGTTGTGCTTGCGGGCCAGCTGCGCGGTCTCGACGCTCCAGGCGAGCGCGGCGCGGCAGCCCGGCACCTTGTTCGCCGCGATCTGCTCGCCGTTGCCCGAGCCGCCGATGACGACGCCGAGGCTGCCGTCCGTGGCCACGGTGCGGCGCCCGGTCTCGATGCAGAACGGCGGGTAGTCGTCGGCCGCGTCGTACTCGGCGGGCCCGACGTCGACGACGTCGTGCCCGCCCTTCGCCAGTTCGCGCAGCAGATGGGCCTTCAGTGCGAAGCCCGCGTGGTCCGATCCGAGGAAGACGCGCACCCGCGCAGTCTGGCAGGTGTGACACCGGCCGCCGTCGGGGTAGTGGACGGCCCCTCGGAAACACGCACGTGACACGCCGATCGTAGGTTGACCCGCCATGGGAGCACGACCACCGGACCGCCGCCTGGCCCCTGCGGACGAGGTCGTCCTGGGGGTCGAGGAGGAGTTCCACCTCGTCGACCTGGAGACCCGGTCGGCGGTGCCGCGGGTGCCCGAGCTGCTCGACGAGCTGCAGGCCCTCGACGGCGAGGCGTTCGCCGCCGAGCTCAAGCCCTCGATCATCGAGACCAACTCCCGGCCGACGGCGGACCTCGCCGACCTGCGCACCGACCTCGTGCGGCTGCGCGGGATGCTCGCCCACCTCGCCGAGGACCGCGGTCTGGGCGTGGTCGGCGCGGGCAGCGTGCCACTGATCGACGGCTCCGCGGAGGGCATCACCCCCTCGCCGCGCTACGAGCGGATGCGCGACGAGTACCAGATGCTCGCGTTCGAGCAGCAGATCTGCGGTACGCAGGTGCACGTCGACGTCCCCGACCGCGATGCGGCGATCGCCGTCATGCAGCACAGCGCACCGTGGCTGCCGGTGCTGCTCGCGCTGTCGGCCAGCTCGCCGTTCTGGAAGAACCAGGACACCGGCTACGCGAGCTGCCGCACGCTGGCCTGGCACCGCTGGCCCACCGCCGGTCCTCCGGCGCCCCTGCGCGACGCCGCCGAGTACGACGCGCTCATCGCCGACCTCGTCGCCTCGGGGACGATGTCCGACCCCGGCATGGTCTATTTCGACATGCGTCCCTCAGCGCACCAGGACACCGTCGAGCTGCGGATCTGCGACGCCAGCCCGAGCGTCGACGGCGTCGTGCTCATCGCCGGCCTGGCGCGGGCGCTCGTGCGCCACGGCGTGCGCGCGCACGTCGAGGGCCGCCCCACCCCGCAGCACCGCCCCGAGCTGCTGCGCGCGGCCAGCTGGCGCGCCGCCCGCTCGGGCCTCGAGGGCGACCTGACCGACGTGCGCGGGCGTGATCTCGTCCCGCCGTCGCGGGCGGTGCGCCTGCTGCTCGAGCATCTCGACGACGACCTGGCCGAGTCCGGCGACCGCGACGTCGTCCACGACCTCGCGGTGGAGGCCCTGGCCCGGGGCAGCTCGGCCGCCCGCCAGCGCCAGCGCGCCAACCGCAGCGGCAGCATCGAGGCCGTCGTCGACATGCTCGTCGCCGAGACCCGCGGCGCCCCGGACTCGCCGGTCGACGCGCCCGTCTCCGGGACCGTCGCGCCGGTCCTGCTCGCCGACTACGCGCCGGCGGCCTCCCCCGATGGTCGAGCTCCGCAGAGCTCGGTCTCCTACGACGAGGCCGTGTCCGAGGACGGCACGGTGCGCCCTGCCTACTCCTGGCTCGTCTCGACGCTGGAGCGGATCGGGCCGTCGGGCCTGCTGGTGCACGAGAAGAGCCGCGACGCCGAGCAGCGCGCCCGCGGCATGCTCTTCCCCCAGGCCGACGACGAGGAGCGGCTGTTCCCCCTCGACCTCGTGCCCCGCCTGATCACCCCCGGCGAGTGGGAGACGCTCACCGCGGGCCTGGTGCAGCGCGCCCGCACCTGCGAGGCGCTGCTGCAGGACCTGCACGGCGAGCGCGCCTGCCTGCACGACGGCGTGCTGCCCGAGGCCGCCCTGCGCTGGCTCCCCCAGCCGCACGAGGCCGCGATGAACCTGCACCCCGGCGCCGTGCGCGCGCTGGTCCAGGGCCTCGACCTCGTGTGCGACGGCGAGGGCGAGTGGAAGCTCCTCGAGGACAACCTGCGCATCCCGTCGGGCATCGGCTACGCGGTGGCCGACCGGCGGGTGATCCGCAGCGTGCTGCCCGAGCTGCAGGCGCCGCGCGGCGTGCTCGACGCCGACGACGGCCCGGCCATGCTCCGCGAGGCGCTGACGGCGAGCGCCCCGCCGGCCGCGGGCAGCGACCCGATCCTCGCCGTCGTCACCGAGGGCCCGAGCGACTCGGCGTACTTCGAGCACCGCATGCTCGCCGAGGAGATGGGGGTGCCGCTGCTCACGCCCGGCGAGCTGCGGGCCGCCGCCGGCATGATCACGATCGCCGCGAGCGGGCGCCCCGTCGACGTGCTCTACCGGCGCATCGACGAGGAGGTGCTCTTCGACGGCCGCGACGCGGAAGGCGTCCAGCTCGGCGAGCCCATCCAGGAGGCCGTGCGCACCGGCCGGCTGACCCTGGCCAACGCGCCGGGCAACGGGCTGGTCGACGACAAGGGCGTCTACCCCTTCATCTCCGCGCTCACCGAGTACTACTTCGGCGAGAAGGCGACGCTCGCGGCCGTCCCGACCTGGTCGTGCGCCGAGCCCGAGCAGCGCGAGTACGTCCTCGACCACCTCGACGAGCTGGTGCTCAAGCCCGTCGACGGCTTCGGCGGCGAGGGCATCGTCATCGGCCCGCACGCGGGCGCCGAGGAGCTGGAGCGCGCGGCCGCCGCGGTCCGCGAGCACCCCGCCGGCTTCGTCGCCCAGGAGACCATCCGCATCTCCACCCACCCCACGTTCACCGGCGCGACGCTCGAGCCGCGCGTGGTCGACCTGCGCGCGTTCGTCGTCCTCGCCCCGACCCCCACCGTGCTGCCGACCCCGCTCACGCGGGTCGCGCCCGCCGACTCCCTCGTGGTCAACTCGTCGCGCGGTGGGGGCTCGAAGGACACCTGGATCCTGCGCTGACCACGCGCACCCGACCGCTGACCCCCGAGGAGGCCCCCCGTGTGCGGCATCGCCGGTGAGTTCCGCTTCGACGGCCGGGCGGCGGAGGCGGCGACCGTGCTCGACATGGCACGGGTCCTCGAGCCCCGCGGCCCCGACGGCTGGGGCGTCGTCGGCCACGGTCCGCTGGCCCTCGCCCACCAGCGCCTCAAGATCATCGACCTGTCGGAGACCGGCGCGCAGCCGATGGTCGACTCCGAGCTCGGGCTGACCGCGGTCTTCAACGGGATCATCTACAACTACAAGGACCTCCGCGAGGAGCTGCACGCCGAGGGCTACCGGTTCTTCTCCACCTCGGACACCGAGGTGTTGCTCAAGGCCTTCCACCGGTGGGGGAAGGCCTGCGTCGAGCACTTCAAGGGCATGTTCGCGTTCGCCGTCGCCGATCGGCGTACCGGCGAGCTCGTCCTCGGTCGCGACCGCCTCGGCATCAAGCCGCTCTACGTCGCGCAGGTGCCCGGCGCGGTCCGGTTCGCGTCGTCGCTGCCGGCGCTGCTCGCCGGCGGTGGCCTCAACACCGACGTCGACCGCGTCGCCCTGCACCACTACATGAGCTTCCACTCGGTGGTGCCCTCACCGCGGACCATCCTGCAGGGCGTGCGCAAGCTGCCGCCGGCCACGATCCGCACGATCTCCCCCGACGGCGGCACCGACGACTGGACCTACTGGGAGCCCGCGTTCGTCCGCCACGACGAGCGTTCCGCGCAGGAGTGGGCGGAGACCGCGCTGAGCTCCCTGCGCACCGCGGTGGAGCGGCGCATGGTCGCCGACGTCCCGGTCGGCGTGCTGCTCTCCGGCGGCATCGACTCGTCGATCGTCGTGGCCCTGCTCGCCGAGATGGGCCAGCGGGACCTCAAGACCTTCTCGATCGGCTTCGAGTCCGAGGCCGGCGAGGCCGGCGACGAGTTCGACTACTCCGACCTCGTCGCCAAGACCTACGGCACCGACCACGTCAAGTTCACCGTGCCCAAGCACGAGACCGACGACGCGCTCGAGGGCGCGGTCGCGGCGATGGCCGAGCCGATGGTCAGCCACGACGTCGTCGCCTTCTACCTGCTGTCGCGGGAGGTCTCGAAGTCGATCAAGGTCGTGCAGTCGGGCCAGGGCGCCGACGAGATCCTCGGCGGCTACGACTGGTACCCGCCGCTGGCCGGCGTGGCCCGCGGGGACGCCGTCGAGGCCTACCGGAAGTCGTTCTTCGACCGCCCGCACGAGGGCGTGGCCGAGCTCCTGACGCCCGAGGCGCTGGTCGACACCGACGTGAGCCGCGAGTTCGTCGCGGCGCACTTCGCCCGCCCGGGTGCGGACTCCGCGGTCGACGCCGCGCTGCGCCTCGACACCACGATCATGCTGGTCGACGACCCGGTGAAGCGCGTCGACAACATGACCATGGCCTGGGGGCTCGAGGCGCGCGTGCCGTTCCTCGACCACGAGTTCGTCGAGACCATGGGCGCGTGCCCGCCCGAGTACAAGCTTGCCGACGGCGGCAAGGGCGTGCTCAAGGCCGCGGCGCGCGGCGTGCTCCCCGACGAGATCATCGACCGCAAGAAGGGCTACTTCCCGGTGCCGGCGATCCGCCAGCTCTCGGGACCGGTGCTCGAGCGCGTGCGCGGGGCGCTCACCGACCCGGCGGCGCGATCGCGCGGGCTGTTCCGTGCCGACGCCGTCGAGAAGATGCTCGACGACCCGAACTCCGGCCGGACCAACCTCGGCGCCAACGCGCTGTGGCAGGTCGCGCTGCTCGAGATGTGGCTGCAGGCACACGGCATCACCTGACGTAGGTTCCCGGGGTACTGGTGAGGCGTCGCCCGGACCCGAGGAGGCCCACCCGGTGGACGAGTGGATCAGCGCCACCCGCTGCTGGTCGCCCAGCCCGTCCCCCGACGGGACCGCGATCGCGTTCGTGTGGGACGGCGACGGTCGCCCGCAGGTCCGCCTGCACCGCCGGGCCACCGGCGAGGAGTGGTCGATCGACACCGGCGAGGACCTCGTCTCGTCGGTGCGCTGGTCGCCGGACGGGGCGTGGCTCGCGGTCGAGACCGCGCCCGACGGCGGGGAACGCACACACGTCTCGATCATCCGGCCCGACGGCACCGACCTGCGGCCCGTGCGCGGCGTGGGCGACGGTGACCGCGGGGCGGTGACGCTCGACCGTTTCACCCACACGGGCTCGGTCCTCGCGATCACGGAGTCCGACTACGACACCACCACGGCCTGGCTGGTCGACGCCGACTCCTCGCAACGGCAGCGCCTCGGGTCCGGGCACGCCCTGAAGATCCTCGACGTCAGCCGCGACCGGCGTCGCGTGCTGCTGCGCCGCGGCCGGCGGGGGTCCCGCCACGTGGGCATCGTCGACCTCGACGGCACCGAGGGCTGGCACGAGATCGACGCCTCGCGCGGGCCCGGCGGTCCGCCGGGGGCCGTGGAGCACTCGGTGGCCATCACCCGCGACTCCACCGTCGTCGCCGGCCGCTTCACCCCCGACGGCACGCGGATGCTGCTGCTCACCGACGGCGGGCGCGAGCGGGCGGCACTGGTGGCCGTCGACGTCGCCACCGACGCCAGCCCGATGACCCCCGAGGTGCTCGCCGAACGCGAGGACGCCGAGCTCGAGGCGTTCGCGCTGACCGAGGACGCCGCGCTCGCCGCGGTGGTGTGGAACGTCGCCGGGCGCAGCGAGGTCGACCTCCTCGACATCGCCACCGGCAAGGTCGCGCCCTACACCCCGCCGGGCGACGTCGTCACGAGCGCGATCTTCAGCCACGACGGCGACTCGCTGGTGATGGGCATCCAGTCGCCCGAGGTGCCCGCGGCCGTGTGGTGCCACGAGCTGTCCTCGGACACCACGGCGCTCATCTGCCCGCAGGAGGAGCCGCGCTGGTCGCCGGGGCAGCTCGTGCACCCGTCGCTCGAGGTCGTCACCACCCCCGACGGACTGCGCCTGCCCGGCTGGCTCTACCGCCCGCGGGGACAGGCGGGGCCGCTGCCGACCGTGATCTACCTGCACGGCGGCCCCGAGGCGCAGGAGCGCCCGGTGTTCACCCCGCTCTACCAGCACCTGCTCGCCCGCGGGATCGCCGTGTACGCGGCGAACGTCCGGGGCTCGTCGGGGTCCGGGCGCTCGTTCGTCAACGCCGACAACGGCGCCGGGCGCTTCGCGGCGATCCGCGACGTCGCCACCTGCGTCGAGCACCTCGTGGAGAACGGGATCGCCGACCCCGACCGCGTGGGCGTGATGGGCCGGTCCTACGGCGGCTACCTGACGCTCGCGGCGCTCGTGAACCACCCCGACCTCTTCGCCGCGGGCATCGACGTCTGCGGCATGGCCGACTTCGAGACGTTCTTCGCCCGCACCGAGCCCTGGATCGCCGACGCCGCCGTCGGCGAGTACGGGCACCCCATCCACGACCGCAACCTGCTGCGCGAGCTCTCCCCCGTGCACCGCATGGAGCACCTGCGCGCGCCCCTGCTCGTGATCCACGGCAAGTACGACACCAACGTCCCGGTGCACGAGGCCGAGCTCGCGGTGCACGGGGCCAAGGCCGCGGGCGTGCCGCTGAAGTACCTGCTCTTCGAGGACGAGGGCCACGAGATCCAGCGCACCGAGAACCGCGTGCGCTTCATCCACGAGTGCGTCGACTGGCTCTGCACGCACTTCGGGCTGAGCTGACCGCGCCCGACCCTGGGCTGTTCGAGTGGCACTCCACCCGGACCGCACCGGACCCTGTCACTCTCGGTGAGACATCACCGGAGGTGCGCCATGGGCCCGATCGACGACCACCACGCGGCGCTCGGCGGGGCCGGAGGCGTGCTGGGGGCGCCGACGGGCCCGGAGCTGAGCGCCCCGGACGGCATCGGGCGGTTCCGGCACTACCTGTTCGGGTCCATCTACTGGTCACCCGCCACCGGGGCGCACGAGGTCCACGGCGCGATCTTCGCCGCCTGGGCGGGCATGGGCTGGGAGCGGAGCCCGCTCGGATATCCCCTCACCGACGAGACCGCCACCCCGGACGGCATCGGGCGCTTCAACCTCTTCCAGAACGGCGCGATCTACTGGACCCCGGGCACGGGGGCGTTCGAGGTCCGCGGCGCCATCCACGTGCTGTGGGCCCAGCTCGGCTCGGAGCGCAGCGCCCTGGGCTATCCGCTGAGCAACGAGGAGACCACCCCGGACCGGCACAGCCAGCACACGCGGTTCCAGGGCGGCGACATCTGGTGGGACGCCCACCGCGGCGCCTACGAGGTGCTCACCCGCCCGGCGTTCCCGCGCCCCGACCCCGCGGTCGGCGGCGCCTGGAGCGTCGCCCCGTTCACGGCGGGGATCAGCGGCCTGCACGCGGCGCTACTGCCGACCGGGGCGCGCGGCTCGATCTGGTTCCTGAGCTACCTGGACGAGACGGGGCACGGTCACCACGACCCCCAGCCGGCCCACGACGGCGAGTCCCGGGTGCTCGACCTCGCCACCAGCACGGCGTCGACACCGGGCTACGAGGGCCCGCACCACCACCTCCCGAACCTCTTCTGCGGCGGCCACGCGTTCCTGCCCGACGGCCGCCTGCTCATGGTCGGCGGGGACCGGGAGGACCAGGACCGGCTGCGGATGCTCCACACCTTCACCCCGGGCGGCCCCGGCGGCGGCCAGTGGCGGGACGTCGACCGCATGGCCCAGGGGCGCTGGTACGCGTCCGCCGCGACGCTGCCCGACGGCCGGGTCCTCATCGTGGCCGGCGAACGCCGGGTCTTCGATCCCGCGCAGGGCCCCAACCCCAACCTCAGCTACGAGATCTTCGACCCGGACACCGACACGGTCGGCCCGGCCACGCCGGCGCCCTCGTTCGGGCAGTTCGGGGGCTTCGTCACCTACCCCTTCGTGTTCGTGCTCCCCGGCGACCGGGTGCTCGTGCACGGCGGCACGCGCACCGTCTTCCTGGACCTCGACACCTTCGCGTTCGACCCGGTCGGGCTCGACGCGGTCGACCGACCCGGGCGGAACAGCCGGACCTACGGCGTCGAGGGCACGAGCGTCCTGCTGCCCCTGCTCCCCGACGCGAGCCCGCCGTACCGGCCGACGGTGCTGGCGCTCGGCGGGGGCGGCGCGCCGCCGGTGGGGATGCGGACCCCCGCCACGGCGAGCTGTGAGCTCCTCGACCTCGGCGCCACCACCCCGGCCTGGGAGTCGGCCGCCCCGATGCACGCCGCCCGCGTCATGCCCGACGCCGTCCTGCTGCCCGACCGCACCGTGCTGGTGATGTCGGGCAGCAGCCGCGGCTTCGCCGACAACGGCGCGAACCCGGTGTGGGAGAGCGAGATCTACGACCCGGAGACCGACACGTGGACGCCGATGGACCACACCACGGTGCCCCGGCTCTACCACGCCACGGCGCTCCTGCTCCCGGACGCGACGGTCATGACCTCGGGCACCGACGCCACCTGGAACCCCGAGGTCATCCCGGTCTCGGAGCTCCGTTTGGAGATCTTCCGCCCGCCGTATCTCTTCCGCGGCGACCGACCGACCATCGTGTCCGCGCCCGGCGCCGCCGACCACGGGAGCGTCATCACGGTCGGGACCCCCGACGCCGCGTCGATCACCACCGTGGCGCTGATGCGCAACGGCTCCTGCACCCACTCGTTCAACCCCGACCAGCGCCACGTCGGGCTGGAGATCACGTCGCGGTCCGCCGACGAGCTGACCCTGCGCATGCCGCCGGACGGAGCCGTCGCCCCGCCCGGTTGGTACATGCTGTTCCTGCTCCGCGACGGTGTCCCGTCGGAGGCGGAGTTCGTCCGGGTCGGCTGACGCGCGTCCGGTGGCGCGCGCGGAGCCCGGTCCGCAGGCTGGTCCTGTGGTCGCCCGTGCCCTCGTCGTCGTGGCGTGCGCCGCGCTCGTGGGGTGCGCGCCCGCGGCGGCCCCGCCCCCGCCCCCGCCGCCGTCCGCCGAGCCGGCTCCCCCGGCGTCCTTCACGCTGGTCGCCGGCGGGGACGTCCTGGTCCACCCGACGGTGACGGCGCAGGCGCTGGCCGACGGCCGCGGCACCCCGGACTTCGTGCCGCAGCTCGCCGCGCTCGCCCCGGTCGTCGGGGGTGCCGACCTGGCGCTCTGCCACCTCGAGGTGCCGCTCGCCCGGCCCGGGGGCCCCTACGCCGGCTATCCGGCGTTCGACGCCCCGCCCGAGCTGGCCCGCTCGCTGGCCGCCGTCGGCTACGACGGGTGCAGCACCGCCTCGAACCACGCCCTCGACCAGGGCACCGACGGCGTCGCCCGCACGCTCGACACCCTCGACGCGGCCGGCGTCCGGCACGCGGGCACGGCCCGGACGTCCGCCGAGGCCGTGGCCACGACGGTCCACGACGTCCACGGCGTCCGCGTGGCGCACCTGTCGGCCACCTTCGGGCTGAACGAGGACGCGCAGCCCGGCGACCCCTGGAGCGTCGCGCTGCTCGACCCGCCGGCGGTGCTCGCGGCCGCGTCGCGCGCACGGGCGGCCGGCGCCGACGTCGTCGTCCTGTCCGCCCACTGGGGCACCGAGAACGACCCGGAGCCGGACTCCGAGCAGCTGCGCCTGGCCCCGGAGCTTCTCGCGAGCCCCGATATCGACCTGGTCGTCGGCCACCACGCCCACGTCGTGCAGCCCTTCGAGCGGATCGGCGACGAGTGGGTGGCCTACGGCCTCGGCAACCAGCTCGCCGACCAGGAGACCCCGGGTACCGACGACGGTGTCCTCGCCCGGTTCACGGTCGCCCGGGCTCCCGACGGGCGCTGGCGCGTGGCGCGCGCCGAGTACGTGCCGACGTGGATCGACGTCGGTCCGCCGATCCGCGTCCGCGACGTCACCGCCGCGCCGCCCGGCACCCCCGCCGAGGCCGCCCGCGCCCGCAGCGACGCCCGCGTCGCCACCCGCGGCGCCCCGGCCGCGGGCCTCGCCCGGGGGTGAGGGGGCACCATGCCGGGGTGACGGTGCGGGTGCGGCGGGTGCGGGAGCAGCGGGAACCCGACGACGGCACGCGTGTGCTCGTCGACCGGCTCTGGCCGCGCGGCCTGGCCAAGGCCGACGCCGACCACGACCGCTGGCTGCGCGACGTCGCGCCCAGCACCGAGCTGCGGCGCTGGTTCGGCCACGATCCCGACCGGTTCGCCGAGTTCGCCCGGCGCTACCGCGCCGAGCTCGACGCCGAGCCCGCCGCCGCGGCCCTCGCGGACCTGCGCGCGACCGCCGCCGCGGGCCCGCTCACCCTGCTCACGGCGACCCGCGACGTCGACACCAGCCACGCCCGGGTGCTGGCCGAGGTGCTGGCTACAGCTGGATCGACTTGACCTCGAGGAACTCCTCGAGCCCGTAGCGCCCCAGCTCGCGGCCGGTGCCG
Organism: Actinomycetospora sp.; assembly: GCA_029266415.1. Classification (GTDB taxonomy): domain Bacteria; phylum Actinomycetota; class Actinomycetes; order Mycobacteriales; family Pseudonocardiaceae; genus Actinomycetospora. Next base: position 11,477 of record JAQSWW010000034.1, on the reverse strand, counting down.
GACTGCTTGTAGCCGCCGAAGGGCGCGAGCGGGTTGAAGGCGCCGCCGTTGACGTCGACCTGCCCGGTCCGCATGCGCTTGGCCACCTCGACCCCGCGCTCCTGCGAGCCCGCGAACACCGCGCCGGCCAGCCCGTAGACGGTGGCGTTGGCGATCTCGACGGCCTCGTCCTCGTCGGCGTACGGCATGACCGACAGGACCGGCCCGAAGATCTCCTCCTGGGCGATGGTCATGTCCGGGCGCACGGCGGAGAAGATCGTCGGGCGGACATAGGCGCCGTGCTCGAGGCCCTCGGGGCGGCCGGGTCCGCCAGCAGCGAGCTCGGCGCCCTCCTCGACCCCGCGCTGGATGTAGCCCTCGACGCGCTCGCGCTGGCGGTCCGACGACATGGGGCCGACGCGCGTCGACTCGTCGGTGGGGTCGCCGACCGTGTACTTGGCCGACTGCTCCACGGCCATCTCGACGACCTGGTCGTGCAGGGACTCGGGCACCAGCAGGCGGGTCCAGGCGGTGCACGTCTGGCCGCCGTTGATGAAGCAGTTGCCGAGACCGAGCTTGACGGCCTGGGTGAGGTCGGCGTCGTCGAGGACGATGTTGGCGGACTTGCCGCCGAGCTCGAGCGCCACGCGCTTGACGGTGGCCGCGGCGACCTCCTGCACGCGCCGCCCGGCGGGCACCGAGCCGGTGAACGACACCATGTCCACGCCGGGGTGCTTGGCGAGGGCCTCGCCGGCCTCCGGCCCGGTGCCGTGCACGACGTTGAACACGCCGCCGGGCAGGCCGGCCTCGGCGGTGATCTCGGCGAGGATGCCGGCGGTCAGCGGCGCGACCTCGCTGGGCTTGAGCACGATCGTGCAGCCCGCGACCAGGGCCGGCGCGACCTTGGCGACCACCTGGTGCAGCGGGTAGTTCCACGGCGTCACCGCGCCGACGACCCCGATCGGCTCGCGGACGACCAGGGAGTTGCCGATCTCCTCGGTCCACGGGAACGACTCGGCCAGCCCCGCGACGCCCTTCGACGTGGCCATGGGCATGCCGACCTGGACGGAGTTGGCGAACGTCGTCGGCGAGCCCATCTCGGCGGTGATCGACGCCGCGATCTCGCCGCTGCGGGCCTTGATGCCCTCGCGGATCGCCAGGACCGTCGCGACCCGGTCGGCCAGCGGCGTCGCCGCCCACCGCGGGAACGCGTGCCGCGCGGCGAGGACGGCGGCGTCGACCTCCGCCGCGCCGCCGGCCGGGACCTCGGCGAGGGTCTGCTCGGTCGCGGGGTTGACCACGGCGATCGACCCGGAGCCCTCCTGCCAGGCCCCGTCGATCCAGTGCGTTTCCACGTTGACCTCCGGTCTCGTGAGTGCTTTCCCGTGCCGGGGCACGGGAAAGCACTCACAGCCCGCGCCCTGCCCCACCCTGCCGCACCGCGACCGGGGGTGCTGCTCGCCCGATCGCCGTCCCCATCGGCCGTGTGCGTCCCCAGGGGTCCCGGCACGCGTTACCGCTGGTGGAACGGGGTGCTCGACGGTCGGTGCATGAGAGACGAACTGGCCCTGCGTCGTACCGCCCGCGAGCAGGACGACCTGCTGACCCGCGCCCAGATACTCGCCGCCGGCCACACCGACGAGTGGATCGAGGCGCAACTGATCGCGCGCCGCATGCTCCGCGTCCACCGCAAGGTCTACCTCACGACCACGGGCGCACCCACCGAGCGCCAGCGTCAACGGGCGGCGCTGCTCTGCACCGGGCCGACGGCCGCCCTGAGCCACGCCACCGCCGCTGCTCGCCACGGCCTGCACGTCCCCGGTGACGGCCGGATCCACGTCACCGTGCCCTACGGGAGCTCGGCCGTGGACCGTCACGCCGTGGCCCTCCACCGCTCGCGGGCCTTCCCGCACCTGGTCGTCGACACCGACGACCTCCCGACCGTCTCACGACCCGACACCTGCCTCGACCTCGCCGTCGCGGCGGCCGACCCGCGTGCGGCCATGCGGAGCATGCTCCACGCGGCGCTGGGGATGAAGGTGTCGGCGCAGCAGCTGCTGGTGGTGATGGAGCTGCGCCGGCCGCACCGGTACCGGCGGCCGCTGCTGGACGCGGCGCGCCTGCTCGCGGAGGGCGTGTCCTCGGCGCTGGAGTCGCGCTACGCCGTCGATGTCGAGGACGCGCACGGTCTGCCGCGTGCGCGCCGGCAGGCGGCCGTCCGGGTCGGTGGGAGCACCCGGTACGAGGACTGCGAGTACGACACCCCGGAAGGCCCGTTCACCGTCCGGCTCGACGGGTGGCGCTGGCACTCCGACCGGAGGTCGGCGCTGATCGACCGGGCCCGCGACAACGCCGCCGAGCTCGAGGGACGGGGGCGGCTGACCTTCGGCTGGGAGGAGGTCACCGGGAGACCCTGTGCCGCGGCGTCGGCGGTCATCACCTCGCTGCGGCGGCGCGGGGTGCTCCTGCGCGACGGCACCGGCACCTGTGAGTGCTTGTCCGTGCCCCAGCACGGACAAGCACTCACGAGACGCTAGTCAAAGCGGAGCTCCGTGTCGCGCGTGCGCTTGAGCTCGTAGAAGTACTCGTAGCCCGCGAGCAGCTTCGCGCCGTCGAAGATCCGGCCGGCCTGCTCGCCCTTGGGGATGCGGGTCATGACCGGGCCGAAGTACGCCGAGCCCTCGACGTGGATGACCGGGGTGCCGACGTCCATGCCCACCGGGTCCATGCCCGCGTGGTGGCTCTTCGTCAGCTCGTCGTCGTAGGCGTCGGTGTGCGCGGCGTCGGCCAGCGACCGGTCGAGGCCGACCTCGTCCAGCGCCTTGGCGATGACGTCGTCGAAGTCCTTGTTGCCGTTGTTGTGGATCTCGGTCCCCATCGCGGTGTAGAGCGGCGCGAGGATCTCGTCGCCCTTCTGCTGCGCGGCGGCGATGCAGACGCGGACCGGGCCCCACGCCTTCTTCATCATCTCGGCGTACTCCTCGGGCAGGTCCCGGCCCTCGTTGAGCACGGCGAGGCTCATGACGTGCCAGTGCGTCTCGACGTCGCGGACCTGCTCCACCTCGAGCATCCAGCGCGAGGTGATCCACGCGAACGGGCACAGCGGGTCGAACCAGAAGTCGACGCGGGTCTTGTCAGCCATGGCGATCGGGTTCCCCTCTGAGGCGGTGACACTCGGGCAACCCACGGCGACCCCGGTGATGTTCCCGAGGTCGATGGTCCGACTCCGCTTCGCTCCGCGTCCCGCGCCGTAGGGTGACCGCGTGGCTGCCCCGAACCTGACCCGCGACGACGCGATCACCCGCGCCGAGCTGCTCGACGTCACGGCGTACGTCGTCGACCTCGACCTCACCGACGGGGCGGGCGCCCCGGGCGAGTCGATGTTCCGCACGACGACGACCGTGCACTTCCGGGCCGCCGAGCCGGGCGCCTCCACCTGGATCGACCTCGTCGCCGCCGGGGTCCGCTCCGCGACGCTCAACGGCCGCGACCTCGACGTCGCCGACTACGACGAGGAGAAGGGCATCGCGCTGCCCGACCTCGCCGCCGAGAACGAGCTGGTCGTCGACGCCGACGGGCGCTACATGAACACCGGCGAGGGGCTGCACCGCTTCGTCGACCAGGTCGACGGGAGCGTCTATCTCTACAGCCAGTTCGAGACCGCCGACGCCAAGCGGATGTTCGCCTGCTTCGACCAGCCGGACCTCAAGGCGCCGATCACCGTGACCGTGACCGCCGCGCCGAGCTGGCAGGTGATCTCCAACGGCGCCACCGAGGCCGTCACCGACGCGGGGCACGGCGCCAAGCGGCACGCGTTCGCCACCACGCCGCCGATCTCGACCTACCTCGTCGCGCTGATCGCCGGTCCGTACGCGAAGTGGACCGACACCTACACCGACGAGCACGGCAGCATCCCGCTGGGCATCTTCTGCCGGGCGAGCCTCGCCGAGCACATGGACGCCGAGCGGCTGTTCTCCGAGACCAAGCAGGGCTTCGGCTTCTACCACCGCAACTTCGGCGTGCCCTACCCCTTCGGCAAGTACGACCAGCTCTTCGTGCCGGAGTTCAACGCGGGCGCCATGGAGAACGTCGGCGCGGTGACGTTCCTCGAGGACTACGTGTTCCGCAGCCGCGTCACCCGCTACCTCTACGAGCGCCGCGCCGAGACCGTGCTGCACGAGATGGCGCACATGTGGTTCGGCGACCTCGTGACCATGCGCTGGTGGGACGACCTGTGGCTCAACGAGTCGTTCGCGACCTGGGCCAGCGTCGTGAGCCAGGCCGAGGCCACCGAGTACCGCAACGCGTGGACGACGTTCGCCAACGTCGAGAAGTCGTGGGCGTACCGCCAGGACCAGCTGCCCTCGACCCATCCCGTCGCCGCCGACATCCCCGACCTGCAGGCCGTCGAGGTCAACTTCGACGGCATCACCTACGCCAAGGGCGCGTCGGTGCTCAAGCAGCTGGTCAGCTACGTCGGGCAGGAGGAGTTCCTGTCCGGCCTGCGCCTGTACTTCTCGCGCCACGCCTACGGCAACGCCACCTTCGACGACCTTCTCGGCGCCCTCACCGAGGCCTCGGGCCGCGATCTGTCCGGCTGGAGCGCGCAGTGGCTGCGCACCACGGGCCTCAACTCGCTCTCGCCGTCGTTCAGCGTCGGCGAGGACGGCCGGTACAACGCGTTCGAGGTCGTCCAGGGCGGCGCGCGCCCCGGGGCCGGCGAGCTGCGCACCCACCGGCTCGCGGTCGGCGTCTACGGCGACGAGGGCGGCACGCTGGTACGCCGCCACCGCGTCGAGCTCGACGTCGACGGCGACCGCACCGAGGTGCCCGAGCTGGTCGGCGTCGAGGCGGGCGACCTCGTGCTCGTCAACGACGACGACCTGACCTACTGCACGATGCGCCTCGACGAGCGCTCGCTGACCACGCTGATCGACCGGATCGGCGACATCGCCGAGCCGCTGCCCCGCACCCTGTGCTGGTCGGCGGCCTGGGAGATGACGCGCGAGGCCGAGCTGCGCGCGCGGGACTTCGTCGCGCTCGTCACCGCCGGGCTCGCGGCCGAGACCGAGGTGGGCGTGCTGCAGCGGCTCCTGCTGCAGGCGCAGACCGCGCTCGCGTCGTACGCCGAGCCGAGCTGGGCGGTCGCCGAGGGCTGGCCCTCCTTCGTCGCGCGGCTGCTCGAGCTGGCGCGCACCGAGCCCGGCTCGGACCACCAGCTCGCGATCGTCAACGCGCTCGCCGGGTCGGTGCTCACCGCCGAGGCGCTGGACACCGTCGCCGGTTGGCGCGACGGCAGCGCGCCGCTCGAGGGCCTGACCGTCGACACCGACCTGCGCTGGAGGCTGCTGCACGCCCTCGTCGCGCACGGGGCGGCCGGGGAACCGGAGATCGCCGACGAGTACGCCCGCGACAACACCGCCACCGGCCGCCGCATGGCCGAGCGGGGCCGCGCGCTGATCCCCACCCCCGAGGCCAAGGCCGAGGCGTGGCGCCGGGCGGTCGAGGACGACACGCTGCCCAACGCGATCAACTCCGCGATCATCATGGGCTTCTCGCACCCGGCGCAGCAGGCGCTCCTGACCGACTACGTGCCGCGCTACTTCGCGGCCGTCGACGAGGTCTGGGCCCGCCGCTCGTCGGAGCAGGCGCAGCCGATGGTGCAGGGGCTCTTCCCGTCCTGGGCCGTCGAGCCCGCGACGGTCGAGGCCGCCGACGAGTGGCTCGCGGGCGACCACCCGCCGGCCCTGCGCCGCCTGGGCACCGAGGGCCGCGCCGGCGTCGTCCGCGCCCTCGCCGCCCGCGAGTTCGACCGCGGCTGAGGCCCCACCCCGAACGCAACGAACGCGCTGTTCGCTGCTTCTACAGCAGCGAACAGCGCGTTCGTTCGGACTCCGGGCCTGCCTAGTGGCCGGCGCCGGCCTGGTCGGCGAGCATGGTCAGGCCCTCGACCATGCCGCCGACGAGGTCGGACTCCTTGAACGACGCCACCATGCTCATGACGGCGAGCTTGGCCCCGCGGTCGTCGATGCGGCGGCTGGACTCGGCTCCGGTGACGACCTCGACGACGCGCTCGCCCGGCGACACGGCGACGACGATCGCCTCGGCCGCGCGGTCGCCGAGGGAGGCGTGCAGCTCCTCGGCGCGCTCGCGCGAGCGCGTGCCCAGCTCGCCGATGTAGAGCGTGAACAGCAGCCCGGTCTCGCGGCAGGCCAGCGTCAGGGCCTCGTCGAGGCGCGAGAGCTGCGAGGGCGAGAACGGCGTGCGCGAGTCCTCCGAGTGCACGTCCATCGCCTCGGAGATGCGCCCCGAGGCGGTCGCGACGCGCGCCTGGCCGTACACCGGGTCCTCGAGGACGCCGGGACCGCCGGTCAGTCGCGTGGTCTCGCCCGGCGCGTCCTGCCGGGAGGGGACGACCTCACCACGTGCCACGGGCGCCTCCTCGGGCGGTGTGCTCGGCGGCCGGGCTGGCGGGCACGGCCTCGACGGTCGGCCCGGGCACGCCCGAGCCGCGGGGGTTGCCCATCCACCAGAGCGGCTCGTGGTCCCAGGTGTCGCCGGACCGGTACCGCGCGCCGCGGGACGACGGGCGGATCAGCGTCGACACGGCGATCAGGAGCAGACCGCCGGCCGGCGCCACGACGAAGAGCATGATCGTGGTCAGCGGGCTCACGGGCAGCACCGTAGTGGATGCCGACGGAGATCGACGGGTCGAGCTCCGCTGCGCTCCGTCTCCCACGACGTCCCGTCGTAGGAGTCACACCCCGGGTGGGCGCCGTCCGGCCCACGGGCGGGCGGTCTCGAGCTCGGCGCCCAGCGCCAGCAGCAGCGACTCCTCGCCGCGCCGGCCGCGCAGCGCGACGCCGATCGGCAGGCCGTCGGACCAGCCCAGTGGCAGCGAGATCGCGGGCTCGCCGGTGAGGTTGGCGACCGCGGTCCACGGGGTGAACGCGATCTGGCGGGCGAAGTCGTCAGCGGGGTCGCCGGTCTCGGTGAACCACCCGACCGGGCGCGGCGGCAGGGCGACGGTCGGGGTCAGGACCGCGTCGTACGCGGCGCGTTCGGCGACCAGGGTCCGGGTCGCCACCTGGACCGTGTGCAGCGCGACCATCGCTGCGGCGCCGCCGACCTCCCGCCCGCGGGCGCGCAGGTGCCGGGTCAGCGGCTGCAGGCGCGGCTCGTCGGCGGGGTCCACCGGGTCGCCCAGCGACAGCACCGCCCACAGCGTGAGGAACGCGGACACCACGTCGTCGGGCAGCGGGGACGCGACGGGCTCGACGTGGTGGCCGAGGTCGGCGAGCAGCGCGGCGGTCTCCTCGGCCGCGGCCCGGCAGGCCGGGTGGACCGCCACGCCGTCCACCGGCGGGTCCACGGCCAGCCCGATCCGGCGCCGCGACAGGGGGCGCGACAGCGCGGCGAGGTACCCGCCCGGCGGCGGGGGCGCGGGCACGAACGGCTCCCCCGGCGCGGGCGCCGCCACCGCGTCGAGGAACGCTGCGGCGTCGGCGACGGTGCGCGCGAGCGGCCCGTGCACCGACAGGCCGGCCGGGTCACCGCCCGCGGGCCCGGCGGGCACCCGCCCGCGCGTCGTCTTGAGCCCGACGAGCCCGCACACCGACGCCGGGATGCGGATCGAGCCGCCGCCGTCGGTGCCGTGCGCGACGGGCAGGATGCGCGCGGCGACCGCGGCGGCCGCCCCGCCCGACGAGCCGCCGGCCGAGCGGCCGGGGTCCCACGGCGTCACGGCCGGCGGGGCGCCGGCGGGGTCGGTGTAGCACGGCAGCCCGAACTCGGGGACCGCGGTCTTGCCGATGCTGATCATGCCGGCCGCGCGCAGGAGGCCGACGACGTCGTCGTCGTACGCGGGCACCACCCCGGCGCCCAGCACCGAGCCCCGGGCGGTGGGCACACCGGCGGTGGCGGTGAGGTCCTTGATGGCCGTCGGCACCCCGGCGAGCGGTCCCGCGCCGTCGACCCCGGCCCGATCCAGGGCGCGCGCGGCGTCCCGCGCCCGGTCGGCGGTGAGGACCACGAACGCGCCCAGCGCGGGGCCCAGCCGCTCGGCCCGGGCGAGCGCGGCGTCGACGACCTCGAGGGCCGTCACGTCGCCGCGCCGGATCGCCGCGCCGGTCTCGAGGGCGCTCAGTTCGTGGAGATCGCTCACGAGTGCCGCACGGTGCCCCTCACGCGGCGGTCTCCCCCAGGTAGGGCAGCCATTGGGGGTCGGCGTCGACGAGGCCGGCGAGCAGGCGCCAGTGCCGCCCGCGGGGTGCGGTCGGCATGGTGCGCAGCGGCCACCCGAGCTCGGCGAGCAGCTTGTCGGCCTTCTTGTGGTTGCACCGGGCGCAGCACGCCACGCAGTTCTCCCACGTGTGCGTCCCGCCGCGGCTGCGGGGCACGACGTGGTCGATGGTCTCCGCGCGTCCGCCGCAGTACGCGCAGCGGAACCGGTCACGGTGCATCAGCGCGGCCCGGGTGAGCGGCACCCGGGCGCGGAACGGCACGCGGACGTAGGTACGGAGCCGGATCACGGAGGGGACCTCGACCGCCCCGGTGGCCGAGTGCAGCACGAGCCCGGCGGTGTCGCCGTGCACCACCTCGGCCTTGCCGCACACGAGCAGCACGATCGCCCGGCGCAGCGGCAGCGCGGTGAGGGGCTCGAAGGTGGCGTTGAGGAGCAGGACCCGGCGGCGGCCCCAGGGCGGCGACGGCGCCGGGACGACCACGGAGGGAGCGAGCGAGGGAGCGACGGAGAGCTCGGGTGGAGGGGGAACGGGGGGGTCGACCCCCCCCTGCGGCGCGGTGGTGGGCGGGACCTCGCTGACCAGCGGAGTCACGCTGCCGGGTTGTCGTTCGTGCACACGACCACCTCCCGCCGAGTTGCGCCTAGTCGACCACACAAACCGGCCGGTCGCACCTGTGTTGGTGGCGTGCGCCACGGGCGGCGCACGGCGTGTCGCCGGCGGAGGGCGAGCGGGGACGGGCCGGTCGGAAAGCGCCGCGGCGTGCTCTACCGTCGGACGACGTGACCGTGCCGTTGCCGACGCCCGCACCGAGCAGCACCCCGGCCACCCCCGCGCCGCCCGCCTCCGCCGTGCCCCTGCCCCCGGGCGCGCCGAGCTGTGCGGCCGACCAGGGTTCGCTCTGCGCCCGCGTCTTCGAGCTCACCCAGACCGACTGGCTCTCCCGTTCGGCCGACCAGCTGATCGCGCACGGCGTGATCGTGCTCCTGATCATCGTCGTCGCCGTGGTCCTGCGCTTCGCCGTGCACCGGGCCATCCACCGGCTGACCACCGGCGCCGGGGAGGGTCGCGTACCGGCGATGCTGCGCCCCCTGCGCGACCGGGCCGTGCGCACCCTGCGCGACGCCGCGCCGCTGATGGTCGAGCGCCGCACCCAGCGCGCGCAGGCCATCGGCTCGGTGCTGCGCTCGTTCTCGACGATGCTGATCTACGGGGTCGCGTTCGTGCTGATCCTGGGCGAGTTCGGGGTGAACCTCGCCCCGATCATCGCCTCGGCCGGCATCGTCGGCGTCGCGATCGGGTTCGGCGCCCAGAACCTCGTCCGCGACTTCCTGTCCGGGATCTTCATGATGCTCGAGGACCAGTACGGCGTCGGCGACGTCGTCGACCTCGGCGAGGCCATCGGCACCGTCGAGGCCGTCGGCCTGCGGGTCACGACGCTGCGCGACATCGCCGGGACCGTCTGGTACGTCCGCAACGGTGAGGTGCTGCGCGTCGGCAACTCCAGCCAGGGCTACTCGGTGGCCGTCGTCGACATCCCCGTGGGGCACAGCGCCGACGTCGACGAGGCGCTCGAGATCGCCGAGCGCGCCGCCAACGCCGAGTGCGCCGAGCCGAAGATCGCGAGCAAGGTGATCGCGGCGCCGGAGATGCTCGGCGTGCAGTCGGTGACCGCCGAGGGCGTGCTCATGCGCCTGACCGTGCGCACCCGCCCCGGCGAGCAGTGGGCCGTGCAGCGCGCGGTGGCCGCTGAGATCAAGTCCGCGCTCGACGCCGCCGGCGTCCCGGCGCCCTTCCCGTTCGCCGGTCGCTCCGGCGTCGCGGGCCCCGGCACGCCCGCGGTCTGACGCGCCGGCGCGGATCTGGGACCGTGGTGGGGTGAGTGCACCACAGGCCGGACGGCCGGAGACGTTCTACGACGCCGTGGGCGGGCACGAGACCTTCGCCGGCATCGTGCACCGCTTCTACGAGCAGGTCGCCGACGACCCGGTCCTGCGTCCCCTCTACCCCGAGGAGGACCTGGGGCCGGCCGAGCAGCGCCTGCTGATGTTCCTCGAGCAGTACTGGGGAGGCCCGCAGACCTACTCGCACCAGCGCGGGCACCCGCGGCTGCGCATGCGCCACGGCCCGTTCCCCATCGGCCCGCTCGAGCGCGACGCGTGGCTGCGCTGCATGCGCGTGGCGGTCGACGAGGCCGACCTTCCCGAGGAACGGCGCCGGCAGATGTGGGAGTACTTCGAGATGGCCGCCACCAGCATGATGAACAAGAGCTGGTGAGATGGCGGAGATGGTCGACCCGCTCCAGAACGTCACCTTCCCCAGCAACGGTCGGACCGCGCACGGCTACCTGGCGCTGCCCGAGTCCGGCTCGGGGCCCGGTGTCGTCGTCATCCAGGAGTGGTGGGGCCTGACCAGCCACATCGCCGACGTCACCCACCGACTCGCCGCCGAGGGCTTCGTCGCGCTCGCCCCCGACCTCTACGGCGGCACGACCACCCACGACTCCGACGAGGCGGGACGGCTCATGCAGGAGCTGCCCGTCGAGCAGGCCGCGACCGACCTCGGCGGTGCCGTCGACTACCTGCTCGCGCACGAGGCCGTCACCGGCGACAAGGTCGGCGCGGTCGGCTTCTGCATGGGCGGCGGGTTCGTGCTGGTCCTCGCCGCGCAGCAGGGCGACAAGATCGGTGCGGCCGTGCCGTTCTACGGCGTGCTGGGCGAGGACTACCCCAGCTTCGAGAACCTCTCCGCCCCGCTCCTCGGCCACTTCGGCGAGGAGGACGAGATGGCGCCGCCGGAGGCCGTCGAGGACCTCGCCGAGCGGATCGAGAAGGAGTCGGGCATCCGGCCGGACTTCCGCCTCTACCCGTCCGACCACGCCTTCTTCAACGACGAGAACCTGCTCGGCACCTACGACCCCGAGCAGGCACTCAAGGCCTGGAGCGCCACGCGCGACTTCCTGCGCGCGAACCTCGGCTGATCTCAGGTCAGCAGGGCCAGGCGGGGTCGGCGGCGGCGCACGATCGCGCTGTCACCGACCTCGACGCGCATCCACGCGTCGTCCTCGGAGAGCGCGACGGTGAGCGCCGCGGGGTCCTCCGGCCAGCCCATCCCCGCCACCGCGACGAGGCAGCGCGCGGGCACGCGCACCCCGCCGCCCTCCCACGCCGTGTCGTCGAGGCCCGCCTCGGTGATCCGGGAGACCAGGGCGTCGACCTCCTCCGCGGGGATCGACCCCACCGCCCGCCACGGTCC
>JAQSWW010000216.1 GCA_029266415.1 Actinomycetospora sp. | reverse complement strand
TGCGCGCGCCCGATCTCACCGCCGTCGGTACACACGACGCTGTTGTTGCTCATGTTCTGCGCCTTGAACGGCGCGACGTCGACCCCGCGGCGGTGCAGCCACCGGCAGATGCCGGCGACGAGGACGCTCTTGCCGGCGTCCGAGGTGGTGCCCGCGACGAGCAGCGCGCCCCTCACCAGTCCGGCAGCCCGGCGAGGCCCGGCAGACCGTCGAGCGAGCGCTGGTTCTTCTCGGCGCGGTAGGCACGCATCCACTCCGGGCTGCGCCGCTCGGCCCACGAGTCGAGCAGCTCGCGGTCGCTCTCGAGCGTCATGCGCGGGACGGCGTAGCCGCAGGCGTCGGCGACGCGGGTGACGTCGACCGTGATCACGCCGCGCGCCTCGGTACGCCGGGCCGCGAGCCCCATCGCGAACGGCTCGAGGGCGGCGTCGAACCCCGGCTCCCCGTGGGTGACCACGCGCCCCCGCCCGTGCAGCCGCACCACGTTCGGCGTGCCGTCGAACGAGCAGAACATGACGCACACGCGCCCGTTCTCGCGGAGGTGGGCGATCGTCTCCACGCCGCTCGCGGTCATGTCGACGTAGGCGAACGTGTGGTCGTCGAGCACGCCGAACGTGCCGCGCAGACCCTTCGGCGAGACGTTGACCAGCCCATCGGCGGACAGCGGCGCCGTGCCCACGAAGAACACGGGCTGCCGGTCGATCCAGCGTGCCAGCCGGGGCTCGATGCGCTCGTAGACCTTGGCCACGCCCGGCAATCTCGCACGGCGGGCGGGCTGCCCGCACCGACGTTCACGTCACCCCGAGCTCGAGGTCGACCAGCACGCCCGCCGCGTCCTCGTCGACCGCCTTCGGGATCGCCGAGAGGTCCCTGGCGGTGAGGTCGCCGACGGTCCCGGTGAGCAGGCGCAGGCGGTGGATGCGGCCGGTGGTCGCCAGGCCGTCGAGGGGGTCGACGACCAGCTCCCCGCGCAGCCGCACCGGGCCGCGGACGGGGCGCGGGGCGTCCCAGAGGGCCCGGAACCCGTCGCCGGCGAGCTCGACGGGTCCGGGTCCGCCGTCGTGCGGGATCGCCTCGGCCTCGACGACGTCCGACCACCCCGCGGGACGGGGACCCGCGGGGACCTGCTCCACGAAGCGCAGGCGCCACGTCCGCACCTGGCGGATCGAGGCGAGCGGGCAGGCGCGGGCCCGGATCAGGGCGGCCGGCAGCAGGATCGGCAGCGAGCGCACGGGTGGCTCAGCGGTGCCGGTTGGGCCGGCGGGCCAGGTCGGTGAGCTCGGGGCGCTCGACGACGGTGACGCCGGCGTCGGCCAGGCGCGCGGCGCCGGAGGGCACCCCGACGAAGGTCGGCGGCTCGCGCCAGGCCATCACCACGCGGCCGATCCCGGCGTCGAGGATGTGCTGCGCGCAGGTGACCGGCCGCGAGGCCCGCTGGCCGCAGGGTTCGAGCGAGGTGTACATCGTCGCGCCGGGCAGGCGCGGGTCGGCCGGGTCGACGTCGCGCAGCGCGGCCTCCTCGGCGTGGTCGAGGACGTGGTCGCGGCGGCTGTAGCCGGTGGCGAGCACGGTGCCGTCCTCGGCGACGACCACGCAACCCACCGAGAACGCCGACGGCGACGGCGGGCAGCGCTCGGCGAGCGTGCACGCCTCGGCGAGCCAGCGCTCGTCGGCGTCGCCGAGGCGGTAGCGGAGCAGCACGTCGCCGCCGACCCGGCGCGTCTCGAGGAGGTGGGCGTGGCCCGGCGCGCCGGTGAACCGCGGCCCGGCGCCGACCAGCCGCGGGGCGACGGCCAGCTGGAGCTCGTCGACGACGCCGGCGGCGAGGAAGTCGCGGTGCACGGCCGCGCCGCCCTCGACCATGAGGCGCACGACGCCGTGCTCGGCGAGGCGCCCGAGCACCTCGTCCGGCGTGCCGGCCACGACCACCGTGTCCGCCAGCTCGCGGCCCTCGGCGAACACCCGCGCGCGCGGGTCGAGCGCGCCGGCGGAGAGGACGACGCGCAGCGGCGAGGGCCCGAGGCCGCGGGCGACGCGGTCGGCCCGTCGCCGGGGCGAGCGCACGAGCAGGCGCGGGTCGTCGGCGCGCACGGTGCCCGCGCCGACGAGGATCGCGTCGACGCCCGCCCTCTCGGCGTCGACCCGGTCGAGGTCGGCCGGCCCGGAGAGCACGAGCCGCGTAGGGGTGTCGTCGTCGAGGAACCCGTCGATCGACACCGCGGCCGACGCGAGCACGTGCGGGCGCTTCACCCCGGACCGCCGTGATCGTGGGGACTTTCCTGGCGTTGAGTGCCAGCGTGGCCCCCACGCTGGCACCGGGCGGTGCTCACGGCAGCGTGAGGATCTCGCTGCCGGTGTCGGTGACGAGGATGGTGTGCTCGAACTGGGCGGTGCGGGACTTGTCCTTCGTCGTCACCGTCCACCCGTCGTCCCAGAGGTCGTAGTCGATCGTCCCGCGCGTGATCATCGGCTCGATCGTGAACGTCATCCCGGGCTCCAGCATCTCGTGCCGCGACGGGTCGTCGTAGTGCACGACCACCAGGCCCGAGTGGAACGCCCGGCCGATGCCGTGGCCGGTGAAGTCACGGACGACGCCGTAACCGAACCGGTTGGCGTACGCCGTGATCACCCGGCCGACGACGTTGAGCTCGCGGCCCGGCTTGACGGCCCGGATCGCCCGCATCGTGGCCTCGTGGGTGCGCTCGACGAGCAGGCGGTCCTCCTCGTCGACCTCGCCGGCGAGGAACGTCGCGTTGGTGTCGCCGTGGACGCCCCCGAGGAAGGCGGTGACGTCGATGTTGACGATGTCCCCGTCCTCGATGACCGTCGAGTCGGGGATGCCGTGGCAGATGACCTCGTTGATCGAGGTGCAGCACGACTTGGGGAAGCCGCGGTAGCCGAGCGTCGACGGGTACGCGTCGTGGTCGACGAGGAACTGGTGGACCACGCGGTCGACCTCGTCGGTGGTGACGCCGGGCCGCACGGCCTCGCCCCCGGCCTGCAGCGCCTGCGCCGCGATCCGGCTCGCGACCCGCATGGCCTCGATGACCTCGGGCGGCTGCACCCACGGGTCGGTGCTGCGGGTCGGCGCGGGCTTGCCGACGTACTCGGGACGAGAGATCTGCGGAGGCACCGGGCGCAGCGGGGTCTGCTGCCCGGACCGCAGCGGGGCGCGGACCGGCATGACCCCAGCGTAGGCGCACCGCCGTCGCCGTGCCGCCGCCCGGACCCGCGGGCCGCGGCACCCACTCGGAGCAGCCGCGGTGCCCGGCCGGCCACACGTTCCGGCCGCCGGTACGGGGCGGGGACGGACACGGAGCGCGTCAGCGCGGAACGCGGCGGCGTGCCGTGGCGGCGACGAGGCGCGCCAGCCCCCGCCACCCGAGCACGAGGACGCCCAGCGCCACCGTGACGACCACGACGAACGACAGCGGCAGCCGCCCGGTGATCAGCACCCGCAGCGCGAGCCCGACCACCACCGCGCCCGCCCACACGAGCAGGCCCGAGCGCCAGGCGAGCGGGTCGCGCCAGGCCCGCGCGACGAGTACGCCGACCCCGGCCCCGACGGCGAACGGCATGGCGGTGGCGAGCGTGCCGGCGACGTCCTCCGCGTGGCTGGCGCGCCCGACCACGGCGAAGACCACGACCGCGACGAGGTCGAGGATCAGCAGGAGGGCGGGCCGGCGCAGCATCAGAACAACACCGTCGCGAACGACCCGACCTGCTCGAAGCCGATGCGCTCGTAGGCGCGCCGGGCCGGGGTGTTGAAGGCGTTGACGTAGAGGCTCGCGACCCGCCGGGCGCGCACGAGGTGGGCGACGACCGCGGCCGTGCCGGCCTGGCCCAGCCCGCGGCCCCGCCACTCCGGGTGCACCCACACGCCCTGGATCTGGCCCACGCGCGAGGACAGCGCGCCGATCTCGGCCTTGAACACGACCTCGCCGTGCTCGAAGCGGACGAACGCGCGACCGGCGCCGATCAGCTCGGCCACCCGCGCCCGGTACCCGGCACCGCCGTCGCCGAGGCGGGGGTCGACGCCGACCTCCTCGAGGAACATCGCGATCGCCGCGGGCAGGTAGCGCTCGAGCTCGTCGGGCCGGGTCTGGCGGACCGCCGGGTCGGGCTCGATCGCCGGCGCGACGGCGGTGGCCATCAGCGGCTGGTCGGGGCGCACCTCGCGGGCGGCGTCCCAGTGCTCGGCGAGCTCGTCCCACAGCGGCAGCACCAGCTCGCGGCGCCCGACCAGCGACGAGCAGGCGCGCCGCTGCCGGCGGGCGCGCTCGGCGAAGTGGCGCACCTCGGCGCGGTCGCCGCGCAGGGGCACGAGGTTGGCCCCGGAGAAGCACAGCCCGTCGAGGCGGCCGCCCACGCCCCAGAGCTCGCCGCCGAGACGCCAGGGCTCGACGCCCACCGTCTCGACCCGGGACGCCACCATGCAGGTGGCCACCGGATCGGCGTCGAGGGCGCTCCGCACCTTCGACCGGTCCCGGTCGTCGAGCAGCCGCGCACCGGCGGTACGGAGCACACCCCAAGCGTGCCACGTCCGGGTCGGGATCGGGCAGCCGAGTCGCCCGAGTGGATCGAGGACTACACCAGCGCCGGGCGCTCCCACGCGCGACCGAGGACGTGGTGGTCGAGGAACGCCCACACCGTCCGGTACCAGAGCTTCGCGTCGCCCGGCTTGAGCACCCAGTGGTTCTCGTCGGGGTAGTACAGGAACTGCGACTCCACCCCGCTGCGCTGCAGGTCGTACCAGAGCCGCAGCCCCTCGCCGATCGGCACGCGGTAGTCCTTGTCGCCGTGGATCACCAGCATCGGCGTGCGGATCGCGCGCACGTGCCGGTGCGGCGAGTGCGCGTCGTAGCGCTCGCGCTCGTCGAGCGGGTCGCCCCACTCGCGGCGCCAGTGGAACGACGCGTCGGTGGTGCCGACGAAGCCGTCGAGGTGCCAGATGCTGGCGTGCGTGACGATCGCGGCGAAGCGGTCGGTGTGCCCGGCGATCCAGTTGGCCATGTAGCCGCCGAACGACCCGCCCATCGCCGCCACCCGCGAGGCGTCGATGTCCTCGCGGGCGAGCGCCGCGTCGGTGGCGGTCATGAGGTCGGTGTAGGGCAGCTCTCCCCAGGCGCCGGTGGCCGGGTCGAGGAACTCCTGGCCGTAGCCCGTGGACAGCCGCGGGTCGGGCAGCAGCACCGCCCAGCCCCGCGCCGCCATCAGCCACGGGTTCCAGCGCCACGACCAGGCGTTCCAGCTCGACAGCGGGCCGCCGTGGATCCACAGCACGAGCGGCGCCGGTGACGACGCGGACGCGCCGCCGGGCAGCACCAGCCACGAGCGCAGCGCCGTGCCGTCGGCCGCGGTGGCGTGCACCTCGGTGAGCGTGCCGGGCAGCGGGTCGATCGCGGTGACCCCGCGCAGCGCGGTGGGCTCCTGGTCGGCGGCCTCGGGGTCGAGGCGCACCGGCGTCGGCGGGGCGTCGACCGCGGAGCGCAGCGCGTAGAGCGCCGACCCGTCGGCGGCCGCGACGACGTCGGTGTACGCGCCACTGCGGGTCAGCCGGGTGACCGACCCATCGGTGATCGACACCCGCAGCACCGGCGCGTGCCCGAGCTCGTCGACGACGACATAGACGACGTTCCCACCGGGCGCGGCGGTGACGCCGCGGACCTGGTGGACCTCCTCGGGAAGGACGTCGACCTCGGTGCCGTCGTCGAGCGAGCGGGCCCGCAGCGTGTGCGCCATCCCGCGCCCGGGGCGCGGGTGGCGCTCGCGCACCCACAGCAGCCAGCGACCGTCCGGGGTGATCGTCGGCGCCTCGTGGTCGACGCCCGGCTCGTCGCCGACGACCTCGCGCCCGGCCTCGGTGCGGAGCTCGAGGCGGCGGCGCCACGACGCGGGGTCGGCCGGGTCCGGGACGTCGACGACGACCGCGACGGTGCGCCCGTCCGGGCTGAGCGCGCTGCCGGCGAGGCGCTCGCCGGGTCCGGGTGCGAGGTGCTCGGGCTCGCCGAGGACGGCGTCGGGGTCGGCGGGGTCCGGCGGCGCGCAGCGCTGCAGGTGGGCCTGCCCCGGGCCGAGGTCGTGGTCCCAGAAGCGCACCGGGAAGTGGGTGTGCAGCCGCGCGGAGACACCCTCCTTCTCCCGCGCCTCCCGCTGCTCCTCCGCGTCGCCCGCGACCGGCTTCGGGGTCACGAGCGTCACCGTCCCCGCGTCGCGGGCCACCGCGAACGCGCTGACCCCGCCCGGTCGTTCGGCCACCGGGCGGGCCTCGCCTCCCGCCGCGGGCAGCACCCACAGGGCGGCGCGATCCTCGGCCGGCTTCTCGACCGTCGGGTCGGCACGCCGCGAGGTGAACAGCAGGTCGCCGGCCGGGGTGAACGCCGCCGACGACTCCCCCGCCGACGAGCGCGTCAGCCGGCGCGGCGCCCGCCCGCCCGTGGGGTCGAGCTCCCAGAGCGCGGTGCCGTAGGACTTCTTGTCGGCGGCGAGCTCGGACACCGTGGTGACCAGGCGCGTGCCGTCCGGCGAGAGCGCCAGCCCGGCGCAGCGGCGGGTGGCGGCGAAGGCGTCGAGGTCGTCGAACGTGCTCACGGCGCCCATCCGATCACGGGGCGCGGCTCCACCGCACAGGAGCGTCGACGCTCGACCCCCGGCCGGTGCCGTGGCCGGTCCGGCCGCGGAGGGCACGGGGCGGTGTGGGGCATCC
>JAQSWW010000215.1 GCA_029266415.1 Actinomycetospora sp. | reverse complement strand
CCACGGACATCGCGGTGATCGTGGTCGCGGCCGACGACGGCGTCATGCCCCAGACGATCGAGGCCATCAACCACGCGCAGGCGGCCGACGTGCCGATCGTGGTGGCGGTCAACAAGATCGACAAGGAGGGCGCCAACCCGGCCAAGATCCGGCAGCAGCTCACCGAGTACGGGCTGGTGGCCGAGGAGTTCGGCGGCGACACGATGTTCGTCGACATCTCGGCCCGCCAGAACATCAACATCGACGGGCTGCTCGAGGCCGTCCTGCTCACCGCGGACGCCTCGCTGGACCTCCGGGCCAACCCGGACATGGAGGCCCAGGGTGTCGCGATCGAGGCGCACCTCGACCGCGGCCGCGGCCCCGTGGCCACGGTGCTGGTGCAGCGCGGCACGCTGCACGTCGGCGACTCGGTCGTCGCCGGCGACGCCTCGGGCCGCGTGCGACGGATGCTCGACGAGTTCGGCGAGGACGTGAAGGAGGCCCTGCCCTCCCGTCCGGTGCAGGTCATCGGCTTCACGTCGGTACCCGGCGCGGGCGACGACGAGGACCGCGTGGCCCGGCAGATCGCCGACCGCCGTCGCGCCCGCGAGCGCAACGCGCAGCTGGCGAGTCGTCGCAAGCGCGTCAGCCTCGAGGACCTCGACGCCGCGCTGAAGGAGACCAACGAGCTCAACCTGATCATCAAGGGTGACAACTCGGGAACCGTCGAGGCTCTCGAGGACGCGCTCATGAAGATCGACGTGGGCGAGGAGGTCCAGCTGCGGGTGCTGCACCGCGGCGTCGGTGCGATCACCGAGGGCGACATCAACCTCGCGATCGCCTCCGACGTCATCGTCCTGGGCTTCAACGTCCGGGCCGAGGGCAAGGCCACGGAGCTGGCCACCCGCGAGGGCATCGACATCCGCTACTACTCGGTGATCTACCAGGCCATCGACGAGATCGAGCAGGCCCTCAGGGGCAAGCTCAAGCCGATCTACGAGGAGGTGGAGCTCGGCACCGCGGAGGTGCGCGAGGTCTTCCGCTCCTCGCGCGTCGGCGCGATCGCCGGTTGCCTGGTCACCGACGGGATCATCCGCCGCAACGCCAAGGCCCGCCTGGTCCGCGACGGTGCGGTGGTCGCGGAGAACCTGACGGTGAACTCGCTGAAGCGGTTCAAGGACGACGCGACCGAGGTCCGCGACGGCTACGAGTGCGGTCTGACGCTCGGGTCGTTCAACGACATCAAGGTCGACGACAAGATCATGACCTACGAGATGCGGGAGAAGCCCCGCGAGTAGGTTTGCGCTACGCGCTCGTGAGTGGTTGTCCGTGCCCCGGCACGGACAACCACTCACAAGCCTGGAAGGCAAAGGCGTGTACGTGGGTGCGCTCGAGCTCGACCTGCTCCTCGGGGACGTCGGCTCGATCAAGCAGAAGCGCTCGGTGGTCCGTCCCGTCGTGGCGGAGCTCAAGCGGTACGGGGTGGCGGTCGCCGAGGCCGGCCACCTCGACCTGCACCGGCGCGCCCTCATCGGGGTGGCCGCGGTGGGGGCCGACGCCGCCCACGTCGGCGAGGTGCTCGACCACTGCGAGCGCCTCGTCGCCGCCCACCCCGAGTTCCAGGTGCTCTCGGCGCGGACCCGCTGGCTGGGCCCGCACGACGACTAAGTCCCCACTCCCGAGAAGGAGCCCCCCGCCATGGCCGACGCGCCACGGGCCCGCAGGCTCGCCAAGCGGATCTCCCAGATCGTCGCCTCCACGCTCGAGCACGAGGTCAAGGACCCGCGCCTGGCGATGGTGACGATCACCGACACCCGTCTCACCCCGGACCTGCGCGAGGCGACCGTCTTCTACACCGTCTACGGCGGCGAGCCCGAGCGCACCGGTTCGGCGGCCGCGCTGGCCAGCGCCAAGGGCGTGGTGCGCAGCGCCGTCGGCCGCCAGACCGGGGTCCGCTTCACGCCCACCGTCGAGTTCGTCCCCGACGCCGTGCCCGAGGGCGCGGCGCGTCTCGACGAGCTGCTCGAGGGCGCCCGGCAGGCCGACGCCGAGGTCGAGGCGCTCGCGGTCGGCGCGACGTACGCCGGCGAGGCCGACCCCTACCGCAAGCCCCGCGAGGACGACCTCGAGGACGTGCCGGTGGGCGACGAGCACGACGACCTCGACGCCGCGGGTGACCTCCCGGCCGGTCCCGGGGCGCGGTCGACGGGCTGACGGCCCCTCCGTACCGTCACGCCGACGCCCGCGGGCGCGGAGTGAGGGGAGCGCACCGGCCATGGTGGACGTGACGAGCCGGCCGGTCGACCTCGGCGAGGCGGTGGGCCTGTTGACCGCCGCGCGGCAGGTGGTCCTGCTCGCCCACGTCAACCCGGACGCCGACGCGCTGGGCAGCGCGCTGGCGCTGGGGCTCGCGCTGCACCGGCGCGGCGCCGAGGTCCAGGTGTCGTTCGGCGCGCCCGAGCGCCCGGCGGAGTCGCTGCGCGACCTCGACGTCGACGGCCTCGTGGTGCCCGCCGACCGGGTGGTGGGAGCGCCCGAGCTGCTCGTCGTCCTCGACACCGGCAGCGTCGATCGCCTCGGCCCGCTCGCCGACCGGGCCGTCACCGCCGGTACGACCCTGGTGATCGACCACCACGAGTCGAACGCGGGCTTCGGCACGCACTACTACGTCGACCCGCGCGCCGAGGCCACCGCGGTGATGGTGCTGCACCTGCTCGACGCGATGGGGGTGTCGGTCGACCTGCCGACCGCGCGGTGCCTCTACGCGGGGCTCGTCACCGACACCCGCAACTTCCGCGCCGCGTCGCCCGACACCCACGCCATGGCCGCGCGCCTGCTCGTCGCCGGCGTCGACGCCGAGGCCGTCACGCGCCCGCTGCTCGACACCCACCCGTTCTCGTGGCTGGCGATGCTGTCCGCGGTGCTGGCCACGGCGACCCTGGAGGTCGACGAGGCGCGGGGCCTGGGGCTGGTGCACGCGCTGATCCGGCACGACCTCGTCAGCGGCGGCCGGCAGGAGGAGGTCGAGAGCGTCATCGACGTCCTGCGCACCACCGCCGAGGCCGAGGCGGCGGTCGTCCTCAAGCAGGTCGGCGAGCACCGCTGGACCGCGTCGATGCGTTCCAAGGGCCGCATCGACGTCGCCGCGGCGGCCTCGGCCCTGGGCGGGGGCGGGCACCGCGTGGCGTCGGGCTTCACGCTCGACGGCGACGCCCCGGAGATCCTCGACCGCGTCCGCCGCGCGCTCGCGGACGCGCCGTTGCTGGGATGACGGCGCGGGACGCCGCGCTCGACCCCGGTCCGCGCCGGGTGCTGGCGCTCGCCTCGTCCGCGCTCGTCGTCCTCGTCGCCGAGCCGCTCTACCTGCTGGTCGACACCGCCGTCGTCGGGCACCTCGGGGCCGTGCCGCTGGCCGGCCTCGCGGTCGGCGGGGTCGTGCTCGCGCAGGTGGCGAGCCTGGGCACGTTCCTCGCCTACGGCACCACGGCCCGCGCGGCCCGCCACCACGGCGCGGGCGACCGCCCGGCCGCCGTCGCCGAGGGCGTCGCCGCGACCTGGATCGCCCTGCTCGTCGGCGCCCTCGTGGTGTTCGCGGGCTGGATCGCGGCGCCGTGGCTCGCCGGGCTGCTCGGGGGCGGGGGAGCGGTCGCCGACGCCGCGACCGGCTGGCTGCGCATCGCGGTGTGGGGCGCGCCGGGCATCCTCGTCGCGCTCGCCGGCCACGGCTGGATGCGCGGGGTGCAGGACACCCGCCGCCCCATCGTCGTCGTGCTCGCCGGCAACGGGCTCTCGGCGATCACGTGCCCGGTGCTGGTGTACGGCGCGGGGCCGGTGCCGGCGTTGGGCCTCGAGGGGTCGGCGTGGGCCAACGTCGGCGCCCAGGCCGTGGTGGGGGTGCTGTTCCTCGTGGCGCTGGCCCGCGAGCGCATGCGGCACGACGCGGAGCGGAGCTGCCGCGCCGGAGGCGGGACACTGTCCCTGCGGCCGAGCATGGTGGACATGCGCGCGCAGTTCGGGCTCGGGCGCGACCTGCTCGTGCGCAGCGCCGCGTTCCAGGCCTGCTTCCTGTCGGCGACCGCGGTGGCGGCCCGGTTCGGGGCACCGTCGGTGGCCGCGCACCAGATCGTGCTGCAGCTCTGGACGTTCATGGTCACGGTGCTCGACGCGCTGGCCATCGCCGCGCAGTCGCTGGTCGGCGCGGCCCTGGGCGCCGCCGCCGTCGGGACCGCGCGGCGCGTGAGCTCGCGGGTGACGCGCTACGGCCTGGTGCTCGGGTGCTTTGCCGGCGTCGTGTTCGCGGCGACGGCCGGCGTGCTGCCGGGGGTGTTCACGCCCGACCCCGCCGTCCGCGACGTCGTGCCGCAGGCGTGGTGGTTCTTCGTGGCGCTGCAGCCGCTCGCGGCCTACGTGTTCGCGCTCGACGGGGTGCTGCTCGGGGCCGGCGACGCGGCCTACTTGCGCCGCATCACCGTCGGCTCGGCGCTCGGCGCCTTCCTCCCGATGATCTGGCTGTCCCTGGTCCTCGGCTGGGGCCTCGCCGGCATCTGGGCGGGCCTGTCGCTGTTCATCGCCGCCCGTGCCGTGGCGGTGGGGCTGCGGGTGCGGGGCGAGGGCTGGGCGGTGACGGGGACGTAGCGCGTCCCTCGGCGCGAGGGGCACGTTGTGCATGATCGACAGCCGGCAGCGCCTGCCGAACGTGCCCCTCGCGGCGGGTTCGAGAGAGTGTCGGGGGTCGGTGCTCCCATGACGGCATGGGGTGGGACGCGCAGGTGACGGCGTGGCTCGACGAGGTGCTGGTCGGCCTGCGCGCCACCGGCCTGGTCGAGCTCGTCGAGCGCACGGTGGCCGGGGTGTGGGAGCGCAACGTCGACCGGCACGACCCCGTGGTCGCGGGCGACACCGCCACGTCGCTGGGCATCACGGCGTCGGAGAACATCCGCACGCTGCTCCTGCGCGAGGACCAGGCCACCTGGGCCGCTCGCGGCGTGGCCATCACGTCGGTGCAGCAGGCGCTCGTGCTGCGCGCCGCCGGGCTCCGCGTGCTGCTCATGAAGGCCGACGCCGCCGCACCCGCGTGGTCGACCACGCGGTGGGAGACCGAGAGCGACGTCCGGCGCCTCGCCGCCGAGGAGAACGCCGCCCGGTACGAGCCGCCGCCCGAGCACCAGACCGGGCAGTTCTGGTGGCCCGGCCTCGGGCGACCCGGTCGGCGCGACGACGGCGGGCCGGCTGGGCGTGCCCTACGCCGGCCCGCCGGGCAGCTCGCGGTGGCGACGGTCTGGCGGCACGGGCCCGACGACGTGCCCCGCCCGCCCGAGCCGGTGATCGCGGTGCCGCGCGCCCGCCGACCACCCGACGTCCGAGCAGTGCCGTGAGCGCCTCAGCCCGCGGCCACGGCCGGGCGCAGGTCGGCGGCGGGGAACGGCGGGAGCTCGTCGCGGCCCAGCGACGCCCGTCCGGCCAGCCGCCACGCGCGGGCCACGACGTCGGCGTCCTCCTCGGTGACGAGGTTGCCCATGACGCGCAGCGCCACCGTCATCAGCGCCCGCGAGCGCATGCCCACCGGCCCGGCCAGCGGCAGCAGGCGCGGCATCGTGAGCAGCTTCGCCAGACGCCGGGCGATCGAGAACGCCGAGCCGTAGTGCGACCGCAGGGTGGCGGGCCAGGCGAGGGTGAGGTCGTCGTCGGAGGCGAGCAGGGCGGCGATGGTCCGCCCGCTCTCGAGGCCGTAGTCGATGCCCTCGCCGTTGAGCGGGTTGACGAGCCCGGCGGCGTCGCCCACCAGCGCCCAGTTGCGCCCGGCCACGCCGGAGACGGCGCCGCCCATCGGCAACAGGGCGGAGGCGACGTCGCGCACCTCGCCCTCGAGCTGCCAGTCCTCGCGGCGCTGCTCGGCGTAGTGCGCGATCAGCGACCGCAGCCGCACGTTCGCGGGCCGGGCCTCGGTGGCCAGGGTGCCGACGCCGATGTTCACGTGCCCGTCGTGCAGCGGGAACACCCACCCGTAGCCCGAGAGCACCTCGTCGTCGGTGCCGCGCAGCTCGAGGTGCGACGAGATCCACTCGTCGTCGTGGCGCCCGGAGCGGACGTAGCCGCGCGCGGCGACCCCGTAGGCGGTATCGCGGTGCCACACCCGCCCGAGCACGCGACCCAGGGTCGAGCGTGCCCCGTCCGCGACGACGAGCCGGCGGCACGCGACGGTGAACGTGTCCTCGCCCGCGGCGAAGACCACGCCGGTCACGCGGTCGCCGTCGCGCGCGACGTCCACCGCCCGGACGCCCTCCAGCGGCCGGGCGCCCCGCTCGAGGGCCACGGTCCGGATGCGGTCGTCGAGCTCGGTGCGCGCCACCGCCCCGCCGTGCCCGGGCAGCGACCCGCCGGGCCACGGCAGCTCCAGCAGCTGGCCGAACCCCGCGGCGCGCAGCCCGCGGTTCGTGCCCCGCCCGCGCACCCACTCGCCGAGGCCCAGGTGGTCCAGCTCGGCGATGGCGCGCGGGGTCAGCCCGTCGCCGCAGGCCTTGTCACGGGGGAAGACCGCGGCGTCGGCGAGGACGACGTCGTGGCCGGCGTCGGCGGCCCACGCCGCGGCGGCCGACCCGGCGGGGCCGGCGCCCACGACGAGGACGTCGGTGCGGGTCGGGGTGGTCACGTCCCCAGGATGCCTGCTCCGGGCCCGGGCGGCCGGATCACGAGCTGTGGCGACAGGCATGATGCCCGCCGTGTCCGGTCAGGGTCGCCAGGGTCGCCAGCAGCGTGCGCGGCGGGAGCCCCCGCCGCCGGGGCTGCTGGTGGTGGACAAGCCCGCCGGGTGGACGTCGCACGACGTCGTCGGGCGGGCACGGCGCCTGATGGGCACGCGCAAGGTGGGCCACGCCGGCACGCTCGACCCGATGGCGACCGGGGTGCTGGTGCTCGGGGTGGAGCGGGCGACGAAGCTGCTCGGGCACCTCGCGCTCGACACCAAGAGCTACCTCGCCACCCTCCGCCTCGGACTCGCGACCAGCACCGACGACGCCGAGGGCGAGGCGCTCGGTGAGCCGGTCGACACCGCGCACGTCACGCCGGACGCGATCGCCGCCGGCATCGCGGCCCTGACGGGCGAGATCGCGCAGGTCCCGAGCAGCGTCTCGGCGATCAAGGTCGACGGCCGCCGCGCCTACGAGCGCGCCCGGGCGGGGGAGGAGGTCCGGCTCGAGGCACGCCCGGTCACCGTCGGTCGCTTCGACGTCCTCGCGGCGCGCGTCGAGCACCCGTACCGCGACCTCGACGTCCTCGTCGACTGCTCGTCGGGGACCTACGTGCGGGCCCTGGCGCGCGACCTCGGGGCCGCGCTCGGGGTCGGCGGGCACCTCACGGCGTTGCGGCGCACGCGGGTCGGGCCGTTCACGCTGGCCCACGCCCGCACGATCGAGGCCCTCGCCGCCGAGGAGGAGGCGCACGGGCGGGCGGCGCTGTCGCTGGGCCTCGACGACGCCGTCGCCACCGCGTTCCCCCGCCGCGACGCCGACGCCGACGAGGCCGCCGCGCTGGCCCACGGCCGGCCGCTGGCCGCGGCGGGTACCGGGGGCACGGTCGGCGTCTTCGGGCCCGACGGGCACGTGGTGGGGCTCGTTGCCGACGACCGCGGGGCCGCCCGCCCCGTGCTGGTCCTCGCGCCCGCCTGATCGCGCCCCGCCTGATCAGCAGGGCCGGGGTCACCGCCCGTAGGCTCGCCGCCGTGCAACGCTGGCGGGGACTCGACGGGGTGCCGTCGGGCTGGGGTCGGTGCGTCGTGACGATCGGCGTGTTCGACGGCGTCCACCGAGGCCACCAGCAGCTGATCGCCCGGGCGGTCGCGCACGGCCGCGAGCTCGGGGTGCCGACGGTGCTCATCACGTTCGACCCGCACCCGGCGTCGGTGCTGCGCCCGGGCACGTACCCGGCCCGGCTCACGTCGCTCACGCGGCGGGCGGAGCTGGTCGCCGAGCTCGGCATCGACGCCTTCTGGGTGCTGCCGTTCACCGCCGACTTCGCGCGCATGCCGCCGCAGGAGTTCGTCCACGAGCTGCTCGTCGACCGCCTGCACGCGGCGATGGTGGTGGTCGGGCGCAACTTCACGTTCGGCTACCGCGCGGCGGGCGACGTCGCCGAGCTCGAACGGCTGGGACAGCGCTTCGGGTTCGCCGCGGAGGGCGTCGACCTCGTGACCGAGCCCTTCGGGGCCGCCTCGTCGGGCTCGACCGTCACGTTCTCGTCGACCTACGTGCGCGCCTGCATCAGCGCCGGCGACGTCCGCGCCGCCGCCGAGGCCCTGGGCCGTCCCCACCGCCTCGAGGGCGTGGTGGTGCGCGGTGACCAGCGCGGCCGCGAGCTCGGCTACCCGACGGCGAACGTCGACTGCGGCGAGCACGCCGCCATCCCCACCGACGGGGTGTACGCGTGCTGGTTCCACCACCAGGGGCGGGCCCGCCCGTCGGCGGTCTCGGTGGGCACCAACCCGACGTTCTCCGGGCGCGTGCGCACCGTCGAGGCGTTCGTCCTGGACGCCGACGAGGACCTCTACGGCGCGCGGGTCGCCGTCGACTTCGTCGACCGCCTGCGCGGGATGGACCGCTTCGACTCGGTCGACGAGCTGATCCACCAGATGGATCGCGACGTGGAGCGCACCCGCGAGGTCCTGGACCTCTGAGGGCCGCCGTCCGGCGGCAGTCGCGGCGAACCGCACCCACCGCCGCGCGCCGGGTGCCACCATCCCCGCCGGATCGGAGATCCCGTGGAGGGAGGGTGCGTGGAGGCCGACGCGGTGCGCCGGAACCGGGAGCTGCAGCGCCGTTTCTACGGCGAGCCCCTCGGCGACCGGCTGCGCCGCCTGCTGGGCGTCCTCGGGGTGTCGCAGACGGTCCTCGCGGACACGCTCGGCCTCAGCCCGCCGATGCTGTCGCAGCTCATGAGCGGGCGGCGGGTGAAGATCGGCACGCCGGCGGTGTGGGGGCGGCTGGTGATGCTCGAGGAGCGGGTGGCGGGCGGGCACGCCGCGGGCGACCGGGCGACGGTCGCCGCCCTGCTCGCCGAGGTGCGCGCCACCGAGCCCCGCGCCGAGGTGCCCTCCGCCCGCCGCCGCACACCCGACGACGACCGCTCCTGCGAGCTGCTGCGCACCGTGGCCGCCCCGGACGAGCTGGCCCGGGCCGCCGAGACCCTCGACGGCGGGTTCCCGTCGCTGGCGAGCCTGCTGCGCCGCGCGGCCGGTCACTGACCAGGCCGCCGACGGGGTCCACCGACCCCTCGGTACACTCGGACACGACACGCCTGGCTGCGGTCCGTGGTGGCCGGGCGGCGGGTGGTCCCGGCCGTGGTCCGACCCCGGCCCGACCCCCGTGGACGTGCGACGCCCCCCAAAGCAGTTCCGGCGTCGCCGGTCGACACGGCACCGTAGAACAGACAGGAGCACCACCCCCGTGGCACTGACCACCGAGCAGAAGTCGGCCACGCTCGCCGAGTACGGCGTGCACCAGACCGACACCGGATCGCCCGAGGCGCAGGTGGCGCTGCTGACGCAGCGCATCGTGCGGCTCACCGAGCACCTCAAGATGCACAAGCACGACCACCACTCGCGTCGCGGGCTGCTGCTGCTGGTCGGCCGCCGCCGGCGTCTGCTGAAGTACGTGGCCTCCGTGGACGTGGCCCGCTACCGCTCGCTCATCGAGCGGCTGGGGCTGCGGCGCTGACCCTGTCTACGGAGCCTCGCTGAACCCCGCGCCCGCCCCGCGCCGACCGGCACACCCGCCGGCCGGCGCGGTGGCGTGCGCACCACTGATCGGCCCCGCCGTCACCGCCCGCGAACCCGGGACGCCCGCGCGTCGGCCGGTCCTCGGTAGTGGCTCCCGGACAGCGCAGTCACCACTGCGCGTCCGGGCGCTTCGATCGAAGACCGCTCGATCGCCGGCCGCGTCGCGGGGGGAGCCGTGGACGGGACGCGGTAGGGGCCTCTGCGAAGGAGACCCTTCATGACCGAGACCGACTCGGGCGTCCACGAGACCACCGCGGTCCTGGACAACGGTGCCTACGGCACCCGCACCGTCCGCTTCGAGACGGGCCGACTGGCCCGCCAGGCCGCCGGTGCCGTCGTCGCCTACCTGGACGACGACACGATGCTCCTGTCCGCCACGACCGCCTCGAAGCGGCCGAAGGACAACTTCGACTTCTTCCCGCTGACGGTGGACGTCGAGGAGCGCATGTACGCCGCGGGCCGGATCCCCGGCTCGTTCTTCCGCCGCGAGGGTCGCCCGTCGACCGACGCGATCCTGACCTGCCGGCTCATCGACCGGCCGCTGCGCCCGACCTTCGTCGGCAACCTGCGCAACGAGGTCCAGGTCGTCATCACGATCCAGAGCCTCGACCCGAAGGACCCGTACGACGTCCTGGCGATCAACGCCGCCTCGGCGTCGACCCAGATCTCGGGGCTGCCCTTCGACGGCCCGATCGGCGCGACCCGGGTCGCCCTGATCAACGGCCAGTGGGTCGCGTTCCCGACCTGGGAGCAGCTCCACGACGCCGTGTTCGACATGGTGATCGCCGGCTCGGTCACCGCCGACGGCAGCGACGTCGCGATCGCGATGGTCGAGGCCGAGGCCACCGACCGCGCCATCGGGCTCATCGACGCCGGCGCCCCCGCGCCGACCGAGGAGATCGTGGCCCAGGGCATGGAGGCGGCCAAGCCGTTCATCCGCACCCTGTGCGAGGCGCAGTCCGAGCTCTACCGCGCCACCGGCACGGTCACCAAGGACTACCCGACCTTCCCGGCGTACCAGGACGACGTGTACTCCGCGGTCGAGAGCGCGGTCGGCTCCGACCTCGACGCGACCATGTCGATCGCCGGCAAGCAGGACCGCGACGAGGCCCAGGACGCCATCAAGGACCGCCTGGTCTCCGAGCTCGGCCCCAAGTTCGAGGGCCGCGAGAAGGAGATCGGCGAGGCCTTCCGCGCGCTGACCAAGAAGACGGTCCGGCGCCGCATCCTCTCCGACGGCTTCCGCATCGACGGCCGCGGCACCACCGACATCCGGCCGCTGGCGGCCGAGGTCGAGGTCATCCCGCGGGCGCACGGCTCGGCGCTGTTCGAGCGCGGCGAGACCCAGATCCTGGGCGTCACCACGCTGAACATGCTCCGGCTCGAGCAGAACATCGACTCGCTCGGCCCGGAGACCACCAAGCGGTACATGCACCACTACAACTTCCCGCCGTTCTCCACCGGCGAGACCGGCCGCGTGGGCTCGCCCAAGCGCCGCGAGATCGGCCACGGCGCGCTCGCCGAGCGGGCGCTCGTGCCGGTGCTGCCGACCCGCGAGGAGTTCCCCTACGCGATCCGGCAGGTGTCCGAGGCGCTCGGCTCCAACGGGTCCACCTCGATGGGCTCGGTCTGCGCCTCGACGATGTCGCTGCTCAACGCCGGTGTGCCGCTGAAGGCACCCGTCGCGGGCATCGCCATGGGCCTGGTCTCGGGCGAGGTCGACGGCGAGCAGAAGTTCGTCGCGCTCACCGACATCCTCGGCGCCGAGGACGCGTTCGGCGACATGGACTTCAAGGTCGCCGGCACGAAGGACTTCGTGACCGCGCTGCAGCTCGACACCAAGCTCGACGGCATCCCGTCGGAGGTGCTGGGCAAGGCGCTCACGCAGGCCAAGGGCGCCCGCCTCGCGATCCTCGACGTCATGGCCGAGGCCATCGACGCCCCGGACGAGATGAGCGAGTTCGCCCCGCGCATCACCACGGTGAAGGTCCCGGTCGACAAGATCGGCGAGGTCATCGGCCCGAAGGGCAAGATGATCAACTCGATCACCGAGGAGACCGGCGCCGACATCTCCATCGAGGACGACGGCACGATCTACGTCGGTGCCGCCGACGGGCCGAGCGCCCAGGCGGCGATCGACCGGAT
>JAQSWW010000033.1 GCA_029266415.1 Actinomycetospora sp. | reverse complement strand
GGCTCGTCGTTGTCCTTGAGCTGCTCGATCGTGCCCCAGGCGCGCTCGTACTGCGCGCGCTTCTTGGACAGGATCAGCCGGCCCTCCTTGTCCTCCTTCTGGAGGACGAGGGCTTCGACCTCGTCGCCGACGGCGACGACCTCGTTGGGGTCGACATCGTGCTTGATGGACAGCTCGCGCGAGGGGATGACCCCCTCGGTCTTGTAGCCGATGTCGAGGAGGACCTCGTCTCGGTCGACCTTGACGATGGTTCCTTCGACGATGTCGCCATCGTTGAAGTACTTGATCGTCTCGTCGATGGCGGCGAGGAAGTCCTCTTCCGACCCGATGTCGTTGATCGCGACCTGAGGACTGGTCGACGTCGGGGCGGTGTGGGTGTCGATGGACATACGGTGGACGGCTCCGGGAACATGGTCAGATCGAGCGTGCCAGGGACACCACGGAAGTGAGCCGTCGTCCTGACGCGTGCACCGGCGTAGCCCGCGAGCAGGACCGGAGACGAGGTATCGCCGCCCACCCGCTACCCGGAGGGCAACGCGAGCAGGGCGAGACCACTGACGTGGACCTTCATCGTAACCGCGTCCGACGCGGACCGGCAATCGGGGCACCACGGACCCCCGCCCGGCGTGTCGCGCCGCTCCTCCCCCGGCGTGTCGCACGGCCGCACCGCCGGCGGCGCGGCACGCGGCGGCGGTGGACCGCGCGTCCGGGCGTGCCAGGATGCCCCCGTGTCGACCCCTCCCCCCGAGACGCACACGGGCGGGACGTCGGCCGAGACACTGCTCGGGACGACCGGCATCGCGCGCCGGGGCGTCGGCCCCGCGGAGTCGAGCGCGGCGAACCGGGCCTGGTGGGACGCCGACGCCGACGACTACCAGGCCGAGCACGGCGCGTTCCTCGGCGACGACGACTTCGTCTGGTGCCCCGAGCGGCTGCGTGAGCAGGACGCGCGCCTGCTCGGCCCGCCGGGGCCGCTGCGCGGGGCGCGCGTGCTCGAGGTCGGGTGCGGGGCGGCGTCGTGCGCGCGGTGGCTGGCCGGCGAGGGCGCGCGGGTCGTCGGCCTCGACCTCTCGGCCGGGATGCTGCGCCAGGCCCGGGCGGCCGACCGGCGCACCGGCGTCCCGGTGCCGCTCGTGCAGGCCGACGCCGGCGTGCTCCCCTTCGCCGACGGGGTGTTCGACGCGGCCTTCTCCGCCTTCGGCGCCGTGCCCTTCGTGGCCGACGCGGGCGCGGTGATGCGCGAGGTGGCCCGGGTGCTGCGTCCGGGGGCGCCGTGGGTGTTCGCGGTGAACCACCCGATGCGCTGGGCGTTCCCCGACGACCCCGGGCCCGACGGGCTGACCGTGTCGCAGTCGTACTTCGACCGCACCCCCTACGCCGAGGTCGACGACGACGGCCGCGTGACCTACGTCGAGCACCACCGCACGGTGGGCGACCGCGTCGACGACGTCGTCTCCGCCGGCCTGGTGCTCGAACGCCTCGTCGAGCCCGAGTGGCCCGAGGACCTCGACGCGCAGTGGGGCCAGTGGTCCCCGCTGCGCGGCGCGCTCTTCCCCGGCACCGCCATCTTCTGCTGCCGGCGTCCAGGGTCGGGAGACGCAGCGCAGCGGAGCTCGACCCTCGGACCCCCGCCGTGATCGGCCGCGCGCGGGCGACGCCGTCCGGTCGCGTCCCCGAGGTCGTGCTCACCGAGCTGCTCGGCGAGCAGCAGCGCCGCTTCGCCGAGATCGACCCGGGCCTGCCGCCGGCCGTGTTGCCTCCGCCGGGCGAGGTCGTCGTGGTCGCCGACGACGCCGGCGGCGAGGTCGCGGGCGTCCTCACCCAGCACACGTGGCCGGCGGGCAGCGCCCCGCTGCTGTGGTCGGCCGCCGAGGTCACCGAGCTGCACCCGGTGCTCGGCGGCGCCGGGCGCGGCGGGGTGGACCGCCTGGTCGCCGAGTGGCGCGCCCGCCTGCCCGCCCGGGTGCGGCACGCCTCGGACTCCGCCGCGGTGGTCACCTGGCCCAGCCGTGACGTCGTCGCCGCCCGCGCCTTCCTCGACCACGGCCTCGTCCCGCTCGCGGTGCTCGCCGTGCGCCGGCCCGGACCGCCCAGCACCCCGATCGTCACGGCCGCGCCCGGCGACCCGCCGCTGCACGTGCGGCGCGCCCGCGACGACGACCTCGAGGCGTGCGTCGGCCTGGCGATGCACGAGATCGCGTACTCGAGCATGGTCGGCGGCAGCGTCCTGCGCCCGGACGCCGAGGCGGTCAAGCGCACCTCGCTCCGCGAGCGCTTCGCGCGTGACGAGCCGGTGTGGCTCGCCGAGCAGGACGGCCGGGCGGTCGGGCTGCTGGAGTGCGGCCTCACCGACGCGACGCCCGGCTCCTGGCTCGCCGGCCTGCTGCCCCCCGGGCGCTGGGGCTACGTCAACTGCGCCTCGGTGCTGCCGGGTCACCGGAACACGGGCGTCGGCCACGCGCTGTTCACCGCCGCGCTGCCCGGGCTGCAACCGCCCGGCACCCGGGGCAGCTACCTCTACTACAACCCGCCGAACCCGATCTCGTCGGTGTTCTGGCCGCGCCACGGCTACCGCCCGCTGTGGACACTGTGGGAGGTGCGTCCGGCGTCGGCGCTCCGGTGACTCCCGTGCTGTGCGACCCGGCATCCGGGGGACGCGGATTGACGATTGAACGAGTGACACGCCCCTTGGCGACACGCGGGCGAAAATGAGAGCGTTGGACCTTTCGCCATCGGATTTACATCGTGCGGAGTATCAACCGGAATGGCCACGCTCGTCCGCATGAATCACGGCTGCCCGGCCGCCGAACGCGTAACACGCGCACCTCACCCGATCGATTCCTCCGCGTGGCAGGAGCGGTACGGTCCCCGGAACCCTCCGCGTCCGCTGCTCGCCGAGATCGACCGTGAGAAGGTGCCGTTTGTCCCAGCAGGCCGGGTCCTTCGCGACGCTGGACCCACTCCTGGAGCGTCTTTCCCCGTTCCTACCCCGCGGGAACATGCTGAGCGACGAGGAGTGGACCCGCCGCCATCGGCTGCTGCTCTGGGTGCTCGGGCTGCACGTCCCGTTACTGACCCTCGTCGGGCTGGTGGCGGGGTTCCCCTTCGCCGCCATCCTCCTGGTGGACCTCGGCGTCGGCGGGGTCGTGCTCGCGGCCGCGATGGTCCACCACCGCCGCATCGCGTCACTCCTGGTCACCTTCGGCCTGACGGGGTGCTCGGTGGCCCTGGTGGTCCTCTCTCACGGCTCCATCGAGGCACACTTCCACTTCTTCATCATCGTGGGCTTCCTGGCCCTCTACCAGGACTGGTTCCCGTTCCTGTGGAACATCGCCTTCACGGTGCTCAGCCACGGGATCGGCTCGGCCGTCGCACCAGAGTTGATCTTCAATCACGTCTCGGGGCAGGACGACCCGTGGCTGTGGTCGATTATTCACGGCGTGAGCGTGCTCGCCGCCTGTGCCGGTGTGTTGGTGTTCTGGCGATTCACGGAGGATCTGCAGGAACAGAAGACCGAGGTGGACCGCCAGCTCGCCAAGGCCGAGATCAGCAAGAAGGAGTTCACCTCCGACCTGCTGCTCAACCTCGCACGACGCAACCAGAGCATGTTCCACCGCCAGCTCGACATCATCAACGACCTCGAGGAGAAGGAGCGCGACCCCGACGTGCTGGCCGAGCTGTTCCGGCTGGACCATCTGGCCACCCGAGTGCGCCGCAACGCCGAGAGTCTGCTCGTGCTCTCCGGTGAGCAACCACCGCGCATCTGGTTGGCGCCGGTCGCCCTGCGAGACGTTGTGCGAGCCGCCATCGCCGAGACCGAGGACCTGGAGCGGATCACGTTCGCCGTCGACGAGAGCCTCGCGGTGGCGGGCAGCTCGGTCGCCGACCTCACCCACCTGCTCGCCGAACTCCTCGAGAACGCAGTGCGGTACTCCCCGCCATCGAGCGCGGTGTCGGTGCAGAACCGGCCCTACCACCCCGCCCCGGGCGCCCACCTGCTGATCATCGAGGACACCGGCGTCGGCATGCCTTCGGACGCCCTGGCACGGGCCAACCACCTGCTGGCCACACCGCAGGAGGTGGACGTGGCGGCCTCCCGCCAGCTGGGCTTCCACGTCGTCTCGCGCCTGGCCGAGCGTCACGACATCACCGTCTCCTTGACGCCGACACCGGGCTGCGGCCTGACGGCGGTGATCGTCCTGCCCGCCGAGCTCTTCCCTGCCAGGGTCGAGGCGTCCCGCCCGAGCGTGCCCTCGCTCCTCGCGCGGCCCGCCGCGGAGCGGGTCGTGCCGCCCAACCCGGCGACCTTCGCCGCGTCCGCCGCTCCGCCCGAGTCCCCGCAGGAGCCGGCCCGGGCCGACGGCCGGCACGCCTGGCCGGGCAACACGGCCCCGCCCGCGCAATCGCCGGCGGAGCCCGCGCCACGCCCCGCCACCCACACGCTCGACCCCCCCGACGACACGGACGGGGAGCGGACGCTCGAAACCGCCCCGGCGGGACAACACGGCAGGCTCATCCGCCCGATCGTCGTGCCGCCGCCTCGCGAGCTCGATGGTGACGGCACCACCCCCGACGGGTCCGCCCCCGCCCCGCGCGTCTCCCCGGAGGGGTCCGGCCCCCACCCGAACGGCAACGGCACCGACAACGGTCACGGCACCGACAACGGTCGCGTCGCCGACAACGGTCGCGGCGTCGAGAACGGGAGCGAGCAGGCCGGACTCCGTCGGACACTGGCCCGCCGTGTGCCGCAGACCCACCTCGCCCCGGAGCTGGCCAAGCCCGTCGTCCCCGACCCGGTACCTCCACCGCACGCCCCCACGGCCGACTCGCTCCCGGACCACCCGGTGCTCGACTCGTCGCACCCCGCCGACGAGCCCGCCGGCCCACCGCTCGACCCGCACGCGACCATCGAGGGCCCGCTGAACGCCCTGTCGCGCTACCAGGCCAGCCGCCGCGTGGCGCACCTGGAGATCGGCGACATCGACCCCGGCCCGGCCGTGGAGCCGGCCGAGAAGGGAGTCTCCTCGTGAACGGCGCCCAGGAACCCCACGGTCAGCTGGACTGGCTGTTGTCCGACTTCGCCCGCTCCACCCCGGGCGTGGTGCACGGCCTGGTGGTCTCCTCCGTCCTTGCTGGCGGTCTATACCGAACGGAGCGCCGACATGGGGCTGGTGGGATACGAGATGACCATGCTCGCGTCCCGGGTGGGCCACGCGCTGACCCCCGCCGCCCGATCCGGCAGCCTTCGATGACGTCGGGGTCGAGGCGTGGCGGAGACGGATCGTGAGCGTGGACGAGCACAGCACGCCGAGAGGCGCGAATGGTGGTCGCGTCGTCCCCAACTACGCCGTCACCCGGGGACGAACCCGCTCGGACGGTCGGGAGCTGCCCGTCGAGGCACTGGTCACCGCCACCGAGCACGGGCTGGCCCAGCTCTCGGCCTTGACGCCCGAGTACCGCACGATCGTCGAGGCGTGCACGTCCCCGCAATCGCTGGTCGAGCTGGGGAACCTCCTCGGCGTCCCCGTCGGTGTCGCGCGGGTGCTGGTCAGCGACCTGGCCAACGCCGAGCACCTCGCCGTCCACCTACCCCTCGTCGGTCCGGACGGACGTCCCCGACGCGAACTCCTGGAGAGACTGCTCGATGGACTACGCGCCCGCTGAGCACCGGCCGGCCGGGGCCCGGCCGGGCGCGGAGCTGCTGCCGGTGAAGATCCTGATCGCAGGCGGGTTCGGCGTGGGGAAGACGACGCTCGTCCATGCGCTGTCCGAGATCCCGCCGCTGTCGACCGAGCAGGACATGACCAGCCTGTCGGTCGGGATCGACGACGCCGAGGCCGTGCCGGACAAACGGACCACCACGGTGGCCATGGACTTCGGCCGGATCACCGTCGACCAGAACATGATCCTCTACCTGTTCGGCACCCCCGGGCAGTCGCGGTTCTGGTTCATGTGGGACGAACTGGCCCGAGGGGCGGTGGGCGCGGTGGTGCTCGTCGATCTGCGCCGCGTCGACGACTGCTTCGCGGCCATCGACTACTTCGAGAACCGCGGCGTGCCTTTCGTGGTGGGTGTGAACGGGTTCCCGCACGCCGACGAGTTCGACGACGAGACGGTGCGCGACGCGCTCGTGCTCAAACCGGGCTGCCCGCTCGTCCGCCTCGACGCTCGCGACCCGGGCTCCTCGCTGCGAGCTCTGATCGTGCTCGTCGAGCGCTCCCTCCAGCACGGCCGATGACCCTCGCCGCGACGGAGCGCGGCCGTGAGGCCGACGTCGAGTTGGCGATCGAGGGGATGACGTGCGCCGCCTGTGCGGCGCGGATCGAGCGCCGCCTCGAACGCCTCGAGGGCGTCCGAGCGCGGGTCGATCTGGCCGCCGAGCGTGCCCGGGTGGCCCTGACGGCATCCGTGCCGGTCGAGGAACTCGTCGCGATCGTCGAGCGCCTCGGCTTCGGGGCGCGGCCGGTCACCGTCGACCACCCGCCGGAGCCCCCTGACGGGCGCGTCGAGCGATCCCTGCGCCGCCGGGTCGCCGTGGCGCTGCTGCTCGGCCTGCCCGTCGCGCACGTGTCCATGGGCCTCGCGATCGACCCGGCGCTCCGCTTCGCGGGCTCACCCCTGGTGCTGCTCGCGCTCGCCGGGCCCGTGGTCGTCTGGTGCGCCTGGCCGTTCCATCGCGCCGCGGCGGTCAACCTCCGGCACGGGACCGCGTCGATGGACACGCTCGTGTCGCTCGGGATCATCGCGGCCGTCGCCGGGTCCATCGTGTCCGGACCGCTCTACCTGGACGTCGCCCTCGTCGTGACCCTGTTCCTGCTCGCCGGGCGGTTGTTCGAGGCCAGCGCTCGCCGGCGCGCGGGCGTGGCGGTGCGGGCGCTCGCGGCGCTGCGCCCGCACGAGGCCGTGTTGCGCCGGGACGGCGAGGAGGTCCGCGTCCCGGTCTCGTGGCTGCGCGCCGGAGACGAGATCGTGGTGCGCCCCGGCGAGGCCCTCGCCGCCGACGGTGACGTCGTCCAGGGCGAGTGCGCCCTCGACACCAGCGCGCTGACCGGTGAGGCCGCGCCCCGCGAGGCCGGTCGTGGCGACTGCGTGAAGGCCGGCGCGATCGTCGTCGGCGGTCGCCTGGTCGTCCGCGTGACGCGGGCGGGGGGCGACACCGGGCTGGCGCGGATGGTCGACCTGGTCGAGCGCACCCGGACCGAGCGCGCCAACGCCCAGCGCCTGGCCGACCGAATCTGCGCGATCTTCGTGCCCGCCGTGCTCCTTCTGGCCGTGGCCACCTTCGCCGGCTGGACGATGGTGGGCGGGCCCGCCTTCGCCGCAGCGCTGAGCGTGCTGGTCATCGCGTGCCCGTGCGCGCTGGGCCTGGCCACCCCGATGGCACTTTTGGCGGCGACCGACCGCGGCGCCCGGGAAGGGATCTTCCTGACCGGGCACCGCGCGCTCGAGGCGGCGCACGGGGTCGACGTGGTCGTCCTGGACAAGACCGGCACGGTCACCACGGGGCGGCTGAGCGTCGTCGACGTGGCCGCCGCGCCCGGAGTCGACATCCGTGACGTGGTGCGGTGGGCGGCGGCGGTGGAGAACGCCTCGGAGCACCCTCTCGCCGCGCCCCTGGTGGCACTGGCCCGCGACGCGGGTGTGACCCCGGCGCCGGTCACGGGGTTCACGAGCCTGTCCGGGCTCGGAGCGCGCGGCACCGTGGAGGGTACGACGGTGACGATCGGGTCGGCCCGGCTGCTCGCCGCCGAAGGTCTGGACCCCGACGTGGTGGACGTCGCGGACTGGGAGTGCGCTGGGCGCACGACGGTCCTGGTCGGTCGCGACGGCGTCGTGGTCGGGGCGTTCGCGCTGGTCGACGAGGTGAAGCCCGAGGCCGCCGCCGCGATTGCCGCGTTGCGGGACCTGGGTGTGCGGACCGTGCTGCTCACCGGCGACCACGAGGCCGCCGCGCGCCGCGCCGCCGAGGAGATCGGCGTCGACGACGTGGTCGCCGGGGTGGGCCCCGACGAGAAGGCCGCCGCGATCGACCGGCTGCGGGCGGCGGGAGCATCGGTGGCGATGGTCGGCGACGGCGTCAACGACTCCCCCGCGCTCGCGCGAGCCGACCTGGGCCTGGCCATGGGCTCGGGCACCGATGTCGCCCTCGGTGCTGCCGACGTGATCCTCGTCCGGGACCGCCTCGACGTCGTTCCCGCCGCCCTCGCCCTCGCCCGCGCCACCCGCCGGACGATCCGGCGCAACCTGGCCTGGGCGTTCGCCTACAACACTGCCGCCCTGCCCGTCGCCGCGTTGGGGCTGCTCAATCCCGTCATCGCCGGCGCGGCGATGACGCTGTCCTCCGCCGTCGTCGTGGCGAGCAGTCTGAGGCTCCGGCGGCCCCGCTCTAGTTCCAGATGGTGACGTACACCGGGGGACGGAACCGCGACGGGACGACCCCGCCGTGCGGGGAGCGCATCAGGGCCATCGCCTCCGGCGTGGTCAGGAAGCGGTAGAGCGCCGTGGCGCCGTCGGAGCGCAGCTCGGGGCGCAGCATCGTCGCGTGCCACGGGCTGGGCATGGGAGTTGCCGGGGTGGCGACGACGCGCAGGTCGCCGCGGCGCACCTGCGGGTTGACCAGGTGAGCCGTGGCGATCGCGACACCCGCGCCGGCGATCGCGGCCTCCCAGGCGGTGGCGTGCGAGGCGAACACCCGGACGCGCTCCTCCGGAACCGCGAGGCGGCGCAGCAGGCGACCGGTCTCGCTGTCCGGCTCGCGCGCGGTCGGGTCGACCAGCCACGGCCAGGCGAGCGGCCGCCCGGCGACGCGCAGCTCGGGGGCGGCGACCGCCACGAGTTGGGTGCGCAGGATCGGCTCGCTGACCAGGCGCAGAGCGGGGTCGACGCGCAGCGCGGGACCGAGAGCGACGTCAGCCAGCCGGTTGGCCACCAGCACCTCGAGCTCGGCGGTGGACGCGACGCTCGCGTTCAGCTCGTAGGCGCCACCCGTGCGTGCGTCGAAGGCCGCGGCCAGCGGCCCGGCCACGAACTCGGCCATCACCGAGGTGGTCACGACCCGCAGCTCCCGCGGCCGCCCGTGGGCCGCGCGCACGGTGGCTTCCGCCTCGGCGCCCAGGGCCACCATCTGCGACGCGAGGCCCAGCAGACGGCCACCAGCGGGGGTGAGCTCCATGCGGCGGGCCTGGCGGACCAGCAGCGGGTCGCCCAGGTGCTGACGAAGGACCGACAGCGCCTGGGAGACAGCCGAGTCGCTCACCCCGAGGGCCTCCGCGGCTGCACGCACCGTCCCGAGCCGGGCGACCATGACGAAGGCGCTCAGCTGGGTCAGCGTCATCCTCGTAGTCTGCGAAGGCGACGTGGGACGCACCAGCGCCCGAGTTGAGCAATCACTTCATCCCGGGTTTCCGAGTTCGCCCGAGCCGACCAGTGTGGCCCCGCTCCCTGATCACCTAGGGCGTCACCATCACCGGCCACCACCCGGGAGGACGGATGCAGGTCCCCGCCCAGTTCGCCTACGAGAAGGCGACCAGCGTCGACCACGCGATCGCGCTGCTGGCGCGCCACGGGCCGGAGTCGCTGATCGTCGCCGGCGGTCACAGCCTCATCCCGATGATGAAACTGCGGCTCGCCGACCCGTCCACGCTGATCGACATCAACGGGCTCACCGATCTCGACTACATCCGCGTGGAGGGCGACCAGGTCCGCCTCGGGGCGATGACGCGGCACGCGACCGTGCTCGAGTCGGCGGTCGTCCGCGAGCACTTCGCGATCCTGCCCGACGCCGAGCGCACCATCGCCGACCCGATCGTGCGCAACCGGGGCACCGTCGGCGGGTCGTTGTGCCAAGCCGATCCCTCTGAGGATCTCTCGGCGGCCTTCTCGGCGCTCCGAGCCGACGTGGTGATCCGGAACGCCGACGGCGAGCGAGTGGTGCCGGTGCGGGAGTTCCACCTCGGTCCGTACGAGACCGCCGTCGCCCACGGCGAGCTCCTGATCGAGGTCCGCGTCCCGATCCGGACGCACACGGGCAGCGCCTACCAGAAGATCGAGCGCCGGGCCGGGGACTGGGCCGTCGCCTCGGCCGGGTCCGTCGTGTCCCTCGACGGGGACACGGTGGCCGAGGCGGGCATCGGGCTCACCGCCGTCGGCGCGCCGCACTTCGTGGCTGCGGAGGCCGAGGACTCCCTGCGCGGCAACCCTGCCACCGCCGAGGCCTTCACCGAAGCGGGACGGATCGCCGCCGAGCACTGCGCGCCGAGCGCCGATCAGCGTGGCCCGGTCGACTACAAGCGCGCCCTGGTCGCCGAGCTCGTGACACGCACTCTGCAGCGCGCCACCGCCCGCGCCCGAGGAGAGGCCTGACATGGAGATCACGATCCGCGTCAACGGCGAGCAGGTCGTGCGCGACGTCGAGCCGCGCCTGCTGCTCACCCATTTCCTGCGCGACGAGTTGCGCCTCACCGGCACGCACTGGGGCTGTGACACCACGAACTGCGGCGCCTGCGTGGTCCGCCTCGACGGCGTGCCCGTGAAGTCCTGCACCGTGCTCGCCGTGATGGCCGACGGCGCGGCGGTCGACACCGTCGAGGGTCTCGCGCACGGGGCCGAGCTCGACCCGTTGCAGGAGGGCTTCGTGACCTGTCATGGCCTGCAGTGCGGGTTCTGCACACCGGGGATGCTCATGACCGGGCGCGCCCTGCTCGACCGCGACCCCGATCCCTCTCCCCAGACCATCCGCGAGGCGATCTCCGGCCAGGTCTGCCGCTGCACCGGCTACGAGAACATCGTGCGCTCGGTGCGCTGGGCGGCCGAGAAGGAAGCCAGCAAGGAGGAGGTCACGCCGTGACCAGCATCGACGACTCCCGCATCGCGGGCGTCCAGGACCCGTCGGCCCAGATCCACGCCGCCCCCGAGACCCCGCGCGGCTACGGGTCGATGAAGCGCAAGGAGGACGCCCGCTTCGTCCGCGGCCGCGGTCAGTACGTCGACGACGTGGTGCTGCCCGGCATGCTCCACGGCGCCGTCCTGCGCAGCCCGCTGGCCCATGCCCGCATCGTCTCGATCGACACGAGCGCCGCCGAGGCACACCCGAAGGTCCACGCCGTGATCACCGGCGAGACGCTCGCGGGCCTCGGTCTGGCCTGGATGCCGACGCTGTCCTACGACACGCAGGCGGTCCTCGCCACGGACAAGGTGCGCTTCCAGGGGCAGGAGGTCGCCTTCGTGGTGGCCGACGACAAGTACTCGGCGCGCGACGCGCTCGCCCTGATCGACGTCGAGTACGAGCCGCTCGCCCCCGTGATCGACGCGAAGACGGCCCTCGACGCGGGCGCGCCGGTGGTGCGCGACGACAAGGAGGGCAAGGCCGACAACCACATCTTCGACTGGGAGTCCGGCGACTCCGCGGCCACCGACAAGGTGTTCGCCGAGGCCGAGGCGGCCGACGACCAGGTCGTGGTCACCGCCGACGTCCTCTACCCCCGGGTACACCCGGCGCCGCTGGAGACCTGCGGCGCGCTCGCGGACATGGACCCCGTCACCGGCAAGCTCACGCTGTGGACCACCACTCAGGCCCCGCACGCCCACCGCACCCTGTACGCGATGGTCGCCGGCCTGCCGGAGCACAAGATCCGCGTGGTGTCCCCGGACATCGGCGGGGGTTTCGGCAACAAGGTCGGCATCTACCCGGGCTACGTGTGCGCGATCGTCGCCTCGATCGTCACCGGGAAGCCGATCAAGTGGATGGAGGACCGCTCGGAGAACCTCATGAGCACGTCCTTCGCCCGCGACTACCACATGCGCGGCGAGGTCGCGGTCACGAAGGACGGCAGGATCCGCGCCGTGCGGGTGGACGTGCTCGCCGACCACGGCGCGTTCAACGCCACCGCCCAGCCGACGAAGTTCCCGGCCGGCTTCTTCGGGGTGTTCACCGGTTCCTACGACCTCGAGGCCGCGCACTGCGCCGTCACCGGCGTGTACACGAACAAGGCCTCCGGCGGCGTCGCCTACGCCTGCTCGTTCCGGATCACCGAGGCCGTGTACCTCGTCGAGCGCATGGTCGACATCGTCGCTCACGACCTCGAGATGGACCCGGCCGAGCTGCGGATGAAGAACCTGCTGCACGCCGACCAGTTCCCGTACCAGAGCGCCACCGGCTGGGTCTACGACTCCGGCGACTACCCCCGCACCCTCCAGGTCGCGCTGGACAAGGCCGGCTACCGGGAGCTGCGCGCCGAGCAGGCCGAGCGGCGGCGCCGGCACGAGGCCGGCGAGCGCGTCGACCTGCTGGGCATCGGGCTGAGCTTCTTCACCGAGGCCGTCGGCGCCGGACCACGGCGCGAGATGGACATTCTCGGACTGGGGATGGCCGACGGCGCCGACCTGCGCGTCCATCCCACCGGCAAGGCGGTGCTGGGGATCTCCGTGCAGACCCAGGGCCAGGGCCACGAGACGACCTTCGCCCAGATCGTCGCGGCCGAGCTGGGGATGTCGCCCGACGACATCGAGGTGGTGCACGGGGACACCGACCTGACCCCGTTCGGCCTCGGCACCTACGGTTCGCGCTCGACCCCGGTGTCGGGGGCGGCCACCGCGATCGTCGCCCGCAAGGTCCGCGAGCGTGCCCGGATCGTCGCCGCCGCGATGCTGGAGGTCTCCCCCGACGACCTGGAGTGGAACGACGGGAGCTGGCAGGTGGCCGGCGATCCCGAGGCGTCGAAGACGATCGCCGAGATTGCGCTGGCTGCCCACTCCAGCCTCGAGCTGCCCGAGGGCGTCGAGGGGCACCTGGACGCCTCGTGCGTCTACAACCCGCCGAACCTCACCTACCCCTGCGGGGCGTACGTCGCCGTCGTCGACGTCGACCCCCGCACCGGGACGGTGAACGTGCGGCGGTTCATCGCCGTCGACGACTGCGGTGTACGGATCAACCCCATGATCGTCGAGGGGCAGGTCCACGGTGGGCTCGCGGACGGGGTCGGCATGGCCCTCATGCAGGGCATCGCGTTCGACCTCGACGGCAACTGCCTCGGCGGATCGATGATGGACTACCTGCTCCCGACCTCTCTGGAGTGCCCGTCCTGGGAGCTCGGCGAGACGGTGACGCCCTCGCCGCACCATCCCATCGGCGCCAAGGGCGTCGGGGAGTCGGCGACGGTCGGCTCGCCGCCCGCCATCGTCAACGCGGTGGTCGACGCGCTCGCGCCGTACGGCGTCCGCCACGCCGACATGCCCCTC
Source organism: Actinomycetospora sp. (assembly GCA_029266415.1). Taxonomy (GTDB): domain Bacteria; phylum Actinomycetota; class Actinomycetes; order Mycobacteriales; family Pseudonocardiaceae; genus Actinomycetospora. The sequence goes on along the minus strand of JAQSWW010000033.1, from coordinate 28,785 downwards.
ACTCCCGCGGCCGTCTGGTCGGCGGCGCAGGGTCGCCCGCTGCGCACCGATCTGGCGATAACCTGACGTGTCCACCGCCACATCGACCGCCGGGGTCCTCGCGCGCGCCGGCGAGCTGCAGCACGAGCGGACCCCGTTCGTCCTCGCCACCGTCGTCCGGGCGGAGAGTCCCACCAGCGCGCGGGCCGGCGACCGTGCGCTGGTGCTGCCCGACGGCACCATCGAGGGTTTCGTCGGCGGGAGCTGCGCCGAGTCCACGGTCCGCGTCGAGGGGTTGCGTCTGCTGCGCGACAGGAGCTCCTCCCTGCTGCGCATCGTGCCGGCGGAGGCCTCGGAGCACGACGATCGGGCCGGCCTGATCACCGTGGACAACCCCTGCCTGTCCGGTGGCACCCTCGAGATCTTCCTCGAGGCGATCGTGCCGCCGACGGTCGTGCACGTGCACGGGGACGCCCCGGTCGCCCGGGCGCTGGTACGCATCGGCCAGGCCATGGAGTACGACGTCCGCGCCGGCGGCGCGCCGTCGGCGTCGGCCGCCGCCGTCGTGGTCGCCTCACACGGACGCGATGAGGTCGAGCTGCTCACCGAAGCGCTGCGGTCGGGCGTGCCGTACGTGGCCCTCGTGGCGAGCCGGGTGCGCGGGGCCGCAGTGCTCGACGCCCTCGGCGTCTCCCCGGAAGACCGCGCCCGGGTGCGCACCCCGGCCGGTCTGGACCTCGGGGCGACGAGTCCGGCCGAGATCGCCTTGGCGATCTACGCGGAGATGATCGGTGCGCGGGAACGGGTCCAAGCCCCGCCGGCCGGGCTCCCCGAGGCCGTCGGGCCCGGGCCCGTGCTCGACCCGGTCTGCGGAATGACCGTGGCGGGCACGGCTGCGGACCCGGGTGTCGTCGTCGACGGCGTGACCTGGTGGTTCTGCGGTCCGGGCTGCCGCCAGGCGTTCATCGACGATCCCGCCCGCTTCGTCCCGGCGGGCAGCGCGTGATCCCGGAGGACGTGGAGTCGCTGAGAGCCGGGCTCGTCGGGACCGGCTACGTCGCCGACGACGGGCTCGCGACGGCACTGTTCCTGGCCACGGCCCTGCGCCAGCCGCTGCTGCTCGAGGGCGAGCCCGGCGTGGGCAAGACCCGGTCCGCCGTCGCCCTGGCCGAGGTCCTGGACACGACCATGATCCGCCTCCAGTGCTATGAGGGGCTCACGGCGGCCGAGGCACTCTACGAGTGGAACCACCCGCGCCAGCTCCTCGCGATCCGACTGGCCGAGAGTCGCGGGGAGGCGCTCACCGACGCGGACCTCTTCAGCGATGCGTACCTGCTCGCGCGGCCGCTGCTCGCCGCGGTCACCCACCCGGGCCCCCGGCCGGCGGTCCTGCTGATCGACGAGGTCGACCGGGCCGACGACGAGTTCGAGGCGCACCTGCTCGAGATCCTCGCGGAGGGCTCGGTGACCATCCCCGAGCTGGGCACGCGCCACGCGGTGCACCGGCCCGTCGTGATCCTGACCTCCAACCGCACCCGCGATCTGCACGATGCGCTGAAGCGGCGCTGCCTGCACCACACCATCCCCCACCCCGACTCCGCCGCGGTCGAGGCGATCGTGCGGTCCCGGGTCCCCGAGGTGGGCGACGCCCTGGCCGACCAGGTCGCCCGCGCCCTCGACCTCGCCACCCTTGCCGCCCGGCTGACCCGGGTGCTGCGGGACGCGGGGATGTCGGTCGACGCGGAGCAGGCGACGCGTTTCGCGGCCGGCGTCGTCGCCGCGGCTCCGGGACGGGTCACCGAGCTCTACTGGGTCGCCCGCGTGACCCTGGTGATCGAACCGTCGACGCTGCCGCTGTTCGACGCCGTGTTCTGGTCGGTGTTCCAGGGCGGCCGCGACCTCACCGATCCGGCCGAGCAGCGCGGGGACCAGAACGCCCCGCCCCCGATCACCGGGAGGCCGGCGGCGCGCCCGGGACAGGCCGGCACGACACCACAGGTCCACGCCGACCGGTCGGGGGACGGCTCCGGCGACGACGATGAGCGGCGCGCGATCGCCACCGCCGCCAGCGCCGCCGAGCGCCTGGGCGGGCGGGACTTCGCCGACCTCACCCCCGCCGAGCTGCTCTCGCTCTCGGACGCCATGCGCCGGCTCCGCCTCGCCACCCCGCCGCGCGTCGCGCGTCGCTTCCGTCCCGCCGCAGGCGGGCCGTCGGTCGACCTGCGGGCCACCCTGCGCCGCGCCCGCCGGACCGCCGGCCAGCCCGTCGTCCTCGCCCGCCGCGCTCGCCGGACCCGTCGGCGACGCCTGGTCGTGCTCTGCGACATCTCGGGGTCGATGGAGCCCTACGCTCGCGCGCTGCTCCAGCTGCTCTGGTGCGCGCGTGTCTCGGCGCGCGCGGAGGTGTTCACCTTCGCCACCCGGCTCACCCGCCTCACCCCGGCGCTCACTCGAGGACGCCCCGAAGTCGCGCTCGCCCAGGCCGCAGCGCTCGCCCCGGACTGGTCGAGCGGGAGCCGGATCGGGGAGTCCATCGCGGAGTTCTCCCGCCGCTGGGGCCGCCGCGGCATGGCCCGCGGCGCCGTGGTCCTCATCCTGTCCGACGGCTGGGACACCGGCGACCCCGAGGTGCTCGGCCGCGAGATGGCCCGGCTGCGCCGTGTCGCCCACCGCATCGTGTGGGCCAACCCGCGCACCGCCCGCGCCGGCTTCGAGCCCCGCGCCCGCGGTGTCGCCGCCGCATGGCCGCACTGCGACGCCGTCGTCAGTGCCCACCGGCTCGACGCCCTCGACGAGCTCGTCGCCGCTCTGGGCTCCGACGGCGGCTCGCGGTCGGCGGCGTGGCTCCGCCCACGGTGAACCGGCGGGCACGAGCGGCGGGAGGTCACGGACGAGGCCGGAGGTCGCTCGGGTCGTCGAGGTCCTGGGGGACGTCCTCGGGACGTCGTGCACCCCAGTCGCTCGTGGCCAGGGCGCGGTAGACCTCGGCGAGGGCCTCGCACAGCGCCGGGGTCAGCCCGGCGTCCTCCTGGGTCGCGGCGATCTCGGTCATCTCGTCGACGAACCGCCACGCCTTGGTGGCGGCCGTCGCGGCCGGGGCGACGCCGGCGTCGGGGAAGTCGAGGCGCAGGTCGGCGAGCACGGTGTCCAGCACGCCGTGCGTCTGCGCGGTGACCAGGGCGTGGGCGAGCAGCGCCTGGTGGCCCTTGCGCACCGAGGCGGTGCACGTCTTCGCCGCGCTCGCCGCCCCGACCGGCCCGTCGAGGACGAGCCAGCGCACCCCGGGGGCGTCGAGGGCCGCCACCTCGCCGGCGTGGGCGCCGGAGAGGAAGACGCGGGTCGCGCCGGCGGCGTCCGGTCGCGGTGGCGGGCCGGAGATCGCGCCGTCCACCAGCTCGCCCGGCAGCATCGTCGCGATGGCCGCGACCGTGGCCGGGGCGACCGCGTCCATCTCGACGGTCAGGGGGCGGGCGCCGGTGCGCGTGCACGCCTCCCCCAGATCCTCGCCCGCGGCGCGGGCGGCGCCGGGCGGGACGACGACCAGCACGAGGTCGACGGCGACCACGAGGTCGTCGAGGGTGCCGGCGTCGGTGAACACCGGGCGCGCGCGGGCGGCGGTGGCCGGCGAGCGTCCCGTGAGGCTCGTCAGGACCCGGTGGCCGCCCGCGGCCAGGCAGGCGCCGAGAGCCGTGCCCATCGCCCCGGGCGCCACGACACCGACGACGGCCACGGGCGGGTCAGCCCGCCGCGCGCTGGGCCTCGGGGGTGTGCGCGACCGCCGGGACGAAGCGCATCGCGTCGTCGTCGACCCGGCCGCGGCGCAGCGCCACCGCGTCGATCGCGTAGTTCATCGCGAGCCGCCACGGCGCCCGCGTCCCCTGCTTGGGCAGGTCGTCGATCGAGCGCTGGACGTAGCCCGCGCCGAAGTCGAGGAACGGCGCCTCCCCGACCTCCGGGTCGCGCTCCGGCACGGCGACGCCGAGCCCGCTCCTCCGCAGGTGCCGCAGCAGCTTCACCACGTACTCGGCGACGAGGTCGACCTTGAGCGTCCACGAGGCGTTCGTGTAGCCGATCATGTACACCAGGTTCGGGACGCCGGAGAGCATCATGCCCTTGTAGGCCATGGTGTCGGGCAGGTGCACGGGCTCGCCGTCCACGACGACCTCCGCGCCGCCGAACATCTGCAGGTTCAGCCCCGTGGCCGTCACGACGACGTCGGCCTCGAGCTCCCGGCCCGACCGCAGTCGGATGCCGGTCTCGGTGAACGTCTCGATGTGGTCGGTGACGATGTCCGCCCGACCGTGGCGGATCGACCGGAACAGGTCGCCGTCGGGGACCATGCACATCCGCTGGTCCCAGGGGTCGTAGCTGGGGTTGAAGTGGGTGTCGACGTCGTAGCCCTCGGGCAGCGCCGCCTGCGTCGCCCGGCGCAGCAGCCCGCGGACGACGCGCGGGAACCGCTGGCTGACCTGGTAGAGCGCGATGATCTGCGCGATGTTCTTGGCGCGTGTGATCGGGTCGGCGACCGCGCGCGGGAGGAACCGCGAGAGCGTCTCGGCGACGACGTCGGTGCGCCCGATGGAGAGCACGTAGCTCGGCGAGCGCTGCAGCATCGTCACGTGCGCGGCGGCGCCGGAGCCGTCGGTGCCTCGGTCGTCGAGCAGGGCCGGCACCAGCGTCACCGCCGTCGCGCCGCTGCCGATGACCACGACGCGCCGGCCGGCGTAGTCCAGCTCGGGGTCCCAGAGCTGCGGGTGCACGACCGTGCCGCCGAAGCGGTCGAGGCCGGGCAGGTCCGGGGTGTAGCCCTGGTCGTAGCGGTAGTAGCCCGAGCACATGAGCAGGAACGAGCAGGTCAGCGGCTCGTGCCCCGGGATCTCGAGGGTCCAGCGCTGGGCGTCGGAGTCCCACGACGCGCGGGTGAGACGGTGGCCGTAGCGGATCTTCTCGGCGACCCCGTACTCCTGCGCGGTCTCGCGCACGTACGCGAGGATCGACGGGCCGTCGGCCAGCGCGGTGGCGCTGCTCCACGGGCGGAACCGGTAGCCCAGGGTGTGCATGTCGGAGTCCGAGCGGATGCCCGGGTACCGGAACAGGCTCCACGTGCCGCCCAGGTCGGCGCGGGCCTCGAGCACCGCGTAGCGGTGGTCGGGCAGCTCGCGCTCGAGGTGACAGGCGGTGCCGATGCCGGACAGGCCCGCGCCGACGATGGCCACGTCGAGGTGCTCGGTACTCACGCGTACCACGCTAGCGGGCGGTACTCGTGCGTACCAGTCGGTGTGATCCGCCGGACCTCAATGCGCCGCCTGGTCCCACGACCGCCCGAACCCGACCGACACCTCGAGCGGGACGTCCAGCTCGAACGCCGCACCCATCTCGCGGCGCACCAGCTCGGTGACCGCGTCCTTCTCCTCCGTCGCCACCTCGAGCACGAGCTCGTCGTGGACCTGCAGGAGCATCCGCGAGCGCAGGCCCTCGTCGCGCAGCGCCTGGTGCACCCCGAGCATCGCGACCTTGATGATGTCGGCCGCGCTGCCCTGGATCGGGGCGTTGAGCGCCATGCGCTCGGCCATCTCGCGCCGCTGGCGGTTGTCGCTGGTGAGGTCGGCCAGGTAGCGGCGCCGACCCAGGATCGAGCTGGTGTAGCCGTCCTTGCGGGCCTGGGCCACGACCTGCTGGAGGTAGTCACGCACACCGCCGAAGCGCGTGAAGTACTCCTCCATCAGCTCCTTGGCCTCGTCGGTGGAGATCCGGAGCTGGGCCGACAGGCCGTAGGCGGACAGCCCGTAGGCGAGGCCGTAGTTCATCGCCTTGATCTTGGCGCGCTGGCCGGGCGACACCTCGTCCTCGGCCACGCCGAACACCCGTGCGGCGGTGGCGGAGTGGAAGTCGTAGCCCGACTGGAACGCCTCGATGAGCGCCTCGTCGCGCGAGAGGTGCGCCATGATGCGCATCTCGATCTGCGAGTAGTCGACGGTCATCAGCTCGCCGAACGCTCCGTCGGCGGAGTCGGAGCCGACGACGAAGGTGTCGCGGATGCGCCGGCCCTCGGCGGTGCGCACCGGGATGTTCTGCAGGTTCGGCTCGGTGGAGGACAGCCGGCCGGTGCGCGCGATGGTCTGGTTGAACGTGGTGTGGATGCGGCCGTCGTCGCTGCACGACTCGAGCAGCCCCTTGACCGTCACCCGCAGCCGCGTGGCGTCGCGGTGCTCCAGCAGGTGCTCGAGGAACGGGTGCGGGTTGGTCTCGTTCAGCGTCTGCAGCGAGTCGGCGTCGGTGGTGTAGCCGGTCTTCGTGCGCTTGGTCTTCGGCATCTCCAGCTCGTCGAACAGCACGACCTGCAGCTGCTTCGGCGACCCGAGGTTGATCTCCTTGCCGATGACGTCGTACGCCGCCTGGGCCGCGGCCTGCACGCGCGCCCCGAACTGCGACTCGAGGTCGTGCAGCGCGCTGACGTCGACCGCGATGCCGGCCGCCTCGAGATCGGCGAGCACGGCGAGCAGCGGGAGCTCGAGCTCGGTGAGCAGCGCGGTGCCGCCCAGCTCGGCGAGGTCGGTGTCGAGCTTGTCGGCGAGATCGAACACCGCGCGCGCCCGCAGCATCTCGGCCTGCGCGAGCGCGGCGTCGGCCTCCTCCTCGCCGCCGTCGAGGGTCAGCTGGTCGCCGGCGTCGCCGCTCTCCTCGACGCGCAGTTCGCGGCGCAGGTAGCGCAGCGCGAGGTCGGCCAGGTCGAAGCTGCGCTCGCCCGGCCGGGCGAGGTAGGCCGCGAGCGCGGTGTCGCTGGTGACGCCCTCGAGCCGCCAGCCCCGCGCGCGCACGCCGTGGCTCGGGCCCTTGATCTCGTGCCCCGCCTTGGGCACCGCGGCGTCGGCGAGCCACGCGGACAGCGCCGCCTCGTCCGCCTCGTCCAGCGCGCGGACGTCGACGTAGGCGCTCTCGCCGTCGGCCGCCGCGAGCGCGACGCCCTCGAGATCGCCCGTGCCGTGCGCCCACCGCCCCCGGAAGGCGAGGCCGACCCGGCTGCCGTCGCGGGCGTGGTCGGCCAGCCAGTCGCCCACCCCGCCGGGCTCCAGCGCGGCGCCCCGGACCTCGAAGCCCTCGTCGGCCTCGGGCTCGGCCGCGGTGAGCGTGGAGAACAGCCGCTCGCGCAGCACACGGAACTCGAGCTGGTCGAACAGCTGGTGCACCGCGTCGCGGTCCCACTGGCGGAGCGCGAGGTCGTGCGGGCCGGCGCCGATGCCCTCGACGTCGCGGACGAGCTCGGTGAGCTGGCGGTTGAGCACCACCGACGACAGGTGCTCGCGCAGCGCGTCGCCGGCCTTGCCCCGCACCTCGTCGACGCGGTCGACCAGCGCGTCGAGCGACCCGAACTCGCGGATCCACTTCTGCGCCGTCTTCTCCCCCACCCCGGGGATGCTCGGCAGGTTGTCGCTCGGGTCGCCGCGCAGGGCCGCGAAGTCGGGGTACTGCGCGGGCGTGAGCGTGTAGCGCTCCATGACCTGCTCGGGGGTGTAGCGCACGAGGTCGGACACGCCCTTGCGCGGGTAGAGCACGGTGACGTCCGGGCTGACCAGCTGGAAAGCGTCGCGGTCGCCCGTACAGATCGACACCGTCATGCCCTCGGCCACCGCCTGCGTGGTCAGGGTGGCGATGAGGTCGTCGGCCTCGTAGCCCTCGACGGCGAGCACCGGGATGGCCAGCGCGGCGAGGATGTCCTTGATGAGGTCGATCTGGCCGCGGAACTCGTCGGGCGTCGCGCTGCGGTTGGCCTTGTAGGCCGCGTACGTCTCGGCGCGGAACGTCCGGCGCGAGACGTCGAACGCCACCGCCACGTGCGTCGGCTCCTCGTCGCGCAGCAGGTTGATGAGCATCGACGTGAAGCCGTAGACCGCGTTGGTGGTCTGCCCCGTGGTGGTGTTGAAGTTCTCCGTCGGCAGCGCGAAGAAGGCCCGGTAGGCCAGCGAGTGGCCGTCGAGCAGCAGCAGACGCCCCCGGCCGCCCGCCGGGGCGTCCGGGACGGCCTCGGGCCCGGTCGCCCCGGGCGGGGTCGTCTCGGGCGGGGTCGCAGTGCCGGTCGGAGCCACGTCGCGAGTCTAGGGGCGACCCCCGACACACCCGGGCCGCCCGGGGAGCCGGGCACGGAGGCCCGCCCTACCCTGCGGTCATGACCAGCTCCGAGGCGCGCCCCGCCCGTGAGTCCGCCCCCGAGTCCGCCGCGGTGCCCGAGATCGACGTCCAGTACCCCGACGAGCAGCTCGCGGCGCGCATGGGCATCGAGATCACGTCGTGGGAGGCCGACCGGGTGGTCGGGACCATGCCGGTGACGGGCAACCGCCAGCCCTTCGGGCTCCTGCACGGCGGCGCCAACGGCGTCCTCGCCGAGACCCTGGGCTCCACGGCCGCGGCGCTGCACGGCTGGCCCGAGCGCGCCCCCGTCGGCCTCGAGCTCTCGTGCACCCACCACCGGTCGGCGCTCGACGGTGTCGTCACCGGGGTCTGCACCCCGCTGTCGGTGGGTCGCACGATCGGCACGTTCGAGATCGTGATCACCGACGACGAGGGCCGCCGCGTCTGCACCGCCAAGCTCACCTGCGTCTACCGCTCCCGCCCGCCGGGGTCCCGCGGCTGAGGGACGGCGCCGGCCAGCAGCGCGTCCGCGTCCCGGTACATCGCCGCGACGACCTCGCCCGCGGGCCGCACCTCGGTGACCGCGCCGACCCCCTCGCCGGCGTAGAGGGCCATCGCCGCCACCGTCCCGGAGACGCCTCGCGACGGCGGTATCCCGTGCCCGCGGGTCAGCACCACGTCCCCGTGCGGCGTGCTCAGGACGCCGACCTGCTCGTCGGCGAGCCCGCGGACCGCGGTCACGGCGGAGCGCAGGACCCGAGCCGTCGGCCGGGTCGCGCACAGCGGGCACACCGCGAACGCGTCGGTGATCTCGGTGGCCCCGTCGCCGGCGTCCAGCACCGCGGCCACGTACTCCGGGTGCGCGCCGGACTCGGGCGTCGCGACCAGCCGTGTCCCGACGCGCGCGCCCGCCGCGCCGGCGGCGAGCACGTCCGCGAGGCCGCGGCCGTCGGCGATCCCGCCCGCGGCGAGCACCGGCACCGGCACGGCGTCGACCACGCCCGCGAGCAGGGCGCCCAGCGTCTCGTCGCCCCGGACGTGGCCGCCGGCCCCGCGCCCCTGCACGGTCACCAGGTCGACGCCGGCGTCGACCGCGTCGCGGGCCTCGTCGAGCGAGCCGACCTGCCAGCTCGCGAGCGCACCCTCGGCGTGCACCGCGTCGACGGCCGCGCGGCGGGGCCAGGACCAGAAGAAGTCGACCACGCGAGCGTGCCGGGCGGCCCGCCCGATCGTCGCGAGCGCGACGTCCTCGCCGACGAGGTTGACCGCGAACACCCCGCCCGGGAGGTCCGTGTGCTCGGCGAGGTCGGCGGGGACCTCGCCGCCGGGCGGCACCGCGATCGTGCCCAGCCCGCCCGCCGCGGCGACCGCCCGGGCCAGGGCCGGCGGCGAGATCGCACCCATCGGCGCCTGCTGCAGCGGGAGGCGGCACCCCACCAGGTCGGTGAAGGAGGTCCTCGGCATCGTCGCCACCTCCGTCGTGGGGCCCGTAGCGGAGCCGACCACACCGACCCGGTGGGCACCAGCGCCGAACGGCCCCATCGCGGGAGGGGTCGCGCGCGGTCACGCCCCGACCCCGGTCGGTGGCCCCCGCGGGTGCTCCCGCCCCTGGTCAGGGCACCGGCGGCGCGCTGAGATGGGGCCATGGTCCCCTCGTCCCGCGCCGCGCCGCGCCCGCTGGTCGGCCGCGAGTCCGAGCGGGACACCGTGCGCCGGTGCGTGGAGGCGCTGCGCCACGGGACCGGCGGGATGCTGCTCGTCACCGGCGAGGCCGGCGTCGGGAAGACCCGCCTGCTCCGCGAGGTGATGGACACGGCCGACGGGCTCCCGGTGCTCTCCGGGCGCGCGGTCCCGGGTGGCGGCGCGTACCGCCCCCTCACCGAGGCGCTCGCCCCACCGCTGCGTGCGGCCGCGATGCCCACCACCGCGCGCCTGCGGCCGTTCCGCGCGGCGCTCGCGCGGCTGGTCCCCGGCGGGGTGGACGAGGACGGCGCCGCGGTGCCGGCCGGCCCCGTCGCGGACCCCGCCGTCGTGCTCGGCGAGGGGCTGCTCGCGCTGCTCGCGGAGCTGCACGGGGACGGCGGCGCCGTGCTCGTGCTCGACGACCTGCACTGGGCCGACGCCGACACCCTCGACCTGCTGGGCTACCTCGCCGGCGCCGTCGCCCGGGCACCCCTGCTGCTGGCGCTGTCCGCGCGCGACGACGAGACCGACGGCGCGGACGTCGCCGCGCTCGCCGCCCACCCGGACGTCACCGTGCTCGCCCTCGACCGCCTCGACGCCGAGGGCGTGGCGCGCCTGGCGGCGGCGCGCGGCGGGCCGCACGCCGGGGCGCTGGCGGAGCTCGTCGCACGCTCCGAGGGCCTGCCGTTCCTCGTCGAGGAGCTCCTCGACGCCGGCCCGGGCGCGGTGCCCCCGAGCTGGGCGAACCTCGTCGCCCGGCGCCTGGCCGCGCTGCCCGGCGGGGCCCGGGCGGTGCTCGACGCGGCCGCCGTCGCGCCCGGCGACCCCGACCACCGGCTGCTCGCCGCGGCCACGGGCCTGGACGAGGCGGCCGTGCTCGCCGGCCTGCGCGCGGCCGTCGCCGCGGGCCTGCTGACCGCCCTCGACGGGCGGCTGACGTGGCGGCACGCCCTGACCCGCGACGCCGTGCTGGCCGCGCTCCTCCCGCCCGACCGGGCCGCCGTGGCCGGCCGGCTCGCCGTGGCCCTCGAGGCCCGCGCCGCCCCGGGCGACCGGGAGGCCGCCGCGGCGCGCCACGCCGAGGCCGGGGACCACGAGCGCGCCACCGCCCTCCTGCTCGACCTCGCCCGCCACGACGCCGACCGCGGCGCGCTGCGCCACGCCGAGGAGCTGCTCGTGCGGGCCACGGAGCTGGGGGCGGCCCCCGGTCGGGTGGCGGCCGAACGGGTCCGGGTGCTGACGCTGCGCGGCCGGGCCGCCGACGCGCTCACCGTGGGCGACGAGGCCCTCGAGTCCGGCAGGGTCACCGGCGACGAGCACGCCGAGCTCTGCCTGCGCCTCGCCCGCGCCGCGGTGCTCGGCGGGCGCTTCGCCGAGGCGGAGGAGCGGGTCGCGCGGGCCGGACGTCCCGACGACCCCCGCTCGCTGGTCCTCGCCGCCGACGCCGCCTTCGGCGCCGGCGACACCGTCGCGGCGTCGGCCCGCGCCCGCGCGGCCGTGCGCACCGCGGACGACGCCCTCGCCGCCGCCCGGGGCCCCGAGGCCGCCGCGACGCTCTGCGAGGCACTGCTCGTCCTCGGCTTGTGCGCCTGGTCCGACGACGAGCTCGACGGCGCCGCGATCGAGACCCGTGCGGCCCAGGTGGCGGCCGAACACGGCCTGACCCCGTGGCGAGTGGAGGCCCTGTCCGCCCTCGGCGCGCGCAGGATGTCCCTGGGCGACTCCTCCGCGGCCGACCTCGTCCGCGTCCGCGACCTCGCCGAACGCCACGGGATGCTCGGCCGGGCCGCCCAGGCCGACCTCCTCCGCTCCGACGCGGCGCTGCACGTCGAGGGCCCCCACGCCGCCCTGGAGATCCTGCTCCCCGCCGTCGAGCAGCTCGGGCGGCTGCGCCTCGGCGCGCTGCAGGGCACGGCGGAGTGCTACGCGGCCGCGACGACGGCGCTCGCCGGCGACCGGGCGGGCGCCGAGACGCTCCTCGCCGCGGCGGGGACGCGGCCGGACCTCCCGGCGGACATCTCCGCGCTCCGATCGCTGGTGCCTGCCCTGACCGCGCTGCTCGCCCACGACCTGCCGCGTGCGGCCGCCATCGCTGACGGCGCCGTCCCCGCCGCGCTGGCCCACCGCAGCGCCGCGCCCCTCCCGTTCTACGGACTCTGGCCGTTGCTCCGGACCTTCGTCGGGGGTCGCGACGTCGAGGCCCGCGAGCTCCTCCGCGGTCACCAAGTGCTCGGCGCGAGGATCAACGCCGCCACCTTGACCTACGCCGACGCGATCGCCGCCGGCCGGCAGGGACGCCCGGCGGACGCGGACGCCCTGGCCGCCGAGGCCGCGGCGGCTCTCGGGGCCTGGCCGTGGTGGCACCGCCTCCTGCGCACGATCGTCCTGCACGCCGCCGTGCGCGACGGCTGGGGCGACCCGGTGCCCGCGCTGCGCGCCGACCTGGCCGTCCACGCGCAGGGCGACGACGCCGGCGCCCGCGCCCTGGCCCGCACGTGCCGTGACCTGCTGCGCGCCGCCGGGGCGCCCACCCGCACGTCGCGGACCGCCCACCCGGTCCCGCCGGAGCTGCGCCGCCTCGGGGTGACCGCCCGCGAGGCCGAGGTGCTGGCCCTGGTCGTCGAGCACCTCACCAACGCCGACATCGCCGCGCGCCTGCACCTCTCCCCCCGCACCGTCGAGTCCCACGTCGCCAACCTGTTGGCGAAGACCGGGACCACCGACCGCGCCGGACTACGGAGCTGGGCGTCCCGGGCCTGAATCCGTGGTCGCCACGGATCCGCGCCGGCGTCCGCGTCGCGACCCTCGACGCCATGAGCCACCAGGACGCACCCCAGATCCTCGTCGTCGGCGCCGGTCCCGCGGGCCTCGCCACCGCCCTGTCCGCCGCGCGCCACGGTGCGCGGGTGCTCGTCGTCGAGCGCCATCGCAGTACCTCGATCCATCCGCGGGCCTCGGGGCTGAGCACCCGCACCATGGAGATCTTCCGGAGCTGGGGGGTGATCGACGCCGTCCGCGCGGCGAGCTCGAAGGTCATCGCCCGGGCGGCGTACGCCGTCACCCTTGCCGATCCCGACCGCACCGAGAACCCGATCGGCTTCCCGCTGCCCCGCGAGGCCCTCGCCGTCAGCCCGGCGTTCCCGGCCTGCTGCCCCCAGGACCACCTCGAGCCGATCCTGCTCGACGCGGCGCGCCGGGCCGGTGTCGAGGTCCGGTTCGCCACCGAGCTCACCGACCTCGTCGTCGACGACGACGGCGCGTGGGCGCGGCTGACCGACCGGGATTCCGGACGCACCGAGACGGTGCGGAGCCGTTTCGTCGTCGGGGCCGACGGCCCGCGCAGCCGGGTCCGCGCGGCGCTCGGCATCACCACCGAGCACCTCGGGGGCATCGGCCGCCACGTCCAGATGCTGTTCCGGGCCGACCTCGGGCCCGTGATCGGCGACGTGGCCCACGGGCTCTACTCGCTCTCGCACCCGGAGGCCGGTGGGCTGATCATCGCGTTCGGCACCGACCGCTGGGGCTTCGCGCGCCCGTGCCCCACCGACGAGGACATCCCCGCCGACGACGCGCGGTGGACCGAGCTCCTGCGCACCGCCACCGGCATGCCGGACCTGCAGCCCGAGCTCCTCGGCACCCTCGTCGTCGACCTGGCCGCCGAGCTCGCGAGCGCGTCCCGGGCGGGCGCGGCCTTCCTCGCGGGCGACGCGGCGCACCGGATGACGCCCGTCGGCGCGGTCGGCCTCAACACCGCCGTGCAGGACGGGCACGAGCTGGGCTGGAAGCTCGCGTGGGCCGCGCAGGGCCGCGCCGGGGAGCCGCTGCTCGCGAGCTACGCCGTCGAGCGCGGGCCGGTCGGCGAGCGCAACACCCGCCGCTCGGTCGCGCCCGGTGTGCCGCACCCGGCCGACGGCCTGGTCGGCGACGTCGGGACGCGGTACGCCTCGCCGACGATCGCCGGCGGGGTCGCCACACTCGTCGCGCCGCAGGACCTGGCCGCCGCGCCGGGCGAGCGCGCCCCGCACGTGTGGGTCACGGCCGACGGGCGCCGGTGCTCGACGCTGGACCTGTGGGACGGGCGCCTGACCCTCGTCACCGGCGACGACTCGTGGCGGCGCGCCGCCGGGGTCGTGGGCGTGGCGGCTCCGGTGATCGCCGACCCCGGCGGGCGGCTGGCGCGGGCCTACCGGCTCGACGGCGGCGGGGCGGTGCTCGTGCGGCCCGACGGCGTCGTGGCCTGGCGCCACGAGGTGCCGGTCGCGGACCCGGTGCGGGTACTGCGCGACGCCGTCGACGGTGCCCTCGGGCTCGCCCGACCCGCCGAAGCGAACGCGGAGTTCGTGCGCACAGAAGCAGCGAACAGGCCGTTCGCTGCGTCTCCGGTCTAGCTGACGCCCAGGTACGCGTCCTGGATCGTCGGGTCGGCGAGGAGCTCGGCGCCCGTGCCCGAGCGGGTGACCTCACCCGTCTCGAGCACGTAGGCCTCGTTCGCCAGCCCCAGGGCCTGGGTCGCGTTCTGCTCGACGAGCAGCACGGTGGTGCCCTCGGAGTTGATCTCCGAGATCACCCGGAAGATCTGGGCGATGAACTGCGGCGCCAGGCCCATCGAGGGCTCGTCGAGCAGCAGCAGCCGCGGCCGGGCCATGAGCGCCCGGCCGATGGCGAGCATCTGCTGCTCGCCGCCCGACAGCGTGCCGCCGACCTGCGTCCGGCGCTCCGCCAGCCGCGGGAACAGCTCGTAGACGCGCTCGAGGTCCTGCGCGAACTCCGCGCTGCGGCGGTCCTTGCGCACGTAGGCACCCATGTCGATGTTCTCGGCCACCGTCATGCCCGGGAAGATGCCGCGGCCCTCGGGCACCTGGCTGATACCGCGGACCACGCGCAGGTCGGCGCGCACGGCCGTGAGGTCGTCGCCCTCGAAGCGCATCGCCCCCGACTGCAGCCCGAGGATCCCCGAGATCGCGCGCATCGTCGTGGTCTTGCCCGCACCGTTGGCACCGATGAGGGCGACGATCTGGCCCTCCTCGACGCGCAGGGTGATCCCGCGCAGGGCCTGGATGCGCCCGTACGCGACGTGGACGTCGTCGAGCTCGAGCATGCTCATGCGTCCCCCTCCCCCTCGTCGGTGCCGGGGTCGTCGACCGTCCCGCCCAGGTAGGCCGCCACGACCGCCGGATCGCGGCGCACCTCGTCGGGCAGCCCGTCGGCGATCTTGCGTCCGAAGTCCAGCACGACGAGCCGGTCGGTGACGCCGAGGACGACGCGCATGTCGTGCTCGACGAGGGCGACCGTGTAGCCGTCCTCGCGAATCTTGAGGATGAGCTCGGACAGCCCGTCCTTCTCGGCGGCCGAGAACCCGGCCGCGGGCTCGTCGAGGCAGAGCAGCTTCGGCTCCGTGGCCAGCGCCCGGGCGATCTCCAGACGGCGCTGGTCGCCGTAGGGCAGCGACGTCGCCTTGTCCGCGGCCCGCTGGGCGATGCCGACGAACTCGAGCAGCGCCATGGCCTTGTCGACGGCGTCACGCTCCTCGCGGCGGTGCCGCGGCAGGCGCAGCAGCGCGCCGGGTACCGACGTCCGGTGCCGCGCGTCGGTGCCGACCACGACGTTCTCCAGCGCGGTCATCGCGCCGAAGAGCCGGATGTTCTGGAACGTGCGGGCGACCCCGGCCTGGATGATCTTGTAGCGCTTCATGCGCGCCAGCGACTCGCCCTCGAGCCGGATGTCGCCCGTGGTCGGCCGGTAGACCCCCGTCATGATGTTGAAGCAGGTGGTCTTCCCGGCCCCGTTCGGGCCGATCAGCCCGAGGATCTCCCCCCGGCGGACGTCGAACGAGACCTCGTCGAGGGCCGTCAGGCCGCCGAAGCGCACCGTCAGCTCGTCCACCGCGAGCAGGGTCTCCCCCTGCGCCACCGTGATCTCGCGGACGGGCGCGACGGCGGCCGACACCGCGGCCTCGTGCTCCGCCCGCTCGGCAGTGCTCATGTGCTCGAGGGACTCGAGCAGCCCCTCCCGCGTCGTCCTGGAGTCGGTCATTCCCCGCCCCCTCGCGGCGACGTGCCGGCGTGGTCGTCCGGGGTCACCTCGGGCATGTCGCCGGCGGGGCGCGTCGACGGTGTCATCCCCGACGGCGCCACGGCGGTCCCCGCGCCGAACAGCCGCGCGTAGGCCTGCCGCCCGTAGGTCAGCAGGTGCTGGCGCATGCCCAGCAGACCCTGCGGCCGGAACGCCATCAGGATGATCAGCGCCAGACCGAACACGAGGAACCGGTACTGCGGCTCGAACTGGAAGCGGTCGGGGATGTAGGAGACGAGGAAGGCCCCGACGATGACGCCGACCTTGTTGCCGGACCCGCCCAGCACCACCGCGGCGAGGTAGAGGATCGAGGTGGTGACGTCGAAGCGCTGGTTGTTGACGTAGCCGACCTGGGCGGCGAACAGCGTCCCCGAGAGCCCACCGACCGCGGCACCGATGGCGAACGCCCAGATCTTGAACTTGTAGGTCGGCACGCCGGTCAGCTCGGCGGCGTCCTCGTCCTCGCGCACGGCGATCCACGCGCGCCCGACGCGCGAGCGCTCGAGGTTCCCCATGAACATCAGGACGATGATGATGATCGTGACCGCGAGCCAGTAGAAGCCGAGCGCGTCGGTCTGCGCGAAGATCGGCGACCCGTCGGGGTAGGTGCCCCCGGGACGGGCGATGTCCTGGAACCCGCGGTTGCCGCGCAGCGGCTCGACGTTGTCGGCGAGCAGCCGGACGATCTCGCCGAAGCCCAGCGTGACGATCGCGAGGTAGTCGCCCCGCAGGCGCAGCGTGGGTGTCCCCAGGATGACCCCGGAGATCATCGTGGCCACCATGGCGATCGGGACGATCGCGATCCACGACAGGCGGATGCCCAGCACCGAGTCGGGGCTGGAGAGCAGCGCCGCCGAGTAGGCGCCGATGGCGAAGAAGCCGACGTAGCCCAGGTCCAGCAGGCCCGCCTGCCCGATGACCACGTTGAGCCCGATCGCGATGAGCGCGAGCACCGCGGCGCTGAACAGCGCGATCGGGAAGTCGGTGGCGGGCTCGGTGGTGATGATCGGCGGGTTGAGCACCGGGAGGGCGAACAGGAACGCCACGACCGGGATGAGCATCACCCACTGCTGGGGGCGGCTGCGCGCGTTCCAGAAGGTGGAGAGGTCGGCCATGCGCTGTCTCATGCGCGGGACCTCGCCAACGACTCGCCGAGGATGCCGGTCGGCCGGAACATCAGCACGAGCACCAGCAGCACGAAGGCCACGACGTCGCGCCAGTCACCGCCGAACAGGCTCTGCCCGTAGTTCTCGGCCACCCCGAGGATCAGCCCGCCGAGCAGGGCGCCCCGCAGGTTGCCGATGCCGCCGAGCACCGCCGCGGTGAACGCCTTGATGCCCAGCAGGAAGCCGCCGTTGTAGACCGCGCCCTGCGGGATCGTCATCAGGTAGAAGAGCGCGGCGACGCCGGCGAGCACGCCGCCGACGAGGAACGTGATGGTGATGACCCGCTCGCGGTTGACGCCCATGAGCGTCGCGGTCGCCGGGTCCTGCGCCACCGCGCGGATGCCGCGGCCGAGCCGGCTGCCGTTCACGAACCGGTCGGTGACCACGAACATCGCGATCGAGGCCAGGATGATCACGATCTGCAGGTTCGTCACCGGCGCGCCGAAGATCGAGAACACCGGCGACGGGGGCAGCAGCCGGATCGTCCCCTCGGGGTTCGAGCCGCGCCAGATGCGGATGACCTGCTGGATGACGAACGACGCGCCGATCGCGGTGATGAGGAACGCGAGCCGGGGCGCGTTGCGTCGGCGCAGCGGCCGGTAGGCCACGCGTTCCAGCCCGATCGCGGCGAGCCCGGCCACGGCCATCGCCACGAGCCCGGCGAGGACCAGGTCCAGGATGATCGCGGCGAGCGGGAGGTTCGGGATCGCGCCCGGCTCGAACCCGAGGGCCACGAACGTCAGGTACACGCCGAACACACCGATGACGAAGATCTCGGAGTGGGCGAAGTTGATGAGCTGCAGGACGCCGTAGACCAGCGTGTAGCCCAGGGCGATCAGGGCGTAGACGCTGCCGTAGGCGAGGCCGTTGATCGTGTTCGCCCAGAACCGGTCGACGAGCAGGCCGACGTCGAAGTTGATCCATGGCTCGGCGTGCACGACCAGCGGCGCGAGCGCGGCCGGGTCGAGGGCAGCCAGATCGAGGACGGAGATGACGCGCTCCCCGGGGGCGTCGGGCACCCGCCGCCGGCGGGTACGTGGGGTGCTGGGGTCGGTCGGTGGATCGGCAGTGTGGCACTGCGGTGTCACGTCAGAGGTCACGACACCCGTCGGCCGCGCCCCCACGCGACGGGTGCGCGGGGACGCGGCCGGGGTGCTGGTCGGGCCTGGTGGCGTCGGGGCCGGTCGTCAGCTAGATCTGGGTGTCGGTGACGATCGTGTTGCCCTGGACGCGGTACATCCAGACGGGGGTGTTGGTCAGCTCGCCGGTCGGCCCCCACTGGAACCGCTTGGTGAGGCCCTGCCCGTTGTAGTTGCGGACGTGGTTGAGCAGGCCCGCACGGTCGGCGATGCCCTGGTCGAGACCACGCAGCAGGATCGTCGTGGCGTCGTAGGACTCCGCCGAGTAGGTCTGCGGCGGGACGCCGAAGGCCTGGCGGTAGGCGTTCGTGAAGTCGGTGAAGCCCTCCTGCGGCACGCACGGGCAGGACAGCAGCGTCCCGTCGGCGGAACCGGCCGCGTTGACGACGTACTGCTCGTCCTTGACGCCGTCGGGGCCGATGAACGTGGTCTGGACGCCGGCGTCGCGCAGCTGCTGGATCAGCGGCGCGGCCTCCTGGTAGTAGCCGGAGTAGAAGATCGCCTGCGGCGCCTGCTGCTGGACCTGGCCGATGACCGCCGAGAACTCGCGCTGGTTGGTCTTGACGTCCACCTGGCAGGACGCGGCCGGGCCGAGGGCCTGGGTGACCGTGCCGGCGAGGCCGATGCCGTAGTCCGAGTCGTCCTTGATGACGCAGACCTTCTGGGCGTTGAGCCGCTGCTGGATGTATCGGGCGATGGCCGGGCCCTGCACCGCGTCGTTGCCCAGGCCGCGGAAGAAGTTGGTCCACCCGTTCTGGGTCAGGCCGGGGTTGGTGGCCGACGGGGTGATGTTGACGATGCCGGCCGCGTTGAGGGCCGGGCCCACCGCGCGGGACTCACCGGAGAACGGCAGGCCCACGATGCCGAGCACCTGCGGGTTGTTGATGAGCGCGGTGACCGGGCCCGTCGCCGTGTCCGGCGTGCCGCCGGTGTCGGCGCGCACCAGCGTCACCTGGCAGTTCGGGTTGGCCTGGTTGTGCTGGTCGACCGCGAGCTGCGCCGCGTTCACGATCGCGATGCCGAGCGCGGCGTTCTGCCCGGCGATGGTGCCCGCGTACCCGATCGACGTGCCGGGGGCGCAGCGCCCCTGCCCGTTGCCGGCGGGGAGCACCGCGTCGGTGGGCTGGGCCGGCGCGCCGGCCTGGGGGCCGCCGCCCTGCTGCTGGCCCCCCTCCTGGTTGGCGCAGCCGCTGAGCACCAGGGCCACCGCCGCCACGAGCGCGCCCGCTGCTGCGAGCCGTCGTCGGATCACGTCTCAACCTCCGTCACGTGCCGTCATGTCCACGACGGGTCTGCGTGATCTCGCTCGCCCGGTCGGGTGTGGAAGGTATAGGCGTGTCCGGTCCCGCGCGCAAGCGCGTGCGTTACCCAATCCGGACGGTGACGTCCGGACCGGTGGGAGATCCGCAGGAGATCGGCGACGGAGGCGCCGGGAGATCAGTCCGCGGGACCCGCGACGGCCCACTGACGGCCCTGCACGCGGTACACGGTGACCGCGTCGGTGCTGACGTCGCCGAAGCGGTCGAACGACATCGGGCCGGTGATCCCGTCGCCGTGGAAGCCCTGGACCGAGCGGACCATCGCCGGCCGGAGTGCCGGGGTCCACTCGGCGTCCTCGCCGAGGGTCCGCACGGCCGAGTCCACCAGCACGTTCGTCGCGTCGAAGGTGGACGCGCCGTAGGAGCCGAAGCTCTCGGGGTAGCCGGCGCGGCGGTAGGCCTCGACGAAGTCGCGGGCAGCGGGCACGGTCTCGGGCGGCGGCCCGATCGACGTGCCGAGGTCGCCCTCGCGACCACCCGCGGCGACGTAGCCGGGGTTGACCACGCCGTCGCCGCCCATGACCGGGACGGCGAGCCCGCCCGCGGTCAGCGCGGCCGACACGGCCCGCCCTCGGGGTACTCGCCGCCGTAGAAGACCGCGCCCGGGCGGGCGGCGGCCACCCGCGACACGACGTCGCCGCGCGGGGTGCCCGGCGGCACGGTGACCCGCGCGACGACCTGGCCGCCCTCGGTCGCGAGCTGCTTGGCGAACTCCTCGGCGATGCCCTCACCGTAGGTCTTGCCGTCGGAGACCACGGCGACGCGCCGCTTGCCCTCGGCCCGCGCCAGGTAGGTGGCCGCCGCGGGGCCCTGCACGGCGTCGGTGGCGACGGTGCGGAAGAACGTCTGGTCCTGGCGCAGGGGCGCCGTGGCGGGTTTGGCGCCGTGCGTCAACGCCGTCGCGATGCTGCCGGGCGAGATCTGCACGACGCCGGCCTCGCCCAGCACCGGCTGCACGGCCTGGGCGACCGAGGAGTTGAACGGACCGATCACCCCGACCAGCGACGGGTCGCGGGCGAGGGTCGCGGCGGCCGCGGCGCCCGTCGCCGGGTCCGCGCGGTCGTCCTGGCTCTGCACGGCGAGGTGGTAGCCCGGCGCCGCGCACCGCGCGTTGGCCTGGGTGACGGCGAGGTCCGCGGAGTTCTTCATGCCCAGGCCCACCGAGGCGAACTCGCCCGAGAGCGGCGCGACGAGGCCGACGACGAGGGTGCCCCGGCTGGTGTCGCAGTCGCCCCCGTCACCGGACGACCCGCCCGCTCCCCCGCACCCGGCGAGCACCAGCGCGAGCAGTGCGGCGACCACGGCGATCGCGGTGACCGCCCCCGCCCGACGACGCCGTCGTCGCACTCGCCTCGACCTCCTCGCCGTGTCCGACCTCGTTCGTGGCGGGGACCTACGGTAAGTCACCGTCGAGCGACGCCGGGCAGGGGGACCGGAGCGCGCCGTCCGCCCTGCTCAGGCCGTCATGACGGGGAGGGTGACGAGGGTCAGCGGCGCAGCGTCCTCACGCTGCGTGAGCTTCAGCCGAAGGTCTCGACGACGGCGTCGGCGACGGCGCGCATGGTGGTGCGCCGGTCCATCGCCGTGCGCTGGATCCAGCGGAACGCGTCGGGCTCCGACATCCTCTTCTTGGCCATGAGCAGGCCCTTGGCCCGCTCGACGGCCTTGCGGGTCTCGAGCCGGTCGGTCAGGCCGGCGACCTCCGCCTCGAGGGCGGCGACCTCCGCGTACCGCGACGCCGCCAGCTCGATGGCGGGCACGACGTCGGTCTTGGAGAACGGCTTGACCAGGTAGGCCATCGCGCCGGCGTCCCGCGCGGACTCGACGAGCTCGCGCTGGCTGAACGCGGTGAGCATGACGACCGGGGCCAGGCGCTCGCCCGCGATGGTGCGGGCCGCCTCCAGGCCGTCGGTACCCGGCATCTTGATGTCCATCATGATCAGGCCGGGGCGCAGCTCGCGCGCCAGCCGGATGGCCTCCTCGCCGTCGCCGGCCTCGCCGACGACGTCGTAGCCCTCCTCGCGCAGCATCTCGACGAGGTCGAGCCGGATGAGCGCCTCGTCCTCGGCCACCACGACCCGCAGGCCGGCCGGCGCCGCCTCCGGGGTGGCCTGACCCTCGGTGTCGCTGATGATGTCGGCCGACTGGCTCATGGGCCCGCTCCTCGTGTCCGCGCGTCGTCGCGCCGCCCCCGCATGGCGCCACGCTGCGTCGACCCGGGACGGCCGTCCGGCCCTCCGGTCCCGGCGAGGCCGGGACGACGGTTCGGGCAGGCCGTTTCGATTCAGGAACATACCGGCCCGCGGACCCGAGGCCGACCGTGACGCTGCTCGCTCAGCGGTGTCGGTGGCTCACGACCTCGCCGGGTCCAGGTCGATCCGGATCGTCAGCGGCGCGGTCGCGAGGGCCCGACCGAACGCGGCGTCCCAGCGCGACGGCAGGGCTCGCGAGCGGGCCCGGGTGTCGTCCTCGGGCAGGCAGACCGCCGTGCCGGCGCGCCAGGTGCGGCCGACCTTGACCCGCACCCGCGGCTGCCGGGCGATGTTGCGCACGAAGTCCGCCTGGTGCCCGTGCGCGGCGACGAGCCAGAACACGTCGCCGTCGATCCCGTTGCCCACCGGGGTGTGGCGGGGCCGCCCGCTCCGGCGCCCCGTGGTCTCGAGGAGCGCGAACGCCGAGGGCGCGAGGTCCTGGCGCAGCGCCCAACGCAGGGTGCCGGTGCCGGCGCGGAGGAACACCCGGAGGACGCGATACTTCCGGGTCCTCCCCGACCCCTCGGTGCTCACGCGCCCGATGCTGGGCGCCAGGCGCGGGTCTGTCCACGTCGGGACCCCGCTGGTGCCCCCGGTGGGACTCGAACCCACACTGGACGGAGTTTGAGACCGCGGCCTCTGCCGATTGGGCTACGGGGGCTGGCGATGGCGAGCGCGGTCGAGCGTAGCCCGCTGCCGGACCGGATTCCGCGAGGGCGCACCGTCGCCCTTCGACGTCGACGTGGCCCCGGGCTGTCGGGGGGCGCTGGAAGTGTCCGCACCGTGCACCGCGAGGAGACAGTCCGGACCGCGTTGGCCCTCGTCGACGCAGGGCTGAGCGCGGGCGTGCCCAAGAGCACCGTCCAGTACCGGTGTCGCGGTGGCCGATCACCGTCACGACGACCCCCGCGCCCACCGACCTGCCCGAGGTGTGACGGGCTCCCCCTCGACGCGGCCTGGTACGCCTACCTCCTCGGCAGCTACCTCGGGGACGGCCACCCCGGTGCGATCAGTCGCGGCGTTGGCGGTGTCCTGCGCCGACGACTGGCCTGGG
This sequence comes from Actinomycetospora sp., assembly GCA_029266415.1. Lineage (GTDB taxonomy): Bacteria > Actinomycetota > Actinomycetes > Mycobacteriales > Pseudonocardiaceae > Actinomycetospora. The sequence goes on along the minus strand of JAQSWW010000033.1, from coordinate 5,994 downwards.
TCCGCGACGAGGTCGCGGAGGCGATGCGGCGGGTGATGCCCTCCGTCACCGTCCACCTCGTCGCGAGGACCGGGTGCCAGGCGGTCACGAGCTACACCGACCACTGGTTGTGCCTGTTCCCCCAGCACGGACCAGGCAAGAAGCACACCCGCAACATCGTGCTGGCGCCGTGGCAGTCCGCCATCGTCGCCGACCATCCCGGGCGGTTCCTGCGCGGCCTGTTCCACTCCGACGGGTGCCGCGTCACCAACTGGGCCACGAAGCGGACGGAGTGCGGCACACGGCGCTACGAGTACCCCCGCTACCACCTCTCCAACAGATCCGAGGACATCCTCGGGCTCTGCATGCACGCCCTCGACCTGCTCGGTGTCCCCTGGCGGCGCTCCCGCCACGACATGCTGGCGGTCTCGAGGCGCGCCGGGGTCGCGGCGCTCGACCTCGTCGTCGGCCCGAAGCACTGACCCGGTCCGTGCCGTCGCCGCTTTCCCCGGGGAGGCCCTCATGCTCCGGCCGTCAGCCCCTTGCCCACCTCGCTCAGCACGACGTGGTCGCGATCGCGCGCCAACACGTGGCCGAGGCCCAGGAGCCCGGCGACGGGCAGGGGGATCACCTCGAACGCGGCGAGGGCGCCGACGGTGATGAGGAAGGCGAGGCTGCCGGTCGGCGGCCAGCCCACCGGACCGATCAAGGGGATCTCGACGTGCCAGCCCGTCGGCGCGGCCGGTGCGGTGTCGCTGTCCATGGGGCCCTCCGTGCGTCGATGCGTCCCGGTGCCGTCCCCACCGTCGCCCCCCGGGACGACGCAGCCCTCGTCCGCGCCGGGTGATGCCACGCCGAGCCGGCGCTCCGCGGATCTTCCTCAGCACCGGGAGCAGCGCCGACCGCCGTCCGGCGCAGGCGTGCCGCACGGGCCGTGAGCTGCATTTGACGTCGTGCGCCGGCACGGGCGACGATCCCTTCCTGCGGAAGGGCGGGCACTCCGCCGCCGGATCAGGGGGTGCGCCATCCGCGTGCCACGCGCCGGACCTCCTCCGATGGACGACGACGCCCCGGCGCCCCACGCCGGGCGGACGCTCGCCCTGCTCCTCGCTCTCATGGTCGTCGACCTGGCCGACCGGCAGGTGCTGGTGGCCGCCTTCCCCCAGCTGCGCGCCGAGTGGGGCCTCACGGACACCGAGCTCGGGGCGCTCGTCTCGGTCCTCACCCTGACGGTCGCCCTCGCGGCGATGCCCGTGGCGGCGTGGGTCGACCGCCGGAGCCGGGTCCGGGCGATCGCGCTGATGGGCACCGTGTGGAGCGTGGCCGCCGCGGCCTCCGGGTGGGCGCAGGGGTACGGACAGCTCCTCGCGGCACGCGTGGGTGTGGGCGCCGGCCAGGCCGGCTACGGCCCGGCGGGCGCCGCCCTGCTCGCGACGGCCTTCCCCGCCCGCCACCGCGCGACCGTCCTGGGGGCGTTCTACGCCGCCGGCCCCCTGGGCGTCGTGCTCGGCACGGCGCTGGGCGGGGTGGTCGCGGCGACGTGGGGGTGGCGGTGGGCGGTCGGCGTCCTCGCCGTGCCGGGCCTGCTCCTCGCGCTCGCCGTGCTCCGCCTCCCCGACCACCCCACCGTGCGCCCCGAGCGCTCGCGGACCCGGCCGGCGGCCGTCGCCCTCCTCCGGACGCCCTCCGCGGCGGGGGCGATCGCGGGCGCCGTGCTCCTGCTGGTCGTCGCCTCCGCGCTCTACACCTGGTTGCCGAGCCACCTCGGGGTCGCCTACGGGCTCGGCGGGGCCGCGGCCGGGGCGCTCGCCGCCGGGGTGCTGCTCGCCGGGGTGGCCGGCACGGTCGCCGGGGCGCTGGTGGCCGACCGCCTCGCCCGCCGCGACCCGCGCTACCGGCTGCTCGTCCCCGCCGTGACGGCGACGGCGACGGCGCTCCTGCTCGGCCTCGGCTTCGGTGTCGCGCCGCCCGGGGTCCTCCAGCTCGCGCTCCTCCTGGCCGGCGCGGCGACCACCACCGCCGCGGTCGGGCCGGTGGCCGCCGTCGTCGTCGACGTCGTCCACATCGGTCAACGGGCATCGGCGGCCGCCGTGCTCGTCGTCGCCCAGAACCTGCTGGGCCTGACGATCGGTCCGGTGCTCACCGGCGCCCTCGCCGACCGGATCGGGCTGACCACCGCCCTCGCGGCCGTGTCGCTGCTCGGGCTGGTCGCGGCGGCGTCCCTGTGGTCGGGGGCGCGCTCGTACCCGCGGGACCGCGCCGCCGCCGCGGCGGCGGCGGAGACGGTCCCCGACGACGGCCCGCGGCCGGCGGACCCCGTGCTGCGGGACGGATGACGTGACCGTGCACCAGCACCGGGCCGACGACCTCGCCGTGCCGCGCGACCGGCTGGATCGGCAGCGCGGTCGGGAGCGCGGCCGCGAGGACGCCCGACCCGACGTCCCGGCGAAGTTCGCCGTGCCCGTCGCGACCCACGTCGTGGTCCGGCCGCGGCTGCACGCGCGGCTCGACGCGGGGGTCGCGGACGGGGTGACGCTGATCGCGGCCGGGCCGGGCTGGGGGAAGTCGCTGCTGGTCGGGTCGTGGGTCGCGGCCGGTGCGGGGGGCCGCGCGGTCGCCTGGGTCAGCCTCGACGGCGCGGACGACGACCCCCGCGCCTTCTGGTGGACGGTGGCGACGGCGATCGCGAGGGTCGCCGGCGACGGGGTGGCGGCCGCGCTGTCCCGCCTCACGTCCGGCGCCGCCGAGCTGCCCGGGGACCTCGTGCGGGGACTCGAGGGCGCGGACCCGCTCGTCGTCGTCCTCGACAACCTGCACGAGGTGGTCGACCCCGAGGTGCACGCCGGGCTGCAGCGGCTCGTGGAGCACCCGCCGCCCGGGCTCGCCCTCGTCTTCACCACGCGGCGCGACCCGGCCTGGGCCCTGCCCCGCCTCCGCCTCGCGGGGCTGGTGTCGGAGATCCGGGCCGCGGACCTGGCGTTCGACCGCGACGAGGCGGCCGCACTCTTCGACCACCTCGGCGTGGCCCTCGGGGCCGACCAGCTCGACGAGATGGTGCGGCGCACCGAGGGCTGGGCCGCCGGGCTGCGCCTCGGCGCGCTGCACCTGCGCGGCGCCCCGGACGTCGACGCCGCCGTCGGCGCGTTCTCCGGGGACGACCACGACGTGTCCGGCTACCTGCTCGACGAGGTCCTCGACCGCCAGCCGCCGGCTCTCGTGACCTTCCTCGAGCGGGTCGCCGTCGTCGACCTCGTGTGCGCCGACCTCGCGGACACCCTCGCCGGGGGGACCGACGGCGCCGCCGTGCTGGCCGACCTCGCCGCCTCCCACCTCTTCGTGCAGGCGCTCGGTCCCGGCCGCTGGTACCGGCTGCACCGGCTGGTGCGCGACCTCCTGCGCGCCCGCCCGCTCCCCCGCCGCGAGCGCCGCGACCTGCACCGGCGCGCCGCGCTCTGGTTCGCCGCGCACGGCATGGTGCTCGAGGCCGTGCGGACGGCCGTCCGCGGCGAGCTCTGGCCGCTGGCGTCGGACCTGCTCGGCCGGCACCTCGTCGCGCTCGCCCTCGACGGGTCGGCGCGCGAGCTCGAGAGCGTCCTCGCCGACGTGCCCCGTCCGGTGCTCCTCACGCGCCCGGAGCTGGCGACCGCGCTCGCCGGGGTCCGCGTCGCCCAGGCCCGCGAGGTCGAGGTCGCCCGGCTCGTGGACGTCGCACGCGCGGGCTCCGGCGAGCTGCCCGCGCCGCGTGCCGAACGCCTCCGGCTGTACCACGCCCTGATCCTCGGCGCCCTGGCCCGCGTGCTCGGCGACCCCGCCGGCACGAGGGACGCCTTGACCTCGGTCGACCCCGACGCGACCGCGCTGGCGAAGCTCGACGTGGCCGGCGTCGACGTCGTCCTCGACGTCGTGCGCGGCAACCTCGGCACCGCCGCCTTCTGGACCGGCGACCTCGCGGGCGCGGAGGCCCACCTCCGGGGCGTGGCCGATCCGGGCGGGGCGCGCACCCTCCCGCCCCTGAGCGCCGCGGCCCACCTCGCGCTGGTGGCCGTCGAGCGCGGCGAGCTGGGCGAGGCCGAGCGGGTCGCGACGCGGGTGGTGGACGCCGCCGAGGCCCCCGGGTGGACGCTGACGGCCCAGGTCGCCCCGGCCCACCTGGCGATGGCCCGCGTGGTCTTCGACCGCGGGGACACCGAGGGGGCCGACCGGTGGTGGCGCCGCCTGGCCGAGGCGGAGGAGCGGAGCCCGGAGCGACACCTGCTCCTCGCGGCCGCGCTGCTGCGGGCCGAGCGCCACGAGGCCGCCGGCGATCCCGGACGGGGCCTCGCCGAGCTCCGGTCGATACGGGTCCGGCTGGGCGGGTGGGTGCCGCCCCGGCCGCTGCGGGAGCAGTCGGTGTTGACCGAGGCCGCCCTGCTCGCCCGGGTCGGCGACGTGTCCGCCGTCCGGCTCCTCCTCGAGCCGGTGGGCCCGCCGGAGACGGACGCCGGGCGGGTCCTGCTCGCGCGGCTCCACCGGCAACTCGGCGACCGCGACGCCGCCCGGGAGGTCCTGGCCGCGGTCGGCGGGGGCACGGTGCGCACCCGTGTCGGCGCCGGGGTCGTCGGCGCGCTGCTGGCGAGCGCGGCGGGCGACGAGGACCGGGCGGCGGACCTCGTCGAGGAGGCCCTGGTCGCCGCCGCGGGGTGCGGCCTGCGCCGCCCGTTCCTCGCCGAGCCGGATCTCGCTCCGCTGCTGGCGCAACGCCTGGAGCGCGGTAGTGCGGCCGGCGGGCTCGCCCTGGACCTCCTCGGCCGGCCGGCCGCCACGCCCGCAGGCGCGGAGCGGCTGGGCGCCGTCGACCCGTTGACCGAGCGCGAGCGCCTCGCCCTGCGCTACCTGGCAAGCTCGTTGTCGAACACCGAGATCGCCGCCGCGCTCTACGTCTCGGTCAACACCGTCAAGACCCACCAGCGCGCGGTGTACCGCAAGCTCGGCGCCGACGGGCGACGGGACGCGGTGCGCCGCGCCCGCGACCTGGGCCTGCTCTAACCCCCGAGGATCCGGCGTTTCTGGTCGGCGAACTCCTGCTCGGTGAGCACCCCCTGGCTGCGCAGCTCGCCGAGCTCGCGTAGCTGGGCGATGGTGTCGCCGGCGCCCGCGCCCTCGCCGGCCGGCGCGTACTGCGGGGGCGGTGCGTACTGCGGGGGCGGTGCGTACTGCGGGGGCGGGGGCTCCTCGGCGGCCCACCGTCCCGCCTGTCGGCGTGAGACGCGGTTGGAGACCGCGGTGGCCGTCCCGGCCACGAGCGCGGTACGGGCGAGTCCTCGCAGGAGACCCGGCATGGCGGCACCTCTCGTCAGGTGGGCTGGACCGACGACGGCGCGTCGGTGTGGTCGGTGGACTCGGGGAGGGAGGCCAGGACGGCGTCGACGGGGATGCGTCCGCCGGCGATGAGCTGCGCGCCGCTGCGCCGGAGCGCGCCGGCGAGCGGAGCGGCCCAGACGTTCTCGTAGACGAGCACCGCGGCCGTGGCGCCCGGGGCCACGACCGACCCCGCCTCCGCGACGTCGTCCTGGTCGAGGAGGCCCGAGGACGCGCCCCGGAACTCGAGGAGGTCGGGGATGCCGTCGCCGTCGAGGTCGGTGATCTCCAGGCCGGAGAGGGAGCCGTCGCGCTCCCGCCGGACGAAGACGAGGTCGAGGATGCGGATCAGGCCGCGGTCGACGAGGTCCAGCAGGAGGGGCATGCCCTCGCCGGTCATCGTGCCCTCGGGGAACTCGACGACGAGGTAGTCGATCGGGCCGGTGTCCACTGCCGGTTCGCTCATGCTGCGTTCTCCTGTCGGTGACCGCCCGGCCAGGGGCGTGACGATCGGGGAGGTCGGGCTCAGGTGTGGACCGCGGGGACCGGACCGCCGTCGCTGCGGGGCCGGGTGTCGGTGGGGTCGACGGGGTCGTCCGGGTCCGGCTCGACCGCCACGGGGTCGTCCGGTTCGTCCGCCCGGTGCTTCGCCTCCTCGGGGCCGTTCGCGCCGATCAG
>JAQSWW010000214.1 GCA_029266415.1 Actinomycetospora sp. | reverse complement strand
AGCCGCGAGCCGGACCTCAGACCCGACGAAAGGCCGGGTAGGGCGGCAGGACCGCCTCCCCGCCGTGGCGCCCGAGCGCGCCGACGACGGCCGCGGCGAGCTCGGCGATGGCCACCAGGCCGGTCTGCCCGGCGTCGACCCCGAGGCGCCGCCACAGCGCGCTGAGCACCGCGGGCGCGTCCTCGCCCGGGTCGGCCACGACGACCCGCGCCGCCGGACCGTCGTGCCGGGCGCCGACCACCGCGGGCAGCAGGGCGCGGGTGGAGAGCCACACCCACAGCACCTCGGCCTGCACCACCCGCTCGCGCAGCACCTCGGGGTGGGCCAGATCGGCCCACACCGGCGTGATCTCGGCCTGCCAGGCCGCGACCATCGCCTCGGCCATGCCCGCCGGCTGCGCGCGGGCCTTCCCGCCGCTGGGCAGCGGCAGGCGCAGCGTGGCCGCGGTGAGGGCGACGTCGCGGAAGCAGCCCCACTCGAAGTCGAGGAACCGCGCGCCGCTACCGGTGAGCAGGCAGTTGTCCGGGCGGATCTCGGCCGGGCTGAACGCGCGGTAGCCCGACCCGCCGAGCAGCCGCGCCGCCGTGCGCGCCTCGGTGACGGCGGCCGGGGCGGCCTCGATGCGCAGCAGCTGCGCGAGCTGGTCGGGCACCTGCGCGAGCGCGGCGCGGGCGTCGTCGGCCAGCGGGTCGCGCCAGGCGCGCTCGCCGAAGCGTCGCAGCAGCGCCCCGAAGTCGTCCTCGCGGCCCGCCGTGGCCGCCTGCATGCGCCCGAGCGACCGCGCCCAGCCGAGCAGCGCCCGCTCGGCCGCCTTGGGGTCGGGCTCGTGGAGGCGATCAGCCAGCGTCGAGCAGCGCCCGAGGTCCTCGAGGACCAGCAGCCGGTGCGGCGGGTCGTTGGCCACGAGCATCGGGCTCGCCCGGTCCTCGGCGGGCATCGCGGTGAGCAACTGGCAGGACGCGGCCTCGTAGCGGAAGCGGTCGGTGGTCTGCTCGCCGGTGCCGGGCTCGTCGAGGTAGTGCTTGAGCACCAGCGTGCGGGGCAGCGAGAAGGGGTCCTCGGCCACGCGCACCCGCACCACCAGCGAGCGCGCGCTGCCGCCGAGGTCCACCGGGTCGGCCAGCCGCACCGTCGCCCCGTGGCGCCGCGTGAGCAGCTCCTCGGCCAGCCCGACCACCCGCGCGAGGCCGCCGGAACGGTCCGCGTCGGGGGCACGACCGTCGGAGGTACCGGCGTCGTCCGTCGTCAGGGGAGCCATCAGCCGAGGGACTCTACCGGTACCCCGCCCCCTGGGGGAGGGATTCGGGCAGGCCGCGTCGCTGCCGGAAGGCCCGCGCGATCAGCAGGACGACCAGGCCCGCGAGCACGATCCCCGCGACGTTGATGACCAGCTGCAGCAGCGAGCTCGCCGCCCGGAGCCAGTCGGCGAGGACCACCGCGACCGCCGCGAAGCCGGCCGCGGGCACCGTCGTCACGGAGATGAACACCCCGACGAGCACGCCGGAGCCCTCGCCGGCGATCAGCGCGACCATGCCCGCGACCCCGGCCAGCACGGCCACGAGGAAGGAGAACGGGCCGACCTGGTAGATGAACGCGACGCCCGAGAGGTTGGTCAGGGCGTCGTCGGGGATCAGGTCGATCGCCGCCGCGCCCGCCGCCCCGAGCGCGGTGACCGCCACGGCGATGGCGAAGCCCGCGCCCAGCGCCAGGCCCGCGGTGCGCGCGAGCGCGCCGTCGCGGCGCACCACCGACACGGCCAGCGCGGCCAGGGGCCCGAACTCGGGGCCGAGCACCATCGCGCCGACGACCGTGACCGGCGAGTTCGTGACGACGCCGATCGCGGCGAGCAGGCAGGCGATGGTCAACATGATCACGAACGTCACCGACAGGCGGGCGCCCTGCCCGGTGCGCGCGAGCAGCTCGTCCCACACGACCGCGTCGACGCCCTCACCGGGCGCCGCCTCCTCCGCCCGGTCGGCGGCGTCGGAGATGACGGTGTCCAGCGTCTCGAGCACGACCCCGCCGCGGCGCACGCAGCCGAGCTCACGCAGCGCGTCGAGGACCTCGTCCACCGACTCCCGGGCGAGGTCGGCCTCGACGACGTCGCCCGGCGGGTCCACGGCGGCGCCGCGCAGGCGGACGACGTGCACCGCGCCCGGCTCGGTGGTGAGGACCTCGAGCACGCCGTCGACGACGCCCTCGTCCTCCTCGGGACACAGCACCCGCAGCCGGATCACCGGTTCGCTCCCCCCGACGCGGGCCCGGTCACTGCACCGGGCGCTCGGGCGGCTTCACCGGCGCCGCGGGCTTGGTCTGCGTTCCCGGCGCCGGGGCGTCGACGCCGGCCTCCTTGCGCTGCAGCGCCGTGATCGGCGCGGGCGCGGCCGTCAGCGGGTCGTACCCGCCGCCGGTCTTGGGGAACGCGATGACCTCGCGGATCGAGTCGACCCCGGCGAGCAGGGCGCAGATGCGGTCCCAGCCGAAGGCGATGCCGCCGTGCGGCGGCGGGCCGTAGGCGAACGCGTCGAGCAGGAAGCCGAACTTCTCCTGCTGCTGCTCGGGCGAGAGGCCCATGAGGGCGAACACCCGCTCCTGCACGTCGCGGCGGTGGATACGGATGGACCCCCCGCCGATCTCGTTGCCGTTGCAGACGAGGTCGTAGGCGTAGGCCAGCGCGTGCTCGGGGTCGTCCTCGAAGCGGTCGATCCACTCCGGGGTGGGCGAGGTGAACGCGTGGTGCACCGCGGTCCACGTCCCCGAACCGACCGCGACGTCGTCGGTCGACCCGGCGCGCTCGAACAGCGGGGCGTCGACGACCCACACGAACGACCACGAGCCCTCGGGGATCAGGTCGAGGCGGCGCGCGATCTCGCCGCGGGCGGCGCCGAGCAGCGCGCGGGCCGCGGGGGCCTCGCCCGCGCCGAAGAAGATGCAGTCGCCCGGGTTCGCGCCCGCGGCCTTGGCCAGGCCCTCGCGCTCGGTCTCGGTGATGTTCTTGGCTACCGGACCGGTGAGGGTGCCGTCCTCGCCGACGAGCACGTAGGCGAGGCCCTTGGCCCCGCGCTGCTTGGCCCACTCCTGCCAGCCGTCGAGCGTGCGGCGCGGCTGCGACGCCCCGCCGGGCATGACCACGGCGCCGACGTAGGGGGCCTGGAACACGCGGAACGGGGTGTCGGCGAAGTACGCGGTCAGCTCGGTGAGCTCGAGGTCGAAGCGCAGGTCCGGCTTGTCCGAGCCGTACCGGGCCATCGCCTCGGCGTAGGGGATCCGCGGGATCGGCGTGGAGATCGTGTACCCGCCGAGCTCGGACCACAGCGCGCCGATGACGGCCTCGCCCAGGGCGATGACGTCGTCCTGGTCGACGAAGCTCGCCTCGATGTCGAGCTGGGTGAACTCGGGCTGGCGGTCGGCGCGGAAGTCCTCGTCGCGGTAGCAGCGCGCGATCTGGAAGTAGCGCTCGAGCCCGGAGACCATGAGCAGCTGCTTGAACAGCTGCGGCGATTGGGGCAGCGCGTACCAGGACCCGGGCTTGAGTCGCGCCGGGACGAGGAAGTCGCGCGCGCCCTCGGGCGTCGACCGGGTCAGCGTGGGGGTCTCGACCTCGATGAAGTCGCGGTCGGACAGTACGTCGCGGGCGATCTTGTTGGCCCGGCTGCGGAGCCGGAGCGCCGAGGCGGGGCCCTCGCGGCGCAGGTCGAGGTAGCGGTGGCGCAGGCGGGCGTCCTCGCCGACCTCGCCGTGCTCGTCGAGCTGGAAGGGCAGCGGCGCGGACTCGCTCAGGACGGTCAGGGCCGTCGCGCTGACCTCGACCCCGCCGGTGGCGAGCTCGGCGTTCTCGCTGCCGGCCGGACGCTGCTCGACGACGCCGGTGATCTGGACGCAGAACTCGGCGCGCAGGCGGTGCGACTCCTCGGCCACGTCGCCGAGGCGGAACACCACCTGGACGATGCCGGACGCGTCCCGCAGGTCGATGAACACGACCCCGCCGTGATCGCGGCGGCGGGCCACCCATCCGGCGAGGGTGACGGTGGCGCCGACGTGCTCGGCGCGCAGCGTGCCGGCGGGGTGCGTGCGCATCATGGTGCGGTGGTGCTCCTGGGTCGCGGGGTGTCGGGTGGCGCGCGCTCCGCGCACCACCCGACGAGGTTATCCGCGCCCGCCGCCCCGATCCTCGCGCACCCGGCACGGCCGGCGCCTCGTCGGGGACGGGACGGCGGGGCGACGACGCAGGCCGGGTCGACGGCCGTGGCGTCCTCCTGGGGCACGCCCCCGGGGTGCGTGTTCCTCAGAGCAGCGAGAGCTGTTCGGCGGGCGAGGTGACCACCGCCGCGGGCACCGCGGGCGGCGGCATCGCGCCGTCGGGCCAGCCGCCCTTGCCCTCGCCGCCGTCGATGCGGTCGCCGTACCCCTGACGCCCGCCCATCGCGTGCCCGCCGCCGGCGAGCCCGTGGCGTTCGAGCAACGGCCGGACGCGGGCGGCGAGGTCGCGCCGGTAGGCCGCGTCGACGTAGGCCCCGCGGCGGTAGAGCGCGGCGTAGCGCTCGATCAGCTCCGGGTGATCGCGCGCGAGCCAGGCGTGGAACCACTCGCGGGTGCCGGGGCGCAGGTGCAGCGCGAGGACGCTGGCGCCGTTCGCTCCGGCGTCGGCGATCTCGCCGAGCAGGGCGTCGAGGGCCTCGTCGGTGTCGGTGAGCCCGGGCAGCACCGGCGCGACGAACACGCCGCAGGGCAGGCCGGCGTCGCGGATCCGCCGGACGAGGTCGAGACGGGCGCGCGGCGTCGGCGTGCCCGGCTCGACGCGGCGGTGCAGCTCGGGGTCGAGCAGGGCGAGCGACACCCCGACGCCGACCGGGACGTCGCGTGCCGCGGCCGTGAGCTCGGGCAGGTCGCGGGCCAGCAGCGTGCCCTTGGTGAGGATCGAGAACGGCGTCCCCGTACCGCCCAGGGCGCGGATGATGCCGGGCATGAGGGCGTAGCGGCCCTCGGCGCGCTGGTAGGGATCGGTGTTGGTGCCCATCGCGACGTGCTCCCGGGCCCACCGCGGCGCGCGCAGCTCGCGGGCCAGCACCTCGGGCGCGTTGAGCTTGACCACCACCTGGCGGTCGAAGTCGTCGCCCGCGTCGAGGTCGAGGTAGGTGTGGGTGTTGCGGGCGAAGCAGTTGTGGCTGATCACGCCGTCGGCCACGAAGTCGCCGGTGCCCGTGGTGAGGTCGCACAGCGGACGCTCGCCGGGCAGCTCCTCGAGCGCGGCCACCGCCCGCCCGCCCGGCGCGTCACCCGGCGGCGGAGGCGCCACGGGCGGGCTGCCCGGGCGGCGGAAGGCCTCGTCGGCCAGCGTCTCGGCCCCGACCAGCACGTCGCCCACCCCCAGATGGGGTCGCTCGTCGCCCGCGCACCCCTCGGGACGCACGTGCACCCAGCCCCGGGGGGTGAGGAACCGGTGGTCGGCGCTGGCGACGAGCACGGTGCCGTCGGCCAGGCGCACCCGCCAGGCCGGCTTCGTGGTGGTCCACGCGGCGTGCACCGGCGTCGGCACGAGGCTGCGCGCGTTCCCCCGCATCGCGGTGCCCACCACCAGGTCGCCCACGCGGACGTCGGCGAGGCGCACGCTGGTGCCGTCGACCATCAGCACCGGGGTGTCCGGCCCGAGGCAGTAGGTGCACGCGTGGCTGCAGCCCCGGTAGGGGTTGACCGTCCACGCGAAGGGCATCGGCGACGCCCCGGGCACCCGGTTGAGCACCGAGCGCGCCCGCACCTCGTGGAAGGTGATGCCGGCGAACTCCGGCGTCCGGACGCTGCGCACCAGCCCCTTGAGCGCGGGCATCCCCGGCAGCTCCTCGGGCCCGCCCGCGACCTTCTGCTCGTCCCACCGCACGCCCACCATTCGAACACGTGTTCGATGGTGCGGCAAGGCGCGGCGCGAGGATCATCCTGTCCGTGGACGACGCCCGCCGCCTGTGGAGCCTGCTCGAGCCGCTGCACGCGGTCACCTACTTCACCGTCGAGGCCCGGACCGCGGCCGACGCCGTGGGGCTGCGCGGCTTCTGGATGGCCTACGCCGCCCAGCGCGCGGCGCCCCTGGGTCGGGTCGGGCCGGAGGTCGCCCACGCGGCCTTCCACGGCTTCCACCGCCTCCGGACCGAGCGCGCGCTGCCCGACGCCTGGGACCTCGCCGACCCCGCGCGCTGCCTGACCGCCCGCTCCGTCGGGGCCGGCGCCGCGTTGCACCGGCTGCTCGGCGAGGAGGCGGCGCACCGCCCGGAGATCGCCGAGGCCGCCGCGCTGGCCGGTGCGGCCGCCGACGCCGCGGACACCGAGGGCCGGGTGCTCGGCGCGGCGAACCAGGCGCTCCCCCGCCCCGACGAGCCCGTCCGCGCCCTGTGGCAGGCGGCGACGACGCTGCGGGAGCACCGCGGGGACGGCCACGTGGCCGTGCTCGTGTCCCAGGGTCTCGGGCCGGTCGCGCCGCACCGCCTCAAGGCCGCCGCTGGGGAGCTGAACGCCTCGACGACCCGCCAGGCGCGCCGCTTCGACGAGGTCGCCTGGGCCGAGGGTGCCCGCGAGCTGCGCGAGCGCGGCTGGCTCGACGACGCCGACCGGTTGACCGACGCGGGTCGGGCCGGGCGCGCGGAGATCGAGGCCGCCACCGACCGGCTCGCGGCCCGGCCGTGGGCGGTCCTCGGCCGCGAGCGCACCGACCGGCTCGCGGAGCTCCTCGCCCCGCTCGTCGACGCCGTCGTGGCCGGCCACGCGTTCCCGCCCGGCAACCCCATCGGCCTCGTCCGCCACTGACCTGTTCC
>JAQSWW010000213.1 GCA_029266415.1 Actinomycetospora sp. | reverse complement strand
GGTGGTGGACGCCGCGGCGGCCGACGGCGTGCACCTCGGCCCGCTCGGGGCCCACCACCTCGACCCCGCCGGGCCCCACGGCCACGGCGTGCTCGTCGGCTGGGCCGGCCCGGCCGGCGACGAGCTCGACGACGCGCTGGCGGTGCTCACGCGGGTGCTCGCGGGGGTCGCGCCCGGGCCCCCCGGGCGACGAGGATCGGCGCCGTGCCCGATCACCTGACCTACGGGCGGTACCTGCACCTCGACGAGCTGCTCGCCGCGCAGACCCCGCTCTCGCGCCCCGAGGCCCACGACGAGCTGCTGTTCATCATCCAGCACCAGACCTCCGAGCTGTGGCTCAAGCTGGCGCTCCACGAGCTCACGGGCGCGTGCGACGACCTCGCCGGCGACGACGTGGCGCTGGCCCAGAAGCGCCTGGCGCGCGTCAAGCAGGTGCAGAGGCAGCTCATCGAGCAGTGGTCGGTGCTCGCGACGCTCACGCCCAGCGAGTACCAGCAGTTCCGCGGGTTCCTCGGCTCGTCGTCGGGCTTCCAGAGCTACCAGTACCGCGCGGTCGAGTTCCTGCTCGGCGCCAAGGACCCCGCGATGCTCGAGGTGTTCTCCGACGACGCGGCGGCGCGGTCCGTGCTCACCGCGGCGCTGGACCGACGCAGCCTCTACGACGAGTTCCTGCACCTGCTCGCCCGGCGCGGCCACCCGGTGCCGGCCGACATGCTCGCGCGGGACCCGCGCGAACCCCACCGCGAGGACACGCGGCTGGTCGAGGTGTTCCGCGCGATCTACGACGACCCGGAGCGGAACTGGGACGTCTACGAGACGTGCGAGGAGCTCGTCGACGTCGAGGACAACTTCCAGCTCTGGCGCTTCCGCCACCTCAAGACCGTCGAGCGCACCATCGGCTTCCGCACCGGCACCGGCGGGACGACCGGGGCGTCCTTCCTGCGTCGCGTCCTGGACCTCACGTTCTTCCCCGAGCTGTACGCCGTCCGCACGGCCCTGTGACGCGGTGCGTAGGCTCCGCCGGCATGACGGGCGCGGGAGACGAAGCGCAGCGGAGCTCGACCCGGCGGGGGGCAGCGGGCCAGGCAGAACGCCCCCGCGTCGTCGTCCTCTTCGGGGGGCGCAGCAGCGAGCACCGGATCTCCTGTCTCTCGGCGGGCAGCGTGCTCGCCCACCTCGACCGCGCGCGTTACGACGTGCTGCCGGTGGCGATCACCCCGGCCGGGGAGTGGGTCCTGGGCCCCACCGACCCCGAGGTCCTGCGCCTGCACGGACGCGAGCTGCCCGAGGTCACGTCCGGCCGGCCGGTGGCGCTGCCCGCCGACCCGACGCGCCGCGAGCTGATCGCCCTGGACGACGGCACCTCGCTGGGCCGCGTCGACGTCGTCGTGCCCGTGCTGCACGGCCCCGGCGGCGAGGACGGCACGGTGCAGGGCCTGCTCGAGATGGCCGGCGTGCCCTACGTCGGCGCCGGGGTGTGCGCCAGCGCCGCGTCGATGGACAAGGACGTCACCAAGCGCCTGCTGCGCGAGGCGGGCGTCGCCGTCGGGGACCACGCGGTGCTGGGCCGCGACCGTGACACCCTCACCGACGAGGAGCGGGAGCGCCTCGGGCTGCCGGTGTTCGTCAAGCCCGCGCGCGCCGGGTCGTCGGTGGGCATCAGCCGGGTCACCGACTGGTCGGGGCTCGCCGCGGCCGTCGCCACCGCCCGCGCCGAGGACCCCAAGGTGCTCGTCGAGGCCGCGATCGTCGGGCGCGAGATCGAGTGCGGGGTCCTCGAGCACCCCGACGGGCGCGTCGAGGCGAGCGTGCCGGCCGAGGTGCGCGTCGTCGGCGGCGGTGCTGACGGGGCCGGCTGGTACGACTTCGACACCAAGTACCTCGACGACGCCTGCGAGCTCGACGTGCCGGCGAAGCTCGACGACGAGGTGGCCGAGGCCGTGCGCCGCGCCGCGGTCGCGGTGTTCCGGACGATGGACGTCGAGGGGCTCGCGCGCGTCGACTTCTTCCTCACCGGCGACGGACGGCTGCTGGTCAACGAGCTCAACACCATGCCGGGGTTCACGTCGACCTCGCTCTACCCGCGCATGTGGGCCACGGCGGGCTTCGAGTACCCGGTGCTGGTCGAGACGCTGGTCGAGACCGCGCTCAGCCGGCGGGGCGGCTGACCAGCGCGATCTTCACGCCGCGCGAGACGTCCTGGACCGGGCCGGTGCCCAGGTCGTCGGGGATCGTCAGCCCGACGTGCACCGCGCGGTCGACGGTGACCCAGGTCGTGCTGCCCGGCACACCGTCCTCGACCGCGACCCAGTCGACGCCGCCGGCGTCCAGCGTCGACGCGCCGGGCGCCAGCTCGACGGGACGCGGCAGGCCGCAGCGCAGGACGACCGGCGCCCGGCCGTCCTCGCCGCCCCACGCGATCGTGGCCGCCGGGACCGGGTCGGCGAGCACGCGGCGCGGCAGCAGCCCGCGCTCGGTGGGGATCTCGCCGGGCAGCCCGGAGAGCAGCCGCGAGCAGTCGGCGCTGGCCGCGGCGGGCACCGGCACGGCGGCGACGGGCAGCCGGACGGTGTCGGCGTCGGGCACCGGTTCGCGCACGAGCAGCGCGGAGGCGACGAGGACGCCGACCACGAGCAGCACGGGCAGCGTGAGGGCGATCCCGACCAGGACGCGGGGCAGCCGGTGCACCACCCCGGGCCCGCGGAGGGGCGGCACCGCTCAGTCGGCGGACACGACGGGGCAGGTGAGCGTCCGGGTGATGCCCGGGACCTTCTGGACGGCGTTCACGACCGTGCGACCGAGCGACTCCACGTCGTCGGCCTCGGCGGACACGATGACGTCGTAGGGTCCGGTGACGTCCTGAGCCCGGGTGACCCCGATGATCCCGGCCACCTCCGAGGCGACCGCGGCGGCACGACCCACCTCGGTCTGGATCAGGATGTAGGCCTGGACCACGGATGTGCCTCCTCGGGAACGGGGGCCGGCGGTCGGGGGCACCGGCACGGCGCAGCAGGCAAGGTACCGCAGGGAGTCGAGGGGTGAGCCGGACGGCGAACGGGCGCGGGGGAGACGGACGGACCGGGGGCGCCGGGCGCCGGGGCACCGGTGCGTCGGCGGGCGGGCCGGACCGGGCGACGCCGGCGGAGGGCGGGACGGCGGCCGAGCTCGGCGAGTTCGGCGTGATCGACCGGCTCACCGGCGAGCGCTTCCAGCCCGAGCAGACGCTGCTCGGCCCGGGCGACGACGCGGCGGTCGTCGCGGCGCCCGACGGGCGGGTCGTCGCGACGGTGGACACCCTGGTCCAGGGTGTGCACTTCCGCCTGGATTGGTCGGCGCCCGAGCAGGTGGGCCGCAAGGCGGTGGCCGCGAACCTCGCCGACGTCGCGGCGATGGGCGCGGTGCCGACGGCGCTGCTGCTCTCGCTCGCGTGCCCGGGGGACACCAGCACCGACGTGCTCGACGGCCTCGCGGCGGGGGTGTGGGACGCGGCGGCGGACGCCGGCGTCGGCGTCGTCGGGGGCGACACCGTGTCCGCGGACACCCTGGTGGTGTCGATCACCGCGCTCGGGGACCTGGAGGGCCGGGCGCCGGTCACCCGCTCCGGGGCGCGCCCCGGCGACGTGGTGGCCGTGTGCGGTCAGCTCGGGTGGTCCGCGGCGGGCATGGCGGTGCTGCGGCGGGGCTTCCGCTCGCCGGTGGCCATGGTCGCCGCGCACCGCACGCCCCGCCCGCCCTGGCGCGCCGGGCCCGTGGCCGCGCGCGCGGGAGCCACCTCGATGGTCGACACCTCGGACGGGCTGCTCGCCGACCTCGGCCACGTGGCCGCGGCGTCCCGGGTGCACGTCGACCTGTCCTCGCGCCGGGTGCCGGTGGCCGACAAGCTCCGCGACGTGGCCTCGGCCCTCGGCGGGGACCCGCTGGGCTGGGCGCTGACCGGCGGCGAGGACCACGCGCTGGTCGCGACGTTCCCGAGCGAGGACGTGGTGCCGGCCGACTGGGTGGTGTGCGGCGAGGTCCGCGCCGGCACGGGCGTCACCGTCGACGCCGACCGCTGGGGCGGCTCCGGCGACCCCGGCTACCTCCACTGGCGCTGACCTCGGGCCTTCGGCCTCGTGCGCGCTTGTCCGTGCTGGGGCGCGGACGAGCGCGCACAGACGTGCCGCCGCTGGACCGCCGCGTGTTGTTCGGCGCCGCGGTGGCGCCCGGTCAGAACGTGATCGTCATCGTCATCGTCAGCGCCGGCGTTCTGCTGCTCGTCGCCGGCGCGGGGATGCCCGTCCCGGCGAACTGCTGTGAGCGCTTGTCCGTGCCTGGACCCGGACAAGCACTCACGAGGCCGGAGGCCAAAGCTCAGCCCATCTCCGGCGGGCGGACGCCGCGGATCGAGGCGTCAATCAGCTGGATCGGGTGCAGCATCGGGAGATCGCCCTCGAGGTACTTGCGGATCTGCAGCAGGCAACCCGGGTTGGCGGTGACGAGCACGTCGGCGCCGGTGCCGCGGATGTTGTCGGCCTTGCGCCGCCCGAGGTCGCTCGCGGCCTGGGGCTGGAGCATGTTGTAGATGCCCGCCGACCCGCAGCAGATCTCCGCCTCGGGCAGCTCGACCAGGTCGACGCCCGGGATCGCCCGCAGCACCCGCCGCGGCTCGGTGCGGATCTTCTGCGCGTGGCCGAGGTGGCAGGCGTCGTGGTAGACGACCTTCGCCTCGATGGGGTGCCGCCGGGCCCGGGCGTCGGCGAGGGTCTCGTCGACCACCTCGGAGATGTCGCGCACCTTCGCCGCGAACGCCTGCGCCCGCTCCGCCCACGCGGGGTCGTCGGCCAGCAGCTCGCCGTACTCCTTCATCGACGAGCCGCAGCCCGCGACGTTGGTGGCGATCGTGTCGACCTGCGCGCGCTCGAACACCGCGATCAGCTTCTTCGCCCGCTCGATCGCCTCGGCCTCGCGGCCCGCGTGCAGGCCCAGCGCCCCGCAGCACGCCTGCTCGCGCGGGGCGATGACGTCCCAGCCCTCGGCGGCGAGCACGCGGGCGGTGGCCTCGTTGACCGGGTGGAAGAAGACGTCCTGCACGCAGCCGGTGAGCAGCCCGACGCGGCCCCGGCGCTCACCGACGGCCGGCGTGCGCTCGGGCATGCGCCGGAACGCCTGGCGGACGTTCACCGGCGGCAGCAGCGACTCCATCGCCACCAGGCGCCCGAAGCGGTCCGGCACCTTCGCGAGCAGCATCTCCGTGCTCTTCGGGCGCAGCTTCTGGTACAGCGCCCCGACCAGGGAGGCGGCGCGCAGCCGCCGCTTGTAGGGGAACAGCGCGAAGATCGCCTCGCGGAACCACCGGTCCGACGCCGAGCGCCGCACGTTGCGCTCGATCTGCGGGCGGGTGGCCTCGAGCAGCCGGTCGTACTGGACCCCCGACGGGCAGGCCGTCACGCAGGCCATGCAGCCCAGGCAGCGGTCGATGTGGGTGGTGAACGCGCCCTCGAGCGGGATCTCGCCCTTCTCCGCCATCTCCATGAGGTAGATGCGCCCGCGCGGGGAGTCCATCTCCTCGCCCCACAGCGCGTAGGTGGGGCAGGTGGGCAGGCAGAAGCCGCAGTGCACGCAGTCGTCGAGCAGCTCCTGCGCCGGCGGGTGGTGGTCGTCGAACGAGCCGAACTCGCCGCCGAGGACGTCGGCGCGCTCCGGGGCGGCCTTCTCGCCGCGCTCGGAGGAGAAGTCGGGGGAGGGACCGGCGGTGGGGTGGGTGGTCATGCGGTGACTCCGGTCGGCTGGGGCGCCGGGATCCACGGGGCGAGGCGCCCGCGCCCGAAGCGCTGGTCGGGGTCGAGGGAGGTGGCGACGGCGCGCAGCAGCGCCGCCGAGGTCGGCGCCGGGCCGAACGCGGGCAGCGCAGCCCCCGCCGGCCGCTGGCGCAGCGTCGACGTGCCGCCGGCGGCGGCGACGTACCGGTGGGCCTCGGCCACGACGTCGGGGTCGGCGGGCAGGGCGACGGTGGCGACGCCGGTGCGCGGCGAGGCGGTGACGTCGGTGAGCGGGCCCGCGGACCCGAGCGCGTCGAGCACCTCGGTGAGCTCCGAGGGCGTCACCCCGAACCGGAAGACGGCGCGGTCGTCGGCGCGCCGGCGCACCGTCGCGGCGTGCGTCTCCCACGCGGCGCCCGCGTCGTCGTCACCGAGGACCGCGGCGCCCTCGCCGACGATCCCGACGAGGCGCTCGGCGCGCGCGGCCGCGCCCGCGGTCGACCCCTCGATCAGCACGAGCAGCCGCCCCCCGTGGTCGTCGGCGAGCCACTCGACGGCGGCGGGCTCGACGGGGCTGTCGGCGACGCGGCGGGCCACGCCCGCCATCGCCGCCCGCTCGCACGGCACCGCGACGGTGGTCGCCGCCTCGGGCGCCGGGTGCAGGCGCAGCACGAGCCGGACGAGCGCGCCGAGCGTGCCGTGGGCCCCGTGCAGCAGCTTGGTCAGGTCGTAGCCGGCGACGTTCTTGATGACGTGGCCGCCCGACCGCGCCATCGTGCCATCGGCGAGCACGATCGTCGCGCCGATGACGAGGTCGCGCAGCGAGCCGTACTGCAGGGCGCGCGGGCCGGCGTCGGCCGTCGCGTACAGCCCGCCGACGGTGGCGCCGTCGGCGACGCGCGCGGGGTCGACCGCGACGCGCTGGTGGTGCGGGGCGAGCTCGGCCTGCAGGGCGCGCAGGGGCGTGCCCGCGCCGACCTCGACGGTCAGGTCGCCGGGGTTGGGGGTGACGATGCCGGCGAGCCCGGTGGTGTCGAGGACCGTGTCGACGGGCTCCGGCGCCCCGGCCCAGTCGTGGGCGGTG
>JAQSWW010000032.1 GCA_029266415.1 Actinomycetospora sp. | reverse complement strand
GCCGCCGCGGCGCGCGCCCGGGCGCGCAGGCGCAGGGCCCGCACGAGGTAGTCGACGCCGGTGACGACCGTGACCACGACCGCGGCCACCATCAGCACGCCCACGCCGGGGGCGAAGGCTGCGGGCAGCGGCATGATCGCGAGCCCCAGGGCGAGGGTCTGCAGCACCGTCTTGATCTTGCCGCCGCGGCTGGCGGGGATGACGCCGTGGCGCAGCACCCAGAACCGCAGCAGGGTCACCCCCAGCTCGCGGGCGGCGATGGTCAGGGTGATCCACCACGCGAGCTCGCCGAGCATCGACAGCCCGACCAGCGCGGCCCCGGTGAGCGCCTTGTCGGCGATGGGGTCGGCGATCTTGCCGAAGTCGGTGACCAGCCCCCACCGGCGCGCGAGGTCGCCGTCGAAGGTGTCGGTGAGCGACGCCACCACGAACACGGCGAACGCCGCCCACCGCCACGCGGCGCTCTGCCCGGAGTCGACGAAGAGCACCACGAGGAACACCGGGACGAGCACGAGCCGCACGACGGTCAGCGCGTTGGCCACGTTGACCAGCGGGACGGGCGGGACCACCGCGGCCGGGCCGGTGGCCGGGCCCGGGGACGCCGGGCCCCCGGCGGGGCGGCCCGGGCCGGGGGTGGTCACCACGCTCCCGCGCCGACCGGCGTCGCGCCGACGTGCTGCGCGTCGTCGGCGTCGGCCCCGGTGTCGTGCGCCACGGCGAGCGCCTCGACGACGAGGTCGATGCCCTCGGCGTCGACGACGCGCCCGCTGACCAGCACGCCCGGGGCCAGCCCGTCGAGCAGGTCCGCCGCGCCCACGAGACGGCACTCGCCGTCGACCTCGGGGCCCTGGTGCGCCGCGCGGCCGACCCAGCACTCGGCGCCCTCGTCGGTGTCGTCGTCGGCCTCGCGGCGTTCGACCAGCACCTCGACGGTGGTGCCCACCCGTCGGGCGGCACGGTCCTCCGCCACGTGCTCGGCGAGGCGGGTGATGCGCTCGACGCGCACGGCGATCTCGCCGGCGTCGACCTTGTCGGGCAGGTCGAGGGCCTCGGTGCCGTCCTCGTCGGAGTAGCCGAACACGCCGACGGCGTCGAGCTCGGCCTCGGCGAGGAACGCCTCGAGCTCGGCGAGGTCGTCCTCGGTCTCGCCGGGGAAGCCGACGATGACGTTGGAGCGGATGCCGGCCTCGGGGTCGAGGGCGCGGATCTCGCGACACAGCGCCAGGAACGTCTCGCGGGACCCGAAGCGCCGCATCCGGCGCAGCACCGGGGCACTGGCGTGCTGGAACGACAGATCGAAGTACGAGGCCACGCGCGGCGTGGCGGCGATGGCGCGCAGCAGCGGCGGGCGGACCTCGGCCGGCTGCAGGTAGGAGACGCGGACCCGGCGCATCCCGGGCACCGCGGCCAGCTCGCCCAACAGGCGCTCCAGGGCGCCGCCGGCGGCCCCGCGGGCGTCGATGTCCTTGCCGTAGGACGTGGAGTTCTCGCTGACCAGCAGGACCTCGGCCACGCCGTGGTCGGCGAGCCAGGCGGCCTCGGCGACGACGTCGCGCGGGTCGCGCGAGACGAAGGCCCCGCGGAAGGACGGGATCGCGCAGAAGCTGCAGCGCCGGTCGCAGCCCGACGCCAGCTTGAGCGGGGCGACGGGCGCGTCGTCGAGCCGCCGGCGGGACACCTCGGGCAGCCACTCGTGGCCGGGGATGCTGCCGCGCTCGACGGCCTCGGGACGCTTCACCGGGCTGATCGGCAGCAGCGTGCGGCGGTCGGTGGGCGTGTGCGACGCGAGCGGTCGGCCGGCGAGGACGTCGTCGAGGCGGGACGGCAGGTCGCCGTAGTGGTCGAACCCGAGCACCGCGGCCGCCTCGGGCAGGGCCTCGGCCAGCTCGGCGCCGTAGCGCTCGGCCATGCAGCCCACCGCGACGACCTTGGCGTCGCCGCCGCCCGCGGCGAGGACCGCGTCGACCGAGTCCTTCTTCGCCTGCTCGACGAACGTGCAGGTGTTGACGACGACGACGTCGGCGTCCCCGTCCGCACCGTCCGCCGAGGCGGCGACGTCCCAGCCCTCGGCGGCGAGCCGTCCGGCCAGCTCCTCCGAGTCCACGTCGTTGCGGGCGCACCCCAGGGTCACCAGGGCGACCTTCGGGTGCTCGCGGGAGCGGGGGGAGCGGTCGATCACTCCCCCAGCGTATCGCCCGGGGGCTGGCCTACCCTCCGCTCCCGTGAGCGTCCGGTGAGCCCAGCGCCCGAGATCGCGGCGCCCGTGCTGCTGCGGCGGGCCCGTACCGCCGACGTGCGCGGGATCAAGGCCCTGGTCGACTCGTTCGCCGACGACAACATCCTGCTGCGCAAGCCCCTGGTGACCCTGTACGAGACCGTCCAGGAGTTCCGGGTGGCGGTGCGCGGCCGCGACGTCGTGGGCTGCGGGGCCCTGCACGTGCTGTGGGAGGACCTCGCCGAGATCCGCACGATCGCCGTGCACCCGAGCATGCGGGGCGCCGGGGTCGGCCACGGCCTCGTGCACGAGCTGCTCGCCCAGGCCCGCGCACTGGGCCTGCGCAGCGTCTTCGTGCTGACGTTCGAGGTGCCGTTCTTCACCCGGCACGGCTTCCGCGAGATCGAGGGCTCGCCGGTGACGCCCGAGGTCTACGCCGAGATGATGCAGTCGGCCGACGAGGGCGTCGCGGAGTTCCTCGACCTCGCGTACGTGAAGCCCAACACCCTCGGCAACACCCGCATGCTGCTCGACCTGTAGGTCACAGCCGCGCATCGGGCCAGGACGCGCGGGTAACCGCCGGGGTGTCCGAACAGACCTCCGTCATCCACGCCGCCCGCCCGTCCGACGACACCTCACGCGTCACCGTCGCCGTCACCGGCGCGACCGGCACCTTCGGCACCGGCCTGGTGCCGATGCTGGTCGACGACGCGCGCGTCGACGGCGTGGTCGGGGTGTCCCGTCACCCCGACAGCGGCTCCGGCGTCGACCGCCGCGCCGAGCACCGCCGCGGCGACGTGCGCGACCCCGAGAGCCTCACCACGGCGTTCCGCGGGGCCGACGTCGTCGTGCACCTCGCCTACGACATCACGGGCACGACCAACCCCGGGTCGGTCCACACCGTGAACGCCGAGGGCGCGCGCGACGCCTTCCGCGCCGCGGTCGCCGCCGGTGCCCGCCGGTTCGTCTACGCCTCGTCGCTCGCCGCCTACGGCTTCTCCGACCGCAACCCGATCGGTATCCCCGAGAGCCACCCGCTCGGCGTCGACGACCCGTTCTTCTACGCCCGGCACAAGGCCCGCAGCGAGCAGCTGCTGGCCGAGGAGTCCGCGCGGCACCCCGAGGTCGAGGTCCACGTGGTGCGGCCGAGCGGGGTCGTCGGGCCCGATCTCGAGGGCGCCAAGCTGCCCCTGCCCGGCCCGCTCGCCGCCGTCGGCCGCCGCCTGGTCGCCGCGGCCACGGCCTACGCGCGCCGGGGTCTCCCGCTGGCCGTGCCGGCCTTCCCGCTGCAGCTCGTCCACCACGACGACGTCGGCGCCGCCCTGCTGCGCTGCGCGCTCGGCGACGGCCCGCCCGGGCCGTACAACATCGCCGGCGACGGCGTCGTCACCCTCGCCGACCTCGCCCGCGAGCTCGGGGCCGGCGTGCTGGAGCTGCCCGCCGAGGTGGCCGCGGTGCCCTCTCGCGCGGCGATGACGCTGCCCCTGCCCCTGCCGCTGCAGTGGGTCGCGGCGACGACCTACCCGGCGATCATGGACACCACCCGCGCGAAGGAGGAGCTGGGCTGGCGGCCCCGCTTCACCGGCCTCGGCGCGTGGCGCGACACCGTGCGCTGACGTCAGGCCGGCTCGTCGGAGGACCCGCTGTCCGTCGGCGCCGGCACGGGCGAGTCCGGGTCCGCCGCGGGGGCGGGCGCCGGCTCGCCGCGCAGCGAGGCGAGCAGGTGGGGCAGCTCGTCGGGCTTGAACAGCACGTCCCGGGCCTTCGAGCCCTCCGACGGGCCGACCACGCCCCGGCTCTCGAGCAGGTCCATGAGCCGGCCGGCCTTGGCGAACCCGACGCGCAGCTTGCGCTGCAGCATCGATGTCGACCCGAACTGGCTGGTGACGATGAGCTCGGCCGCGGCGACCAGCAGCTCGAGGTCGTCGCCGATGTCGGCGTCGATCTCCTTCTTCTCGCCCGCGGCCTCGGTGGTGACGGTGTCGTCGTAGTCCGGCTCGGCCTGCTCCTTGCAGTGCTCGACGACGGCGGAGATCTCCTCGTCGGCGATGTAGGCGCCCTGCAGGCGGTTGGTCTTGCCCGCGCCCATGGGCAGGAAGAGCGCGTCGCCCATGCCGATGAGCTTCTCGGCGCCGGGCTGGTCGAGGATGACGCGGCTGTCGGTGAGCGAGCTGGTCGCGAACGCGAGCCGCGACGGGACGTTGGTCTTGATGAGGCCGGTGACGACGTCGACCGACGGGCGCTGGGTCGCGAGCACCAGGTGGATGCCGGCGGCCCGGGCCTTCTGGGTGATGCGGACGATCGCGTCCTCGACGTCGCGCGGGGCGGTCATCATGAGGTCGGCGAGCTCGTCGACGATCGCGAGGATGTAGGGGTACGGGCGGTAGACGCGCTCGCTGCCGAGCGGCGCGGTGATCTCCCCCGAGCGCACCTTGCGGTTGAAGTCGTCGATGTGGCGCACCCGGTTGGCCTGCATGTCCGCGTAGCGCTGCTCCATCTCCTCCACCAGCCAGGCCAGCGCCGTGGCCGCCTTCTTCGGCGAGGTGATGATCGGCGTGATGAGGTGCGGGATGCCCTCGTAGGGCGTCAGCTCGACCATCTTCGGGTCGATGAGGATCATCCTGACCTCGTCCGGGGTGGCCCGCGTCAGCAGCGAGACCAGCATCGAGTTGACGAAGCTCGACTTGCCGGAGCCGGTCGAGCCCGCGACCAGCAGGTGGGGCATCTTCGCGAGGTTGGCCGTCACCATCCGGCCCTCGATGTCCTTGCCCAGCCCGATGACCATCGGGTGGGTCTCGGCGCGCGCCGTCGTCGAGTTCAGCACGTCGGCGAGGCGGACCATCTCGCGGTCGGTGTTGGGCACCTCGATACCCACCGCCGACTTGCCGGGGATCGGCGCGAGCAGCAGCACCCGGTCGGTCGCCGCGGCGTAGGCGAGGTTGCGGTGCAGCGCGGTGATCTTCTCGACCTTCACGCCGTGGCCGAGCTCGACCTCGTACCGCGTCACCGTCGGGCCGCGCGTGAAGCCGGTGACCTGGGCGTCGACCTTGAACTGCTCGAGGACGCCGGTGATCGCCTCGATCATGGCGTCGTTCGCGGCGCTGCGGGCCTTGGGCGGGTCGCCGGGGGTGAGCAGGTCGGTCGGGGGCAGACGGTAGTCGTCGCCCTCGACGCCGGTGTCGCGGTGCGAGCTGAACGACGTCGCGGCCTGCGGGTCGGGCTCGGTCTCCTCGGGCACCGCCACGGGGGGCGCGGGCGGGGCGACGGGCCTCCGGGAGCGCGCCGCGGGTGCCGCCGCGGCGGCTGCGGCCGGCGTCTCGGCGGGCGGCACGGGCCACCCCTCGGGCGGGGTGGTCAGGTCGGGCACGGCCGCGGCGCCGCGCTCGCGGTGGCGGGCCGGGTGGGCGGCGGCGTCCCCCTCGGCGTCGGGGTCGGCCGCGCCGGCGCCGGCCCCACGACCCCGACCCCGGCGCGGGATCGCGGTGGTCGGGGCGGTGCCGTCGTCGTCGAGCCCGTCGGGGTCGCGCTCGCCGTCGTAGTCGACGTCCTCGGGCCCGCCCCACTCGTCGTCGGGGTGCTCGCCGGTGACCAGGGCCCGCAGCCGCACGCCGACCTCGCGCACCGGGGTGCCCGTGAGCACCAGCAGCCCGTAGAGCCCGACGAGGACGAGCACGATCCCGGCGATCCAGGTGGTGACCCCGCGCGCCAGGGGGTCGGCGACGACCGCGCCGAGCACGCCCCCGCCGGCGCGGCGAGCGTCGAGGTCGCGGGGGGCGCCCACCACGAGGTGCCAGACGGCGAGGACGGCGACGCCGAGCAGCAGGCCGCCGACGACCGAGCGCGGGCGCGTCTCGGGGACCGGGTCGGTGCGCAGGAGGATCACCGCGACGCCGAGCAGCACCACGGGCAGGACCAGCGCGGCCGCGCCGATCAGCGTGCGCAGGCCGACGTCGAGCCCCGCGCCGACCGGGCCGCCGGCGTGCCACCACACCCCGGCCGCGGTGAGCACCGCGAGCACGACGAGCGCCAGCGCCACGCCGTCGCGGCGGTGGGCGGCGTCGACGTCGCGGGCGCGTCCCAACGTGCGGACCATCGACCCGAGGCCGCGCGCGGTGAGCCCCCAGCCACCGCGCAGCGCCCGGACGATCGGACCGGGCCCGCTGCGCCGTGCGGGGGCGCGGCCGGCGGGCCGGCGTCCGCCGGAGCGCCCCTTCGCCGGCCGCTTCTGCTGGGGTGACCGGGTCGTGGCCCCCGCCGCGGCACCCCGGCTGCGCGGCGTCCGGCCGCCCGTGATCGGGCGGCTGCGCGACGCGCGCTTGTCTGGTGTGTCGGTCCGCCCGGCCATGGGGTCACGGTAGCCCCGGCGTCCCACGCGCCCCGGTAGCCACACGCGTCCCCGACCGGGGTGTGTCCGCCGACCCGGCTGCACTCCGTGGTCAGCGCCGCCGGCGGCCCGCCAGCTCGTCGTGCCACACCGAGGTCTTCGTGCAGTACTGCGGCGCGACCACGACGTCGCGCTCCGCGAGCAGCTGCTCGAACCCGGCGACGGTCGCGGCCACCTCCGGCGGCTCGCAGCGCGTCGAGAGCTCGACCAGCTCGCGCCCGCTGGGGAAGCGGAAGTGCTCGAGGTCGGCGCGCCGCAGCCCCTCCGCCGCGGTGACCTTGACCCGGCGGACGACCAGGGGCCCGTGCACCGCCAGCTCGCTGAGCCGGGCGTCGTCCACGGTCTCGCTCCCGCCGCCGCACGCCCACGCGCACTGGGTCCCCGAGAGCAGGTCCCGCGCCTTGGCGGAGCCGGCGATGACCGCCGCGGCGAGGGACGCGTCGATCTCGCGGCGCACCTCGATGTCCTGCCACACGCCGCCGGGGACGACGTCGTACTCGACGCGCGCGCCCCGGGGGACGATGCGCTCGCGGGCGGTGCCGGCCCGGTGCGCCGACACCGCGAGGTCGAAGCGGCCCCGCGCGCGACGACGCAGGCGGATCTCGACGCCGGCGCGGAGCAGGTCCAGGACCTCGGTGTCGAGCAGGTAGGTCTGGCGCACGCTCCAGGTCGGGGCGCGCCGCCCCGTCAGCGCCTCGGCCGCCGCGCCGGCCGGCGGCGTGAGGTGTGCCTTGAGCTCGACGCTGTCCGCGTGCGCCCCCGACGTGACGAGCCACGCGAGCGCCTCGGCCGATCCGAACCTGCCCAACCCCGATCGACCTCCCACCGGGCGGGAACCGCATCCCCGTCAGCGGCCTCGCCCATCAGGACCATAACCACGCCCTCGTGATCCAGGACACCTCGCCGGGACGAACCTGACCGGTCGGGCAGGGGCGCCCCGCACACCGGGCGGGTCGCTCCTCCTCCCGGACTCCGGAACACCGTCTCGGTGATCACACTCCGTGGTCCCTGCAGGCGAGGAGGGTGACGAGCAGGCGACGAGCACGATCGAGTCCTGTTGACCCCGTCCGGCCCCTTGCCGACGTCCGGTCGGCTCCCTACTGTCGCCTGTGGCTCAGCACACACCGTTCGACGGCCGACGACGGCCGGTCATCGTGGAGAACCGTGTGTCCTGCCGCCCAGAGGCCGACATCGTCGGCCCGACGGTCGAGAGACCCGTGGCGGCGCCCCTGCGCGGAGCCGCCGTGTCCCTCGACGACACACGGCCAGGAGGAGCGCATGGGAGCACCCCGTCTCGTCCCTGGCTCGACGACCGCCGACGCGCCACGACCGGCGCCGGGTGACCACCCGGCGCCGCCGCACGGTCGGTGGACACGACTCCGGGGTGGCACGCCGCCGCGGGCAGGAAGGACATCCATGAGGAGGTACGTCGGATGACGTCCACAGATGATCGAGCAGATCAGCTCCACGCCGCAGGTCTGGACGGCCAGAACAGGACGGCGCTGGGCCGCATGCTCGGCACCGGGAACGTCGGTCACGCCGAGGTGGGGGACGACGGCATCATGCGTGCCACGATCCGCATCCCGGAGGACGAGCTGGTCTTCGACCCGAGCATCGTCGTCTTCCCCCACGGCGGCGAGGTCGAGCTGACGCTCATCAACGACGACAAGAACACCCACTGCGCGGTGCTGCCGCACAACGGGGACCCCAAGATCATCTGGCTGGTGAACCACTCCAAGGGGACCGCCCGCCTGAGCCTGGGCGGGCCCGGCACCTACTGGTACGGGTCGACGACCGGCAACGACGAGGGGCGTGGCCTGACCGCCGCCCTCGTCTTCGGTGGCGAGGTGCCCGACTCGGCCAAGATCGACCGTCCCCCGCAGCCGCGTCCGTAAGGGAGCAGACATGACCGACTACGTCGACGCCGGCGAGGCCGTCGCCTTCCGGACCCTCAGCAACGTCAAGGGCCAGGCCCCGGCCATCCGGAACGTGGACTACGAGCGCATCCAGAACGCGCGCTCGGAGCCCGAGAACTGGATGACCTACTACGGCACCTACGACGGCCAGCGCTACAGCACGCTGGACCAGATCAACAAGGACACGGTCAAGCGCCTCTCCCCGGCCTGGGTGTTCCAGGCGGGGTCGACCGGCATGCACTCGGGTGCCTCGACCTACTCGTTCGAGGCTTCCCCGCTCGTCGTGGACGGCGTCATGTTCGTCTCCGGCCCCGACGGCAAGGTCTGGGCGATCGACCCGACCACCGGCGAGGAGCTGTGGCGTTACAAGCACGCCTCCCCGTTCGACACCTCGCTGTGCTGCGGCAACGTCAACCGCGGCGTCGCCGTGGGCCACGGCCGGGTGTACCTGTACACGCTCAACGCCCACCTCATCGCGCTCGACGCCCAGACCGGCGAGCTGATCTTCGACACCGTCAACGGTGACGTGCGCGCCGGCGAGAGCGGCTCGGTCGCCCCGCTGATCGTCAAGGACATGGTCGTCGTCGGCAGCGCCGGCGGCGAGTTCGGTCTCCGCGGTCACATGGACGCGTTCGACGCCATGACCGGCGAGCGCCGCTGGCGCTGCTACACGGTGCCGAAGCCGGGCGAGCCCGGCTCCGAGACCTGGGGCGACGAGGCCGGCGAGGCCTGGCAGCGCGGCGGGGCCAACTGCTGGGTCACCGCGACCTACGACCCGGAGCTCGAGCTCCTCTTCCAGGGGACGGGCAACCCGGCGCCGGACTTCGACGGCGACGTGCGCCCGGGCGACAACCTGTACACCGACAGCGTCGTCGCGGTGGACGTGAACACCGGCACCATCCAGTGGCACTACCAGTTCACCCCGCACGACCTGTGGGACTACGACTCCACCATGGAGAACCTGCTGTTCGAGGGTCCGGACGGGCGCAAGCTGCTCGCCCACGCGGACAAGAACGGCTACTTCTTCGTGCTCGACCGCACCAACGGCGAGCTGGTCCGGGTCTTCCCCTTCGTCGACCGCATCACGTGGGGCGAGATCACGCCCGACGGCAAGGTCACGCCGAAGGTGTACCCGGACGAGGAGGGCGTCCCCGTGCACTTCTGGCCGGGGCCGGCCGGGGGCAAGGAATGGACGCACATGTCCTACAACCCCCAGACCGGGCTGATCTACGTGCCCGTCCAGGAGGTCGGGGCGACGGCGACCCGCCGGCGCCGCGAGTTCAAGGAGAGCATCCCCTACTGGGGCGCCGGTGTGGCCGTCGACCTCGACGACCACTACGGCTTCGTGGCCGCCATCGACCCGCTCACGGGCGAGGAGAAGTGGCGCTGGAACAGCGAGTACCCGATGTGCGCGTCGACGCTGACCACGGCGGGCGGGCTCGTGTTCCAGGGCACGCCGACCGGTGAGTTCGTCGCCCTGGACGCCGACACCGGCGAGAAGCTGTGGTCGTTCCAGTGCGGCAGCGGGCACCACAGCAGCCCCTCGACCTTCTCGGTCGACGGCCGCCAGTACGTCGCGGTGCCGACCGGGTGGGGCGGCTGGGTCGAGGGCTTCCTGCCCGGCCTGCTCGGCGCGTCCGCCGGCGACGCGCTGTTCTGCTTCGCCCTGCCCCAGGAGTAGACCCCTTCAGTAGGACCCCCACACACCACGCCGGAGGACCGGCAGGAAGGAGGTGTCGCATGGACACCCGTATCGAGTGGGAGACGCCCGCGTTCGAGGAGATCGGTGTCGCCCCCGAGGTGACGATGTACGTCGCCCAGATGGACGACTGACCGACAGCAGGTTCGCGACAGGGGCGCCGGGCGGACAGCCGTCCGGCGCCCCTTCGCGGTGTTCCGCTCCCCGGCCCTCCCGGAAGTCCCGCAGGAGATCACATGACCGTCGAGCAGACCGAGGCGCCGGCCGAGGCCGTGCGCTGGCTCTGCGAAATGTGTGGATTCATCTATGATCCGGAGGAGGGCGACCCCGACAGCGGCATCCCGCCGGGCACGCCTTTCGAGGACATCCCGGACGACTGGATGTGCCCGATCTGCGGGGCCGAGAAGTCGGACTTCCGGGCGTTGGAACCGGGTGAGTTCCCGGAGATGTGAGGTTGCAGCAAGAATGATCACCGGGTACGGCCACTTCGTCCAGCTCGCGGAATCGCTGCAGTGGGACGAGACCACGATCGACCTGTCGACCGACATCGAGTCCTGGCCGAAGCTCGAGCAGGACGAGTACGACCAGGTCCTCGGCCTGCTCGCCGGGTTCTGCATCGGCGAGACGGCGGTCGCCACGCATCTCACGTCGTTCCGGGGCGCCGCGACCACCGACGACCGGATGGACGAGGTCTTCGCGGCCCAGGCCCGCGACGAGGCGCGCCACGCGCGCTTCTTCGACCGCGTCGTGCGGGAGGTCGCCGGCATCCCCGGGGCCACCATCAACGAGCGTGTCGACGCGCTGCGCGACCGGGTCAGCCCGGACCTCGTGGAGCTGTTCGAGGAGCGTCTGCCCGCCGTCGCGGCCGAGGTCGCCGCGGACCACGAGAACCTCACGGCCGCGGTCGGGCTGTACCACATGATTCTCGAGGGCGTGGTCCTCACGGCAGGCCAGCACGCCCTGCTCGAGACGCTCAAGGGCCTCTCGGTGGGCATGCCGGGCACGCACAAGGGAATGGAGCTGGTGCTCCGCGACGAGCGCTGGCACATCGGTTTCGGTTCCCGCGTGATCCAGAGCGCGGACATCGTCGACGATCAGATGGAAGAACTGCTGACGCAGGGCGTCAAGGCGGCCCAGGCGTGGGGCGACCTGATCTCCAAGGACGACATCGGCAAGGTGGAGCACCTCCACCAGCGCCGCCTCAAGTCCGTCGGGATCAAGTTCTGGTGATCGACTCCCGCCGACGGCGTCGGCGGGTACGTTGTCGGGATCGAGGAAAGGAGGTGGCAGGAATCATGGAGTCAACCAGCATCTGGGAGACCCCGGAGTTCGAGGAACTCGGTGTCGCCCCCGAGGTGACGATGTACGTCGCCCAGCTCGACGACTGACGACGCCGACAGGGGCGCCGGGACGACCGTTTCCGGCGCCCCTGTCGCTGTCCGGATACCTCGCGTCCGAGGAGGGACGACCGATGTGGCTGCGGGTGCTCGGCGCCGGCGCGGGCGGTGGCTTCCCTCAGTGGAACTGCGGGTGCCCGGGCTGCCGGGCGGTCCGTGACGGCTCCCGGCCGGCCACCCCGCGCACGCAGTCGTCCGTGGCCGTCAGCGCCGACCGGACGACGTGGTTCCTGCTCAACGCCTCCCCCGACCTGCGGGCCCAGATCGACGCGTGTCCCGATCTCTGGCCGCGGTCCGGACGCGACAGCCCGATCGCGGCGGTGCTGCTCACCGACGCCGAGCTCGACCACACGATGGGCCTGCTCCTGCTGCGCGAAGGGCCGGGCATCACGCTGCACGCCACCGACGCCTCGTTCGCGACGCTGACCGACGGCACCGGGTTCCTGCCCACCCTGGAGCGCTACACCCAGGTGGAGCGCCGTCGGGTGATCCCCGGGGAGACCGTCGCCCTCGGCGGATCGCTGGCCTACCGCGCGTTCGACGTGCCGACGGTGAAGAAGGCGCGGTTCGGCGGCGGGGTGGAGGACGAGGGCCGGGTGATCGGCTACCGGCTCACCGACACCGCGACCGGCCGCAGCGCGGTCTACCTGCCCGGCGTCCAGGAGGTGACGCCCGCGGTCCACGAGGAGCTCGCGGACGCCGACGTCGTGCTCGTCGACGGCACCACCTGGACCGACGACGAGATGATCCGCCTGGGCCTCGCGTCCAAGACCGCCCGCGACATGGGCCACCTGGCCGTCGACGGCCCGGGCGGGAGCCTCGCGGTGCTGGCCGGGCTGCCGGCGCGGCGCCGGATCTACGTGCACATCAACAACACGAACCCGATGCTGCTCGAGGACTCCCCCGAGCACGCCGCGGTCACCGCCCTCGGGGTGGAGATCGGCGTCGACGGGCTCGAGGTGGAGGTCTGAGGAGCGCATGACCAGCACAGTCAGCGGGACGCACGCGACGAACGGTGCGAGCGCCGGCCCCGAGGCCCTCGTCGAGCGGCTGCGGTCCCAGGCGAACCGGTACCACAGCGAGCACGACTTCCACGTGCGCATGAACGCCGGCGAGCTGTCCCCCGACCAGATCCGCGGCTGGGTCGCCAACCGCTTCTGCTACCAGGAGGCGATCCCCCGCAAGGACGCCGCGATCCTGCTCAACTGCCCCGACCGCGAGGTCCGGCAGCGCTGGATCCGGCGGATCACCGACCACGACGGCACCGTGACCGACGACGGGGTCACCGAGGGCGGCATCGAGGCGTGGCTGCGGCTCGGCGAGGCCTGCGGGCTCACCCGCGCCGAGATGGAGGACGGGCGGCACATCGTGCCGGGGGTGCGCTTCGCGGTGGAGGCCTACGTGACCTTCGCGCGCACCCGTCCCTGGGTGGAGGCGGTGGCGTCGTCGCTCACCGAGCTGTTCGCGCCGGGCCTCATGGCCGAGCGCCTCGCGGCCTTCGAGGAGCACTACACCTGGATCGACCGCGACGGGCTCGACTACTTCCGCCGCCGCCTGCACCAGGCGCCGCGCGACTCGGAGCACGCGCTGGAGATCGTCCAGGAGCGCTGCCGCACCGCCGAGCAGCAGGACGCCGCCGTCGCCGCGCTCGCGTTCAAGAACGACGTCCTGTGGAGCATGATGGACGCGATCGACCGCGCGTACCCGTCGTGAACGCCACCGTTCCGCGCACCGGGCGGCCGCACGTCGCCCGGTTCGCCAAGCTGCGCTACGACGGGGCCCGGGAGCGGCACGTGCTGCTCGGTCCGGAGACCGTCGTGGTGCTCAACCCGACCGGCGCCGACATCCTCGAGCTCTGCGACGGCCACCACAGCGTGGCCGACATCGTCGACGAGCTCGGACGCCGCTACGACCGCGTCGTCGACGACGAGGTGACGCAGTTCCTCGCGCGCCTCGCCGCGCGACGCTGGGTGGAGATCCCCGATGCCACGAACCCCGATGACTGACGGTCCTCTCGGCGTCCTCGCCGAGCTGACCCACGCCTGCCCCCTGGCCTGCGCGTACTGCTCCAACCCGCTGGAGCTGACCAAGCGCTCCGACGAGCTGTCCACCGACGACTGGCGCCGGGTCCTCGACCAGGCCGCCGAGCTCGGCGTGCTCCAGTGCCACCTCTCCGGCGGCGAGCCGCTGCTGCGCCGCGACGTGGTCGACATCGTCGCCCACGCGAGCGGCCTCGGGATGTACACCAACCTGGTCACCAGCGCGATCGGCCTCTCCCGGCCGCGCGCCGAGGCGCTGCGCGAGGCCGGGCTCGACCACGTGCAGGTCAGCATCCAGGCCGACGAGGCCGTGCTCTCCGACCGGCTGGCCGGCATCTCCTCGTTCGACAAGAAGATCGAGGCCGCCCGCCTGGTCAAGGAGCTCGACTGGCCGCTGACGCTCAACGTCGTGCTGCACCGGCAGAACATCGACCGGATCGAGGCCATCCTCGGCTGGGTCGAGGAGCTCGGGGCCGACCGCGTCGAGCTGGCCAACACCCAGTACTACGGCTGGGCGCTGCGCAACCGCGCCGGCTTGCTGCCGAGCCGCGAACAGCTCGAGCACGCGGAGGTCGTCACCCGCGCGGCCCGCGACCGGCTGCGCGGCCGCACCGAGGTCATCTACGTCATCCCCGACTACTACAGCCAGTACCCCAAGCCCTGCATGGGCGGCTGGGGCTCCCGGCAGCTCGTCGTGGGACCCGAGGGCGACGCGTGGCCGTGCCTCGCCGCGCACGAGCTCCCGCTGCCGCGGGCCAACGTGAACGAGCACGACCTCGCGTGGATCTGGCGGTCGTCGCCGCTGTTCTCCGCGTTCCGCGGCACCGACTGGATGCCCGACCCGTGCGCGAGCTGCGAGCGCCGCGAGGTCGACCTCGGCGGGTGCCGCTGCCAGGCCTTCCAGCTCACCGGGGACATGCACCGCACCGACCCGGTCTGCGTGCTCTCGCCCGACCGCCACCTCGTCGACGAGGCCGTGGCCGCCGCGAACTCCGGCCCTGACTCCGGAGCCCCGGCGTCGCCCGGCCCGGCACGGGAGCCGGTCCTCGTGCCGGTGCCGGCGCTGGTGTCCCGGCCCCACCGCGCCGACTGAGGGCGGCGCGTCCGCGATCACGCTGGCCACGCGCCGCCGGCCGGCGGACACGGGTCCGCCGCACGATGAGGAGTGCTGCCATGTCCGGTGGAAAGATCGAACAGCGGGTCGTCCTGTCGCGCCAGGAAGCCGCCCGGTGGCTCGGGGAGCTGGCCACGGCGCTCGCGGAGGGCGGCACGGCCGACGTCGCCCTCGTGGGACCGACCGTGGCGCTGACCCTGCCCGACGAGTTCGAGTGCGAGCTGGAGATCGAGCCCTACGGCCACAAGATCGAGCTGGAGATCGAGTTCACGTGGCCGAACCCGCGCCGGGAGCCCTCGTCCGATCAGTCGCGTTCCACGGTCGCGGCGCCGCAGGCCCTGCGCTGACCTGCGCTTTCGGGTAGCTACACGCGCCGCTCCCCAGCGTCAACCCGTTGCGCGCCACGGTGTTCCCGATCACCATCAACGTCGCGATCACCCGGTCGTGGAGCAGCCGAGGGGGCGGAACCGTGATCCCGATCATCGAGTTCGTGCTGGGCATCGCGGTGCTGGTCTACAGCGCCGAGAAGCTCATCGGCTACCTGGTCGGTGTCGCGAGCCGGTGGGCGATCTCGCTGTTCCTCATCGCGGTGGTCTTCACCGGCATCGAGTTCGACGACCTGGCCTTCGGCATCGTGCTCAACCTCGAGGACCTCAGCGAGGTCGCGCTCGGCACGGTGGTCGGGACCACGATCGCGATGACCGGGATCGTGCTCGCCGTCGCGGCGCTGATCGCGCCGAGCCCGGTGGACGTCCCGAAGAGCTACCTCGTCCTGTTCGTCGCCGCGCCGGTGGTGATGTACGCCCTGGCGCTGACGGGGGCGCTGACGGTCCTCGCCGGCGTCGGTCTGCTCGTGCTGTTCGTGGCGTTCGTCGGCTGGGTGGCCTACCGCGAGTACTCCGCGCGGCGTCCGGTGTGGCGCAACGCCGAGCTCTACGAGCAGCTCGAGAAGGCCGGTGTCGGGCCCGGCGGCGGCACGGGCACCGCGACGCTGGTCCGCGGGGGCGGCGACGGGGACGGGGACGTCGCGACCGGCGGCGGCCCGACGGGGACCGCGGGCGGCCACCGGGGCTTCGACCTGCCGGACGACCTGCGCGTCGACCAGGGCTTCCTCAAGGCCCGGCAGCTCTCCGCGGGCGCCAGCATCGCGCTGGCCCTGCTCGCCCTCGTCGGTCTCGTCGTCGGCGCCGTCGTCGCCGGGGCGGGCACCGAGGGGATCATCGACGAGTTCGCCATCGAGGGCACCGTCTTCGGCGTCACGATCGCGACACTGGCCCTCTCCCTCGAGGACATCTTCCTCACCGCGGAGCCCGCCCGCCGGGGCGCGCCGGAGATCGGCATCGCCAACGTCGTCGGCAGCGTCGTCTTCTCGGCCACCGGCAAGCTCGGGATCATCCTGCTCGTCGGCGGGGCGATCACCGTCGACGGCGACGTCCTGTCGTGGCACATGCCGGTGCTGCTGGTGATGACCGTGCTCGCCGCGCTCTTCCTGGCCACGGGCCGGCTGCGCCGCTGGCACGGCGCCGTGCTCCTCGGCCTCTACATCGCCTACTTCGTCACCAGCCTCGTGGCCTTCGGCGAGGTCCCGATCGACGACTGAGCCCGACCCGATCGCACAGCGGATCCGACCACGCCACCGGGGGCGATGTCGCAGTGTTGACGAAGGACCGAGTCGGGGCGGGGCTCGCGATCGCGGCCGCCCTCCTCGGGCTGGTGCTGGTGTTCAGCTTCCCGCAGGGCGAGGGGGACGACGACGATGACGCCGCCCCCGGCACCCCGCCGGTGAGCCAGGTCGTGCCCGGCCAGGTGGCCCCGGCACCCGGCGGGCAGGTCCAGCCCGCTCCCGGCCAGGTCGAGCAGCCCGCGGCGCCGCAGGGCGACGCCGACGGGGACGACGACGACGGGGACGACGACGGCTGACGCCCGCCCGCTGATCGCGCGGCCGGCTCACCGGACGCCGGCCAGCAGGAGCACGGCCGTGGTCACGCCCGCGCCCACCACGAGCCCGGCCGCGACCTGGGCGAGCGTGTGCGCGCGGAGCACGAGCCGGGCCCAGCCGACCACCGGCACCGCCACCCAGGACAGCGCCCACCACGGGCCGCCGAGCAGGGTGAGCACGGACGCCGCGGCGGCCACCACCGCGGTGTGGAAGCTGATCTTCCACAGCAGCGTGACGGCCGTGGCGACGGCGACGGTGACGAGCACGGCGACCTGCAGCGCGGTGATCTCGCGTGGCGCGCCGGCGACGACCAGCACCACGACCCCGGTGGCCACCGACAGCGCCGCGAGGCTCAGCGGCACCGCCCGCTGCTCGCGCTCGCGCAGGTGGTGGTCGGTGTAGCGGCCGGCACGCACGCCGCGGTCGACGATGAACGCCGGGATGGCGACGGTGAACAACATCCCGACCAGCGACCAGGCCACCCCGACCACACCCACGGCCAGCGCCCCGACCACCGGGTAGAGCACCGCGAGCAGCAGGGTCGGCGACGTGGCCGTCGTGACGAGGTGGGCGGCGCGCACCTAGACCGGTAGCACCGTCGGCACGATCATCGGCCGGCGACGGTAGGTCTCGCCGACCCACTTGCCGACCACCCGCCGGACCGCCTGCGCGATGCGGTGGGTGTCGGTGATCCCTTCGGCCTCGGTGCGCGAGAGCTCCATCTCCACCAGGGCGACGACGTCCTCGAGCGCCTTGGGGTCGTCGGAGAAGCCCCGCCCGGAGATGCGCGGCGGCGCGACCGCCCGGCCGGTGGCCGCCTCGACCGCGACGGTGATCGCGATGAAGCCGCCCTCGCCGAGCACGAGACGGTCCGAGAGCGTCGACTCGCCGACGTCGCCGACCTGGTTGCCGTCGACGTAGACGTGGCCGACCTCGACCCGTCCGGCGATCGCGGCGTGCTTGTCGACGAGGTCGACGACGACGCCGTCCTCGGCGATGACCACGTTCTGCACCCCGGTGCGCCGGGCGATCTCGGCGTTGGCGCGCAGGTGGCGCCACTCGCCGTGCACCGGCATCACGTTGCGCGGGCGCAGCGCGTTGTAGAGGAACATCAGCTCCCCGGCGCTCGCGTGGCCCGAGACGTGGACCTTGGCGACCCCGGAGTGCACGACGTCGGCGCCGAGCCGCGTCAGCCCGTTGATCACCGCGAAGACCGCGGTCTCGTTGCCGGGGATCAGGCTCGAGAGCAGGACGACGGTGTCGCCCGGGGTGATCGTGATCTGGCGGTGCTCGCCGCGCGCCATCCGCCCGAGCGCCGAGAGCGGCTCGCCCTGCGACCCCGTGGACACGAGCACGACGTCGCGCTCGGGCATGGCGAGCGCCTCGTCGAGGTCGACGAGCAGGCCCTCGGGCACGTGCAGCAGACCGAGATCGGTCGCGATGCCCATGTTGCGCACCATCGAGCGGCCGGTGAAGCACACCTTGCGGCCGTGGTGGGCGGCCGCGTCGAGGATCTGCTGCACGCGGTGCACGTGGCTGGCGAAGCACGCGACGATCAGCCGGGTCGGGGCGTCGCGGAACACGTCGTCGATCACCGGGGCGATGTCGCGCTCCGGGGTGACGAAGCCCGGGACCTCGGCGTTGGTGGAGTCGACGAGCAGCAGGTCGACGCCCTCGTCGCCGAGGCGCGAGAAGCCGGCCAGGTCGGTGAGCCGGCCGTCGAGGGGCAGCTGGTCGAGCTTGATGTCGCCGGTGTGCAGGACGGTGCCGCCCGGCGTCCGCACGGCGACGGCCAGCGCGTCGGGGATCGAGTGGTTGACCGCGAAGAACTCGCAGTCGAACGCGCCGTGGTGGTCGCGCTCGCCCTCGCGGACCTCCAGCAGATGCGGGGTGAGGCGGTGCTCCCGGCACTTGGCGGCCACCAGCGCGAGCGTGAACCGCGAGCCGACCACCGGCAGGTCCGGCCGCTGGCGCAGCAGGAACGGCACGGCGCCGATGTGGTCCTCGTGCCCGTGGGTGAGGACCAGGGCGTCGACGTCGTCGAGACGGTCCTCGACGGCCCGGAAGTCGGGCAGGATCAGGTCGACCCCGGGTGAGTTCTCCGACGGGAACAGCACCCCGCAGTCGACGATCAGCAGCCGGCCGCCGTACTCGAGCACGGTCATGTTGCGGCCGATCTCGCCGATGCCGCCGAGCGCGACGATGCGCAGCGCGCCGTCGGCCAGGGGCGGGGGCGTGCCCTCGGCGCCCGGCACGGACGAGGTGGGGACTCCGGAGCCGCGGGCGCAGTCGTGGTCGGCGGCGGGGCCGCCGGACGGGGCCGACGGGGTCGGCGAGGGCGCGCCTCCGCCCCGCGGCTGGTCGGGGCGGCGGGCGGTCGAGCGGCTCATCGCGCGGTCCCGGTGGGGAGACGCGGCAGGCGGGTGGTGATCGGTTCCTCCTGGTACGGCCAGCCGAGCGGTCTGCCGCCCGGCGGTGCTGGGTCTACAGGCCGCGGTCGAGCGCCATCACCGCGGCGACGTCGGCGGGCTCGCCCTCGGGGTGCACGACGCACTCGTCCCGTCCCGCCGCGTGCAGCAGCAGCTCGCCCGGTTCCCCCGTGAGGATGACCGTGCGCGGGCCCGAGCGCACGGCCGTCTCGGTGCCGTCCGGGCGGCGCAGCGTGACGGCGACCGGGCTCGAGCGGTAGGTCAGCCGACCGAGCAGCCCGGCCATGCGCCACAGCACGCGGTCGCGCGCCTCGTCGGCCGGCCGCGGCGACCAGCCGGACTGGGCGCGGCGCACGTCCTCGTGGTGGATGAAGAACTCCTGGACGTCGACGGCGCGCAGCGGCGGCAGCGCCAGCGGGCTCCAGAACGGGGGGCCCGAGCGCAGCGTCCCCACCAGCTCGCCGAAGTCACCCGCCGCGGCCTGGTCCTGCACGCGCTGCGTCCAGCCCGCCAGCGGCGGGATGAGGATGCCGGGCGCCGCGTCGAGCCGGCGCTCGCGGACGACGAGGTGGGCGGCCAGCTCGCGCGTCGTCCAGTCGCCGCACAGGGTGGGCTGGTCCGGGCCGAGCCGCAGGAACAGGTCGGCGAGATCGCGGCGCTC
Organism: Actinomycetospora sp.; assembly: GCA_029266415.1. GTDB lineage: Bacteria > Actinomycetota > Actinomycetes > Mycobacteriales > Pseudonocardiaceae > Actinomycetospora. Next base: position 8,054 of record JAQSWW010000032.1, on the reverse strand, counting down.
GGCGTCGGCGATCTGTGCGGCACTCATGGGGTCTCCCTACCCGCACGCCGTCGGGCACACCCCTCGGCGAGGGATGCCCTGGTGGATCAGCCCTCGGCGACGTAGGGGCTGGACGCGACCTCGGAGCCACCGGGCAGCTCCCGGATCGCGAAGTCGGCGAAGACGTTGGGCACCTCGGCCTGGAGCACCTTGAGGCACGCGATCGCGAGGTCGCGGATCTCGACGTCCGCGTGCTCGCTGGCGCGCATGGCGATGAAGTGCCGCCAGGCCCGGTAGTTGCCCGTCACCACGATGCGCGTCTCGGTGGCGTTGGGCAGGACCGCGCGGGCGGCCTGGCGGGCCTGCTTGCGGCGCAGCGTGCGGTTGGGCTCGTCGGCGAAGCGCTCCTCGAGGCCCGCGAGCAGCTTCTCGTACGACGCCAGCGCCGCGGCGCTCGCCTCGGCGAAGAGCTGGTGCAGCTCCGGGTCCTCCGCGATGACCGCCGGTTCCACCATCGCCGCGTCCCGCTCGGGGACGTAGCGCTGGGAGAGCTGGGAGTAGGAGAAGTGCCGGTGCCGGATGAGCTCGTGGGTGAGGCTGCGCGACATCCCGGTGAGGTAGAAGCTCACCGTGCCGTGCTCGAGCACGGAGAGGTGCCCGACCTCGAGGATGTGCCGCAGGTAGCCCGCGTTGGTGGCGGTCACCGGGTTGGGCTTGGTCCACGACTGGTAGCAGGCGCGGCCGGCGAACTCGGCGAGCGCCTGGCCGCCGTCGGCGTCGGTCTCCCACGGCACCCCGGGCGGCGCGAGGAACTCCGTCTTGGCGATCAGCGTCACCTGCGGCGTCACGGTCTCCACGGTCGGGCTCCGCTCCGCTACGTCTCCAGCCTCGGGCACGGCGCCACGGTACGACACGCCCCCGACGGCGTTCGCCGACAGCTGATGATGTCGCAGTGGTGGCACGAATGGGCCGTATGGTGTCACAGTGGTGTCATGGACCTGACACCGTACGTCGCCGCGCTGCGCGACGACCTCGCCGCGGCCGCCTCGGTCGGCGACGAGGCGACCACCCGGGCGGGCACCTCGCTCGCCGCCGCCCTCGAGCCGGCCGTGCGGCTGGCGCTCATGAACGCCCTTTCCGACCTGGCCGGGGAGGTCACCGAGGCCCTCGGTGACCGCTCGGTCTCCCTGCGGCTCTCGGGCCGCGAGGTCGAGGTCGTCGTCGACCGCGCGCCGTCGTCGGACGACGGCGGCTTCTTCGCCGGCCCGGCGTCCTCGCCGTTCGCGGGCGCCCCGTCGGGCGGCCCGAACGGCCCGCCCCGCCCCACGCCCCCGCCCGGGCCCGGCTTCGGAGGTGGCGAGGGCCCCTGGGGGGCCTTCGGCGGCGGCCAGGGCTTCGGCGGCGGGCAGGGCTTCGGCGGGCGCGGCGGCCCCGACGTCGGCGACATCTCGCGGATGACGCTGCGCCTCGTCGACCAGATCAAGGGCCAGGCCGAGCGTGCGGCGGCCGCCCAGGGCATGTCGCTGAACTCCTGGATCGCCCAGGCCGTCCAAGGCGCGCTGCGCCAGCACGGCGGCCGCGGCGGCTGGGGCGGCTGGGGCTCGGGCGGCGACACCGGGGGCGACCCGGGCGGGAGCACGGGCGGGACCTGGGACTCGGGCTGGAACGCAGGCCGGGCCGCCCGTGACGAGAGCTCGTCCACCGGTCCGACCACCGGCCCGACGAGCCCGACCGACACCACCCCGACCGACAGCACCCCGACCGACACCACCCCGACCGACAGCACCCCGACCGACAGCACCCCCACCGACAGCACCCCGGGCACTGACTCCCCCGGCAGCGAGAAGCCGGGCCCGGACGGCCCCGACGGCGGCGGCGTGGACGGCTGGGTGCGGGGATGACCGCCCCGGCACGCGAGGTCACCGGCACGGGGGCGGGCCCCGCGACCCTCGACCTCGCGCTCGACGCGGGCACGGTGCGCGTGCACCTGGCCGAGCCGACCGACACCACCGACGCGCCCACCGTCCGGGGCCGCGTCGAGCTCGACCCCGACGCCCCGGCCGGGTGGCTGCAGGGCCTGCAGGCGCTGGCCGGGCTCGCGGGCGTCTCCGGCCTGCTCGGTCTGCTGGGCGGGAGCGAGCGCGGCGTGTCGTCGCCCGAGGAGCGCGCCGAGGCGGCCGTCGCGGCCACGACGCTCGACTGGGACGCCGACGCCCGCCGGCTGATCGTCCGCGGGCCGCGGGACCTCGCCCTGCGCGGGGTCCCGCTGGCGGTCACCGTGCGCGCGCCCGAGGGCAGCGAGGTGTCGGTGCGGGCCGGCGCCGCGCGGGTGGTCGTCGAGGGCTCCGCGGCCGAGGTCTCGGTGCGCGGCACCGGCGAGGTCACCCTCGACGAGGTCACCGGGCGCGCCGACCTGCGCTGCGGCGCGGGTGAGGTGCACGTCCGGCGCCTCGGCGGGCCGCTGACCCTGAAGGGCGGCGCGGGCGGTGTGCGCCTCGACCGCGTGCTCGGCCCCGCCGAGATCACCACCGGCGCCGGGCGCATCCGGCTCGGCGAGGTGCACGCCGACGTGGCGGTGCGCGCCGCCGCGGGCGACGTCGAGGTCGCCGACGCGGTCGCCGGCGACCTCGAGATCGGCACCGGGGTGGGCACGGTCTGGGTCGGCGTCCACCCGGGCGTCGACGCGCGGGTCGAGCTGCGCGCCGCGGCGGGCCGCGTGCACAGCGAGCTGCCGGTGCACCGGGAGCGGCCCACCGAGGGCACCAGCGGTGGCCGGCCGCTGCACGTGCGCGCCCGCACCGGCGCCGGCGACGTCACCGTCGCCCCTGCCCGCGCGCGTCCGGCGCTCAGCCCCTGAGGGCGGCCGCGGCGGGCAGGGCCGCGGCGACCTCCGCGACGAGGCCCCGGAACCAGGTGTGCGCGGGGTCCGTGTCGTGCACCGGGTGCCACCACAGCGCCTCGAGCAGGGGCCCGACGTCGAACGGCGGGGCCAGGACCCGCACGCCGGCGTCGGGACCCAGCCGCTCGGCGAGGCGGGCCTGGACCAGGGCGACGCGCTCGGTGCCGGCGACGAGCTCGGGCACCGGCAGGAAGGACTCGACGACCACCTGGGCGCGCGGCTCGATGCCCAGGGTGCGCAGCTGCAGGTTGGCGGGGGTGAACGCCGTCGGCCGGTGGTAGATGGTCACCCACGGCAGCGCGGCGAGGTCGTCGAGCGTGACGCCCTCGCCGACGCGCGCGTTGTCCGTCGCCGCGAGCAGCACCCAGCGGTCCTCGTAGAGGTCGAGGTAGGGCAGCTCGTCGATGAACCCGTGCGGCATGACCATCCCGTCGACCGGGCGCAGGCGCTCGGACGCCCCGACCACGTCCTCGGGGCTGTGCGGGCGCAGCACGAGCCGGGCGCACGGCGCGCGGACGGCCAGCGCGGCCGCGAGCGGGACGCCGAGCACGCTCGTCGCGTAGTCCGAGACGAGCAGGGTGAACTCGCGGGCGGTCGAGGCGGGGTCGAAGTCCGGCGCCGCGGAGAAGACCTCCTCGATCCCGCCGACCGCGCGCTCGGTGCGCTCCACCAGCCGCAGCGCCAGCGGCGTGAGCTCGTAACGGTTGCCGACGCGCACGAGCAGGTCGTCGCCGAAGTGGCGGCGCAGACGGGCCAGCGCGGCGGAGACGGCGGGCTGCGAGAGCCCGAGCGCGGCGGCCGCGCGCGTCACGTTCCGCTCGGTGAGCAGGGCGCGCAGCGAGAGCAGCAGGTTGAGGTCCAGGTTGACGAGCCGGACCGGTCGCCGCACCGCCGGTCCGCCCTCGGTCATGCCGTAGGGATACCGGACGCGGCGCCCCCGGCCAACGCTCGGGCATCACCCCGACCGATGCCGGTCATCAGTGGTTCGGCCTTCCGGCTCCCCCACCCGCGCCCGCATCGTGGTCGTCGACCACACCGACGACGTCGCGGGAGGACCGGATGGTCGGGATCAGACTGGGCACGTTCTCGAGCGGGGTCGGCCGCCGGTTCGCGGGCCTGGTGACCGACGGCGACACCGTCGTCGACCTCACCGACACCGGCGTCGTGTCCGGGCCGGTGACGACGCGGGCGCTGCTCACCGACTGGGAGCGGGTCCTGCCGCGCCTGGACGCGCTGGTCGACCGGCCGGGGACCCCGCTGGACCAGCTCGCGGTGCACGCCCCGCTGGAGCCGGGCCAGATCCTCCAGTCCGGCGCCAACTACCGCACCCACGTCGTCGACCTCGCCGTCGCCCACCGGCCCGCGGACGACCCGCGCACCGAGGAGCAGGCCCGCGCCGAGATCGGCGCGATGATGGACCGCCGGGCCGCCGACGGGACGCCGTACCTGTTCGTCGGGCTGCCCTCGGCGGTCACCGGGCCCTACGACGACGTCGTCATCCCCTCGTGGACCACCCAGTTCGACTGGGAGCTCGAGCTCGCCGCGGTCATCGGGCGCGAGGCGTTCCGCGTCGACCGCGAGCACGCCCTCGCCCACGTCGCGGGCTACACGATCGCCAACGACCTCACCGCCCGCGACCAGGTGTTCCGCCGCGACATGCCCGAGATCGGCACCGACTGGTTCCGCGCCAAGAACGGCCCCGGGTTCACCCCGGTCGGCCCGTGGCTGGTACCCGCCCGCGACGTCGACCCGTCGGACCTGCGGATCACGCTGCGCCTCGGGCCGGAGATCGGACGCAGTGCGGTGATGCAGGACGAGACGACGAAGGACATGCTCTTCGACGTCGCCGCCCTCGTGGCCGCGGCCTCGGAGATCACCCCGCTGCGCCCCGGCGACCTCGTCCTCACCGGCAGCCCCGCCGGGAACGGCATGGCCCACGGCCGGCTGCTGCGCGACGGCGACGTCATGCACGGGACGATCACCGGTCTCGGCGCCCAGCAGACCCGCGTGGTGGCCGAGCGGTGAGCACCCCCACCACCGACACCACCGCGCTGCGCGCCGCCGGCTTCGACCCCGCGAAGCCCGAGGACGCGATCGCCGCCGTCGCCGCCCGCGTGTCCCGCTGGGGCCGCTGGGGTGCCGACGACGTGCTGGGCTCGCTCAACCTGCTCACCGCGGCCAAGCGCGTCGAGGGCGCGGCGTGCGTGCGGCGCGGAGCGGCGTTCTCGCTGTCCCAGCCGTTCGACGCCGAGGGCCCGCAGCGCGGCTGGCGGCGGCGCACCAACCCCGTCCACACGATGCTCGACACCGGCCGCGAGGCCCTCGACGGCGAGTTCCCGCACGGGCTCGGCGGCGCCGACGACGTCATCGCGATGCCGCTGCAGTGCTCGACGCAGTGGGACGGGCTGGGCCACATCTTCGACCACGGCCGCGCCTGGAACGACCGCGCCGCCGCCGACGTCGTGACCAGCGCGGGCGACCGGGTCACCGGCATCGAGACCGCCGCGGCGCACCTCGCCGGGCGCGGGGTGCTGCTGGACGTGGGGCGCGTGCTCGGCGACGAGCGCGGGGAGCTGCCCGACGCGTACCCGATCACCGCCGACGACCTCGAGGCCACGCGCGCCGCGCACGGCGTCGCGGTCGGCGAGGGCGACGTCGTCTGCGTGCGCACCGGCCAGTACGCCCGCACGCGGCGCGAGGGCTGGGGCGGCTACGCGGGCGGGCCCGCGCCGGGTCTGTCGTTCACCACCGCCGACTGGCTGCACGACACCGGCATCGCCGCGATCGCCACCGACACCTGGGGGGTCGAGGTGCGGCCCAACGAGTTCGACGAGGCGTTCCAGCCACTGCACCAGATCGCCATTCCGCACCTGGGCCTGTTCCTCGGCGAGATGTGGGACCTGGAGGCGCTGGCCGACGACTGCGCCCCCGAAGGAGCCGGAGCCGGGGTGCACGACTTCTTCCTCACCGCCGCGCCCCTGCGCATCACCGGCGCCGTCGGCTCGCCGGTCAACCCGATCGCCGTCAAGTAGGAGCGCCGCCATGTCCGCAGTGCAGTCCGTCCTGGTCGTCGGTGGTGGTGCCGCCGGCTGCGCCACCGCGATCCTGCTCGCCGAGGCCGGCGTCGCCGTCGACCTCGTCGAGATCAAGCCCGACGTCGCCACCACCGGCTCGGGCATCACGCTGCAGGGCAACGCCCTGCGCGTCCTGCGCGACCTCGGGGTGCTCGACGGGGTCCTCGCGCACGGCTACGCCTTCGACGTCCTCGGGCTCCGCACGCCCGACGGCACCGTGATCGCCGAGATCCCCGACGCCCGCACCGGCGGCGACGACCTCCCGGCCACCGTCGGCATGCCCCGCCCGCAGCTCGCGCGCCTGCTGCTCGACCGCGCCGTCGACGTCGGCGCGAAGGTCCGCCTGGCCACCACGGTCACCAGCGTCTCCCCCGACGGCGACGTCGCGTTCTCCGACGGATCGGCGGGCCACTACGACCTGGTCGTGGGCGCCGACGGCGTGCGCTCGCGGGTCCGCGAGCTCGCCGGCATCCCCGCCGCCGTCGACCCGGTCGGCATGGGCATCTGGCGGGTCTTCACCTCCCGGCCGGCGTCGATCGAGCGCACGGACCTCACGTACGGCGGCGCCGCCTACATCGCCGGCTACTGCCCCACCGGCGCCGACAGCATCTACGCCTACCTCGTCGAGGACGCCCAGGACCGCACCGGCCTCTCGCCCGACGAGCAGCTGGCCACGATGCGCGACCTCGCCGCGCAGTACGGCGGGCCGTGGATCGACATCCGCGAGCGCATGACCGACGCGGCGCGCATCAACTACACGCACTTCGAGTCCCACGTCGTCGACGCGCCCTGGCACCGCGGCCGCGTGGTCGTCACCGGCGACGCCGCGCACTCCTGCCCGCCCACCCTGGCCCAGGGCTGCGCGCAGGCCCTCGAGGACGCCGTCGTGCTCGCCGACGAGCTGCTGGCGGCCGAGGACCGGGAGACGGGAGACGCAGCGGAGCGGAGCTCGACCCTGGAGAAGGCCCTGACCGCCTACGTCGACCGCCGCCTGCCGCGGGCCCGCACCATCGTCGACGGCTCCGTGCAGCTCGCGCGCTGGCTGCTCACCCACGAACCCCCGCCCCGGGCCGGCGGCACCGCCGACGTGCCCGGCCTCCTGGGCCGCACCGCCGCCCTCCTGACCCAGCGCCCCTGAGCCCTCCCCCCGTCGCTTCGCTCGCCCCTGAGGACACCGCCATGGACCGCCTGATCACCCACCTGCGGCACGTCGACCTCGCCGTGCCGGACTACGACACCCAGCTGGCCTTCTACACCGACCTGTGGAAGCTTTCGCCCGAGACCACCGACACCGGCATCGCGTTCCTCGCGGCCGAGGGCTCGCCCGAGCAGTACCAGGTGCGGCTGCGCGCCGCCGCCGAGAAGCGCGTCGACCTCATCGCGTTCGGCGCCGAGTCGGCCGCCGACGTCGACGCCCTGGCCGAGAAGCTGGGGCGCGAGGGCGTCACGCTGGTGACCACGCCCGACAAGCTGCAGACCCCCGGCGGCGGCTACGGCTTCCGCTTCTTCGACCTCGAGGGCCGCACCATCGAGGTGTCCTCGGACGTCGCGGTGCGCGAACACCGCAGGATCGAGGAGGGGGAGTCGGTGCCGGTCAAGCTCTCCCACGTCGTCATCAACTCCGCGCAGCCCGAGGCGCTGCTGGCCTGGTACGACCGCCACCTCGACTTCACGCTCTCGGACACGCTGACCTCGCCGCACATGGGCGAGATGATGTACTTCCTGCGCTGCAACCCCCAGCACCACTCGCTCGCCATCGCGCGCTGCCCGCACGTGTCGCTGCACCACGCGTCGTTCGAGATGCGCGGGATCGACGAGTACATGCGCGGCACCGGCCGGCTGCTGCGCGCCGGCGTCGAGAAGGTGTGGGGCCCGGGCCGGCACATGGCCGGGAACAACACGTTCTCCTACTTCCTCGACCCGCAGGGCAACACCGTCGAGTACACGACGGAGCTGGAGTGCCTCGACGAGGACACCTGGCACCCGAGCCTGCTCGACATCAGCGACCCGATGGTCTCCGACCAGTGGGGCACCGCGAACCCGATGAGCGAGTTCGTCGCCAAGAAGTCGTTCAACGACCCCGACCGCGGCGTCTTCGTCGC
>JAQSWW010000212.1 GCA_029266415.1 Actinomycetospora sp. | reverse complement strand
ACCCGGCCGGACGGCGAGATCGCGTTCAGGTCCCGCCGGCGGCTCGTCGGCAGGGTCGCGGTGGACCACCCCCGCGTCCCGGCCGACCGACGAACCGTCCCGCGTGTCCGGCGCCCCAGGGGGCGCCCGGCTGCTCGGGATGCTCCCGCTGCCCGGGACCCCCGCCGAGGCGCGCCTCGGCGGCGCCGCGGCCGGAACCCGACCCGGCTCGGCGGGCGCGCCCTCCGGGCCGCCCCGCGGCCGGCCGGGCGCCGACGGCGACGACGCCGCCACCACCCGGATCGACATGGCCGACCTCGCCCGCACGCGCCAGGACCCGGCCGGCAACACCGGACGGCCCGCTGAGGCCGACGGCAACGGAGCCGCCGGCGCCCCCGCGGGCCAGGGGCAGCAGGGCCAGCACGGGCAGCCGGGCCAGGGCCGGCCCGGACAGGGCCCGCCTCCCGGACGACCGGCCGGCGGACCCCCGCCCGGCGGAGCACCCGGCGGACCCGGCGGTGCCTCTGGTGGTGCCCCGCCGCCCCCGCCCCCGCCGCCGCCCCCGCCCCCGGCGTCGCAGCCGGAGGAGGAGACCGTCGACGACACCACGCTGCAGGCCGTCTCCGGCCTCGACGACGAGGTGCTCGTCATCGACGAGGAGCCGCTGTTCCACCTCGGGCGCTGCAGCTACCTGTACGGGCGCGAGGTCATCCCGCTGCCCGCGTCGGAGGCGGTCGAGCTGGGGTTCACCGGCTGTTCCTGGTGCACGCCGGTGGCCGCCCTCACCGGGCCCCGCAGCGCCGACAGCCGCCGCTGAGCCCGGGCCGCCGCGCGCGGTCCGGCCGTGAACCACCTCACCGGCAGGAGATCCGTGGACTCCCCGGGTGGCGGCGGTCGCTAGGGTCGTCCCCCTCGTGAGCTGTTGGGGGTGCGACGCGTGGACCGCCTGCCCCTCGTGCTCGGCGCCGGGGCGTGCGTCGTGCTCGTCGCCGTCGTCGCGGTGCGGGTGTCCACCCGGGTCGGGCTGCCGTCGCTGCTGATCTATCTCGGGATCGGGGTGGCGCTGGGCGAGGCCGGCCTGGGCATCCGGTTCGACGACGCCGCGCTCACCCAGGCGCTCGGCCTGGCCGCGCTCGTGCTGATCCTCGCCGACGGCGGCCTGTCGACCCGCTGGACGACGGTGCGTCCGGCCCTCGGGCTGGGCGTCGCCCTGTCGACGGTGGCCGTCGCGGTCAGCATCGCCGTCACCGGGCTCGCCCTGTGGGCGCTGCTCGGGCTCGACCTGCGCATCGCGTTCCTCTGGGGTGCGGTGCTGTCGTCGACCGACGCGGCGGCCGTGTTCAGCGTGCTGCGCAACCTCGGGCTGCGCGGTCGTCTGGTCGGCTCGCTCGAGCTGGAGTCGGGGCTCAACGACGCGCCGTGCTTCCTCGCCGTGGTCCTGCTGTCGTCCACCGTCGCGCTGAGCTGGCTGGACCCGCTGCTGGTGGTCTACGAGCTCGTCGCCGGCGGCGTCATCGGCGTCGTCCTGGGACGCCTCGGCGCGCTGGGTCTGCGCCGGGCCGCGCTGCCGGCGACCGGGCTCTACCCGCTCGCGACGCTCGCGGTCTGCATCGTCGCCTACGCGGCGGCCCAGTCGGCCCACGCCTCGGGCCTGCTCGCGACCTACGTCGCCGCGCTCGTGCTGGGCAACTCGACGCTGCCCCACCGTGAAGGCACCCGCTCGTTCGCCGAGGGCCTCGGCTGGCTGGCCCAGATCGGGCTGTTCGTGCTGCTCGGGCTCTACGTCTCCCCGGAGCGCCTCACCGGGGCGGTCGTGCCCGCGCTCATCGCGGGCGCGGTGCTGGTGTTCGCCGCCCGGCCGCTGTCGGTCATGGCGGCGGCGATCGGCTTCCGGGTGCCGTGGCGCGAGCAGGTGTTCCTGTCGTGGGCCGGGCTGCGCGGGGCCGTGCCCATCGTGCTCGCCCTCATCCCGCTCACCGAGGGGGTCCCCGGCGCGCAGGCGCTGGTCGACGCCGTGTTCGTGCTCGTGGTGGTGCTGGTGCTCGTGCAGGGCACGACGCTGCCGTTCGTCGCGCGCACCCTCGGCCTGGCGGGCGACTCGCGCGTCGAGGAGATCGAGGTCGACGCCGCGCCGCTGGAGAGCCTGCGCGCCGACCTGCTGCAGATGACCGTCCCCGAGGGCTCGCGGATGCACGGCGTCTACGTCCGCGAGCTGCGCCTCCCCGAGGGCTCCGGGCTCAGCCTCGTCGTCCGCGGCGGCACGAGCTTCACCCCGCAGGGCGAGAGCCGGATCCAGGAGGGCGACCAGCTCCTCGTCGTCAGCACCGAGACCGCGCGGGCCGCCGCCGAGGAGCGGCTGCGCTCCGTCGACCGGTCCGGGCGGCTGGCGCGCTGGCGCGGCGACACCGGCGGCACGCCCGCCCTCCGCGGCGGCCGGTCGCCGGCGCGCGGAGTCCCCGGACCCGCGACGCCCCGCGGCGAGGGCCGTCCCGGCCCGGCGCCACCCCCGGCACCGCCGCCGTCACCGCCTCCACCGCCGTCCCGGGCGCGCCCCGTGCCGTCCACCGCCGCGCCCACCGATGCGCCCACCGATCCGCCCACCGAGGGCGAGCCGGACGCCGGGACGCCGGACCGGGCGGGCGGGGCGGCGGACGAGGGGAGCGGGGCTGGGACGATGAACCGGTGAGCAGTGCACCCACCGACCCGGAGAGCGGGCCGGAGAGCGTCCCCGACCACGCCGGGGAGCGGCCCCCGGAGCCGCCGCCGAAGCGGCTCGGCATGCTCGCCGCGATCGCGGTCACCGTGATCGTCCTCGATCTCCTCACCAAGATCGTGATGGTGGCGTGGCTGCGCGACGGCGAGCGCGTGCCGCTGGTCGGCGACCTCGTCTCGTTCACCCTCGTCCGCAACCCCGGCGCCGCGTTCTCGCTGGCGACGGGCATGACGTGGGTGCTGACGCTCGTGGCGCTCGCGGTCGTCGTCGGCATCGTCCGGTTCGCCCGGCAGCTGCGCTCCCGCGGCTGGGCGCTGGCGCTCGGGCTGGTGCTCGGGGGCGCGCTGGGCAACCTCGTCGACCGGTTCTTCCGGGGTCCGGGTCCGCTGCAGGGCCACGTCGTCGACTTCGTGTCGGTGGGCTGGTTCCCGGTGTTCAACGTGGCCGACTCGGCGATCACCGTGGGCGGCGTGGTCCTCGTGCTGCTCGCGCTGCTCGGCCGCGACCTCGACGGCACCCGCACCCCGGCGGCGCGCGCATGAGCCTGCGGACGCTGCCGGTGCCCGACGGGCTGGACGGGATGCGGCTCGACGCCGGGCTCTCGCGGATGCTGGGTCTCTCCCGCACCGTCGTCGCGGAGCTCGCCGCCGGCGGCGCCGTGCGCGTCGACGGGGTCGAGGCGGGCAAGTCCGACCGGCTCGTGGCGGGCGCGTGGCTCGAGGTGGAGCTGCCCGAGCCCGCCGAGCCCACGACGGTCGTCACCGCGGAGGCCGTCGAGGGCCTCGTGGTGCTGCACGAGGACGACGAGATCGTCGTCGTCGACAAGCCCGTCGGGGTCGCCGTGCACCCGAGCCCGGGCTGGGCGGGGCCGACGGTCGTCGCCGGGCTCGCGGCGCTGGGCATCCGCATCGCCACCAGCGGCGCCGCCGAGCGCCAGGGCATCGTGCACCGCCTCGACGCGGGCACCACCGGGGTGATGGTGGTGGCCAGGTCCGAGCGGGCCTACTCGGTGCTCAAGCAGGCGTTCCGCGAGCGCACGGTCGGCAAGGTCTACCTCGCGGTCGTGCAGGGTCACCCCGACCCCAGCGAGGGCACGATCGACGCGCCCATCGACCGTCACCCCAAGCAGGACTGGAAGTTCGCGGTGATGCGCGACGGGCGCCCCAGCGTCACGCACTACCGCACGCTCGAGGCGTTCCGGGCCGCGTCGCTGCTGGAGGTCGAGCTCGAGACGGGCCGGACCCACCAGATCCGCGTGCACTTCTCGGCGGTGCGCCACCCCTGCGTCGGCGACATCACCTACGGCGCCGACCCGGTGCTCGCCCGCACGCTCGGGCTCACGCGGCAGTGGCTGCACGCCCACCGCCTCGGCTTCCACCACCCCGCCGACGGCCGGTGGGTGGAGTACACCAGCGAGCCCCCGGCCGACCTGGCGACGGCCCTGGAGAGCCTGCGGGCGGCGAGCTGACCCCGCCCGACGAGCCCGACGAGCCCGACGCCGCCGACGACGACGGGCCCCTGCTGCGCTGGCCGACCGCGGCGGTCGTGCTGGCCGTCGTGCTCGTGGTGGCGCTGGTGACCGTGTGGGTCGCCGGGTCGTCGAGCGCGCCGGGGGACGGGTCGGGCAGCACCGACGCGACCCGGCTGGGGCCGGCGGCGGGCGAGACCGTCGCGGGCTACCTCGACCGGACCCGCGCCGTGCCCCCGGGCCCACCCGGGCCGCGGCCGGCGCTGGTGCAGTTCACCACCGGACAGGACCCGGCCGGCGCCGCCGCGGTGCTCGCGGGCGTCCCCGTCCGCGAGGCGGTGTTCCGGGTCCCGCTGCCGCGGGTGCAGACCGCGCTGCGGCGGGTCTCGCTCGACGACACCGGCACCGTCGACCTCGCGACCGCCCTGCGCCTGGCCGAGACCCGGGCGGCGAATCGCGCGGGCGAGCTGGCCCGGACCGCGCAGGGCCGACCGGCGACCGTGGCCGCCACCGAGTCGGCACGGTTGGCGGCGGGGTGCGCGTGCGTCGTGGCCGCCGTCGTCGAGATCGACCCGTCGGCGCTGCCCGGGCTCGCCGCCCGCCCGGACGTGCGCGCCGTCGAGATCGCCCCGGCCGGGGCGCGGGTCGGTGCGCTGGCGGTGTCGCCGCTGCTGCCCGAGCAGACCGACGACGGGCGCGACCCGCCCGAGACCGTCGGTCCCGTCCCCGACGACGGGCCGGTGCCGCCGCCCTGAGGGCTGTGAGTGTCCCGACAGGTCGGGCGGTGTCGTCGGCCCCACCGGGGCGGCGTGCGGGAGGACGATGAGGGGTAGGCCCTCACATGACCCGCCCGTCCAGATCCGGAGCAGGGACGACAGCGTCCCGGCCAGGGCCGACGGGCCCACGCGAGAGGAGTGCGGCTGCCATGAGCGCCGTTCCGTCACCCCGGGGCGACGGCACGGGGACGTCGATCACGGACGCCGACCCGCGCCCCCACGTCGTCGTGCTCGGTGCCGGGTTCGCCGGTCTCGCCGCCGTCCGCACCCTGCGCAAGGCGCCGGTGCGCACCACGCTGGTCGACCGCCACAGCTACAGCACCTTCCAGCCGCTGCTCTACCAGGTGGCCACGGGTGCGCTGAACCCCGGCGACATCACCTACGGCGCCCGCGGCTTCGCGGCCCACACCGGCGCGTCGTTCCGCAAGGGCGCGGTGCAGACCGTCGACCCCGAGACCCGCACGATCTCCCTCGACGTCGGGCCCGACCTGCACTACGACTACCTGGTGATCGCCAACGGCGTCACCACCAACTACTTCGGCGTGCCCGGCGCGGCCGAGAACGCCTTCCCGATCTACACGCGCGCCGAGGCGCTGGCCGTGCGCGACCGCATGACCGGGTACCTGGAGCGGATCGCGGCCACCGGCGAGCGCCGCGGCGCGTCCGTGGTGATCGTCGGCGGCGGCGCCACCGGCGTCGAGATGGCCGGCACGCTGGCCGAGCTGCGCAACACCGTGCTGCCCGACCGCTACCCCGAGCTCGACCCGTCCGAGGTCAACGTCGTGCTCGTGGAGATGACCGACAAGCTCCTCCCGCCGTTCGCGCCGAAGCTGCGCGAGTACGCCGCCGAGCAGCTGCGCGCCCGGGGCGTCGAGCTGCGCCTCGAGACCGCCGTCAAGGAGGTCCGCCCCGAGTCGGTGGTCCTCGCCGACGGCAGCGAGATCGAGGCGCAGATGACCATCTGGGCCACCGGTGTCGCGGCCCACGACGAGATCGGGAGGTGGGGCCTGCGCCAGGGCCGGGGCGGGCGCGTCGTCGTCGGCGGCGACCTGCGCGTCCCCGAGCACCCCGAGATCCTCGCCGCCGGCGACGTCGCCCTCATCGAGGACGACCCGCTGCCCCAGCTCGCGCAGCCCGCCCTGCAGACCGGCCAGCACGCCGGGCGCACGATCGCCCGCCTCGTCGCGGGAGAGCCGACCGAGCGGTTCAAGTACAAGGACAAGGGCACGATGGCCACGGTCGGCCGTGGCGCCGCCGTCGCCGACATCGCGCACGGGCCCAAGCTCGTCGGCGTGCTGGCGTGGCTGATCTGGATGTTCGTGCACATCTTCGCCCTGCTGGGCAACCGCAACCGCGTCTTCGTGTCGCTGGGTCTGACCTACCGCTACCTGGCGCAGCGGAGGGGCCAGATGGTGGTCGGCGACCCGGAGGACCGACCCGCACCACGCTGACGGCGGCCTGCCTGCGCACCGACCCCGGTCACGTGCGAGGCTGCGCCGTCGCGAGGCCGTCGCGAGGCCGTCGAGAGACCCCCGTCCCGAGAGAACCAGGAGCACCGATGGCGCCCACCCCCGTCAACGTCACCGTCACCGGCGCGGCCGGACAGATCGGCTACGCGCTGCTCTTCCGCATCGCGGCCGGCGACCTGCTCGGCGAGGGGGTGCCGGTGCGGCTGCGGCTGCTCGAGATCCCGGCCGCGGTCAAGGCCGCCGAGGGCACCGCGCTCGAGCTCAACGACAGCGCCTTCGAGCTGCTCGACGGCATCGACGTGTTCGACGACGCGCAGCAGGCGTTCGACGGCACCAACGTGGCGCTGCTGGTCGGGGCCAAGCCCCGCAGCAAGGGCATGGAGCGCGCCGACCTGCTCGAGGCCAACGGCGGCATCTTCAAGCCGCAGGGCGAGGCCCTCAACGGTGCCGCCGACGACGTCCGGGTCCTCGTCGTCGGCAACCCGGCCAACACCAACGCGCTCATCGCG
>JAQSWW010000211.1 GCA_029266415.1 Actinomycetospora sp. | reverse complement strand
GTCGTCGCTCGCCGGGCGCGAGCGTCGCCACGCCGCCGAGGACGCGCGGGGCGTGGACCCCTCGCCGTCGCCGGTGCCGCGGGTCCGGCCCCGGCCGACCCCGCAGCCCGGTCAGCCGGCCCAGCCCGCCCAGCCCGCGCGTCCCGCGGCCGCCCGCCCGTCGGGTCAGCCCCAGCCGGGCCCGGCCCAGCCGGGTCAGCCGTCACCCCTGCCCCGTCCCGCCGGCCGCCCGCCTGTGCCCGGCCCCGTCCCGCCGGGCTCGCGGCCCTCGGCCGCGCCCGGTGCGCCCGGCACGCCTCCGCCCGGGGCGCGCCCGCGTCCCACCCCGACGCCCACGCCGCGGCCCGGTCCCGCAGCGCCGGGTCGGCCCGTCGAGCGTCCGGCTGCCGCCGAGGTGCCCCGCTACGTCGCCCCCGGCGAACAGGGCGTGGCGGCGCCCGGGCCCCTGTGGCCGGAGGCCCGGCCCGCGGCCCGCGCGGGCTCGCCCGACTCCCGGGGGGCCCGGCCCTCGCCGCCCTCGCCGATGCCGCGTCCCGACGCGGGACCGGCGCGCGGTCCCCGTCCCGGACCCCGCCGGACGACGCCTCCGATGCTGCTCACCTCCGCGGCCGAGCTCGAGGCCGGGCGTCGCGTGACGCCGGTCTCGGTCGGGTCGAGCGGCGGTAACGAATCAGCAACGAGACACGACGAGCGAGACGGTGGGGCGCACGCGTCCGACGCCGCGGTGGTCAACGCCCCGACGGTGGCCGTGCGCGTGGTGGCGCTGGCCGCGGTGGCCCCCCCGGCGCGGCACGGCCCGGACGGGGCGCACCCGCACCCGCACCTCGACGGTCGACGGACGGAGGCGAGTTGATCGAGCAGGGGCTCACCAGGCGCGTGAAGCGCTTCTTGCTCCTCGTGGTCGTCCCCGCGGTCATGCTCGGCGTGAACGTGCCGCCGGCGTGGGCGTGGGTCTCCGAGCTGCGGTACCAGCGCCTCATCAACAGCCAGGAGTACAAGGAGAAGTTCGGCAAGTGGGACGTCGTGGAGCTCCCCGACGACCAGAAGGTCAACGCGATCCACGCCGCCGTGCTCCCGACCGGCCGCATCCTCCTCATCGCCGGCTCCGGCAACAAGGAGGACATGTTCAACGCGGGGACGTTCAAGAGCCTCGTGTACGACCCGGCGACCGGCCGCAGCCGCGTCATCCCCACCCCGAACGACATGTTCTGTGCGGGTCACACCTTCCTGGCGTCGGGGAACCTCCTGATCGCGGGCGGTACGCAGCGCTACGAGCGGCTCGACGGCGCGGTGACCAACGCCGGCGGGGCGCTCACCGTGAAGAACGAGAACCCGGACCCCACGCCGCGGACGTTCCCCGCGGGAACCGAGTTCCGCTCGCCCGAGGGGCTGGTCTACCGCACCACCCACGAGTTCACGGTGCAGCCCGCGACCAAGGTGGCCACCAGCCGCGGTGCGACCGTCACGGCCAGCGAGACCATGGTGTTCGCCGAGGCGATCGAGGCCGGACCGCAGTACATCGCCGTCGGGCCCAAGAACTACAGGATGGTGGCTCCGCCCCCGGGCGAGGAGGAGAACCTCTACGCGCTCGGTCAGAAGATGACCCTGGAGAAGCAGAACTACCAGGGCCTCGAGCAGAGCTACGAGTTCAACCCGTTCACCGAGACGTACGAGCGTGTCGGCGACATGGCGTTCAAGCGCTGGTACCCGACGTTGACGGGGCTCGCGGACGGCCGTGTGATCTCGGTGTCCGGGCTCGACGGCAGCGGCGAGATCCTCAACGGGCAGAACGAGATGTACGACCCCGCGACCCGGCGGTGGATCGAGCGGAAGGACCTCACACAGTACTTCCCCACCTACCCGGCACTGTTCCAGACCGCGCGGGAGGACGTGCTGTTCTACTCCGGGGCCAACGGGGGCTTCGGGCCGGCCCAGCAGGGACGCATCCCGGGCTTCTGGAACCTGCAGACGAACGTGCTCACCCCCGTGCCGGGGATCCGGGACCCGGACCTGCTGGAGACCGCGGGGTCGGCGTGGGCGGGGCCGGTGCAGGACCAGCGCATCGCGGTGATCGGCGGTGGTGGCGTCGGCGAGAGCCCTCGCTCGACCGCCCGCATCGACACCATCGACCTCGACAGCCCGAACCCGACGTGGCAACCGGGACCACTCCTGCCGGAGGGCACGCGGTATCCGAACGTCACGACGCTGCCCGACGACACGATGCTGATCAGCAACGGGTCACGGGACTATCGCGGCAAGGGCAACTCGAACAACCACAACGCGCGCATCTACCGGCCACAGACCAACACACTGGACTACGCGGCCGATCCCCACGTGGGGCGCAACTACCACTCCGCCGGCCTGCTTCTGCCCGACGGGCGCGTCATGACCGTGGGCTCGGACCCGCTGTTCAACGATGCCGCCAGCACGATCCCCGGGACGTTCGAGCAGCGTATCGAGATCTTCACGCCGCCCTACCTGTTCCGGGGTCCGCAGCCCACGGTCGCGACCGCGCCCGCCACGATGGCGCTGGGGCAGACGGTGGACGTCGCGACACCCGACGCGGCGCGCATCGCGAGCGCGCGCCTGATGGCCCCGATGGCGTCGACCCACGTCACGGACACCGGCCAGCGCTCGGTCGCCCTCGACATCACCAAGCGCGACGGTGGCGTCTCGGTCACCGTTCCCGAGGACCCCACCATCGCCCCGCCGGGGCGCTACATGCTCTTCCTGGTCGACGAGCGCGGGATCCCGTCCGTGGGGAATTGGGTCGAGGTATCGGAGCCCGGCGACGTGACGGCGACGTGAGGGCGGCGGTGCCGGTTCCCGCTTCGGTGAGGGGACGCCGGTTGGCGTTGGAGGCCCCCTCCCCCCACGCGGGCACCACGGAGAGGCCTGAGAGCCTGGGATCGGACGAACGGGACGCCCGGGGGTGGCACGACGGTGGCAGCTGAGAAGCACGGACGACCTGGCCGCGCGATGGTGTCGATGACCCCGCATCGCGACGCAGGGGGTCCGGCGGAGCCCGACACGCACCCGATCCGGATCGACGGGCACGAGCATCGGGACAGCACCCGCCGTCCGTCCAGGGGCTGGGTCGTCGCCGGGGTGGCCGCCGCCGTCGCCTTGGTGACCGCGCTCGGTCTCGCCGCCTGCGGCGGTAGCTCGGAGGACGGCGGCTCCGGTGCGGCCGCCGCGTCATCGGAGTTCTGGGTCGACCCGGCGTCCTCCGCGGCCCGGCAGATCGAGCAGTGGCGCTCCGAAGGACGCATCGAGGACGCGAACGCGCTCGAGAAGCTCGCGCGCCAGCCCGTCGCCATCTGGCTCGACGGCGAGCCCGGAGCCGTCGAGAGCCAGGTGGCGGGTGTCGTGTCGCAGGCCCGTGCCGCGGGACGTACGCCGGTGCTCACGGCCTACAACATCCCCAACCGAGACTGCGGCCTCTACTCCAGCGGAGGCGCGGAGGACGAAGACGCCTACCGCGAGTGGCTCGATGCCGCGGCCCGTGGCATGGGTGGCACCCGATCGGTGATCATCCTCGAACCCGACGCCCTACCGCAGACGCTGACCAATTGCGAGGGCGAGGGCGAGCAGGAGGGCCGCGAGGAGCTGCTCGCCGAGGCCGTGCGCACACTCTCCGGCGCCGGTGGCGAGGTCTACATCGACGCGGGCAACCCGCGCTTCGTCACCGACGTGAACCAGCTGGCCGACGGCCTGCGTGCGTCGGGCGTGCAGCAGGCCGCCGGCTTCGCGCTCAACGTCTCCAACTTCATCGGCACCGAGGAGGTGCGCGCGTACGGCGACCGGATTTCGGACGCGGTCGGCGGCGCCCGCTACGTCGTCGACACCAGCCGCAACGGCCGCGGCGCGTACGACGGCCCCGAGCAACCGACCTGGTGCAACCCGCCGGGCCGCGCGCTGGGCACCCCGCCCACCCGCGACACCGGCTCGCCGCGGGTCGCGGCGTACCTGTGGGTCAAGGAGCCGGGCGACTCCGACGGCGACTGCCGTGGCGCGCCCGCGGCCGGCGAGTTCTGGCCGCAGTACGCGCTCGAGCTGGCGAACAACACCCCCGGCGCCTGACCGTCGTGCGTGAAGTTCCCGGTGATAGCCGGGAAGATCACGCACGAAGAGGTCGGTACGCGTGGACCACGGCCGCCATGTCCTCGTTGCCGTGGCCGTCGGACGACGCGACACCGAGGCGGTCGCGCACGGCGGTGGCGAGCGTGGTGTCGACGCCCGCCTCGCGCAGCGCCGCGGTGATCAGGTCGGTGTCCTTGATGACGCCATCGAGCTCGAACGAGGGCGCGTAGTCGCCCTCGATCATCGCCTTGCCCTTGAGCTGGACGTACGGGGCGTTGACCGCGCCGCCGTCGACCGCGTCGAGGAACTGCTGCGGGTCGAGGCCCAGCCCACGGGCGAGCGCGATGGACTGGGCGATGCCGTTGACCATCACGCCGATCCAGGCGTTGATGGCGAGCTTGAGCCGGCTGGCGTCGCCGATCGTCTCGCTCACCCACTGGGTCCGGGTGCCGATGGCGTCGAACACCGGCTGGACCTTCTCCTGCAGCGACGACGGCCCGGAGGCGAGGACCACGAGCTGGCCGTTCTCGGCGGGCGCCTTGGTGCCCAGCATCGGGGCGTCGAGGTAGTCGACCCCGGCGTCGCGGGCCAGGGCGGCCAGCCGGTCGGTGCCCTCGATGCCCACCGTGCTGGTCTGCACCCAGACCGCGCCGTCGCGGAAGCGCGGGAGCACCGGCTCCATCGTCTGCGCCACCGCGTCGGTGTCGAAGAGCATCGTGATGACCACGTCGGCACCGGCGACCGCGTCGGCGGCGTCGTCCGCGACCCGGGCGCCGTCGTCCGCGAGGGGCTGCGCCTTCTCCGTGCTGCGGTTCCACACCGTGACCTCGAGGCCCTCGCGGAGCAGGCTGCGGGCCATCCCCGCGCCCATGATCCCGGTGCCGAGCACGGCGACCGTCGGGCGTGTGTCGCTCATGGTCGCCGCCTACCCCCGGGGCTCGCGGCCCATGCGGAAGAACTCGGCGTTGGGGCGCAGGTCCGTGAGGTGCGCGAGCCGGTTGGACATCGCGAACATCGCGGTGATCGCCCCGACGTCCCAGATCTCCTCGTCGCTCAGCCCGGCGTCGCGGGCGGCGTCGAGGTCGTCCTCGGAGAGCGACGCGGAGTCGAGGGCGACCGCCAGGGCGAGGTCGACGATCGCGCGTCGCCGGGGGTCCAGCGGCGCGCCGTAGGGATTGACGCCGACGTGGTCGGCGATCTCGGGTTCCTTGCTGCGCACCCGCAGGATCGCGCCGTGCGCGACGACGCAGTAGGTGCAGTGGTTGGCCCCGGAGGTCGCGACGATCACCAGCTCGCGCTCGGCCTTCGACAGCGGCGAGTCCCGCTCCATGAGCGCGTCGTGGTAGTCGAGGAACGCCCGCAGCTCCGCCGGCCGGTGCCCGAGCGCGCGGAAGATGTTGGGCACGAAGCCCGAGCGTTCGGCGATCGCGCCGACCCGCTCGCGCAGGTCGTCGGGGAGGTCGTCGAGCTCGACGACGGGGAAGCGGCTGACGGGGGTGTCCACGGCCGCGCACGCTAGAACGGCGAGGGGGCGGGGGCCAGGGTGCGTGGGACCTCGCCGAGCGCCCCCGCTCAGCCCCCGGGGCGGAAGGTGATGCCGCAGCGCTGCTGGGTGACCTCCTGGATGCGCGCCACCGCGGGCCCGGCGTCGCGTTGCAGGCGCTCGAGGGTCGCGGTGTCGATGCGCGCCGGGTCGCCGCCCGTGCCCGCGAGCGAGACCAGGGCCTGGTCGGTCAGCGACTGCACGGTGCGCCACTCGCCGGCGAGGTCGGGCGGGGCGACGGCGACGAGGTCGGCGACCTGGCGGCGGGCCGCGTCCGACGACGCGGTCAGCCCGTTGTACCCCGCACCCGGCGCGGCCTGCTCGGCCTGGACACGGGTGACCGTGTCGCAGTAGGTGCGGGTGGCCGGGTCGGGCGCGGCCGGCGCGCTCGCCGAGGGCGAGGCGACCGACGCGCCCGGCGCCGGCGGCCCGCTCGCACAGGCACCGAGGACGAGGGCCAGCCCGAGGAGGGTGCCGGCGGCCGCCCGTGCGCCGCGGGTCCCAGCGGTCACCATGGCGCGCATGCTGGCAGGCGCGCCAGGCCGCACCCGGACCGGGTGGTCGTCGGCGGGCGTGGCGCGGGGCACTCCCGGATCACGGGGGCGCCGTGTCACAGTGAGGCCCGTGCAGGTCCCCGACGAACACCGCGCGCTGGTGCGGCAGTGGTGCGCGCGTCGCGTCCCGCCGGAGCAGCGCGACCAGCTGCGCATCTCCTACACCGAGCGCGCCGGGCGCATCACGATCTCGGCCCGCCGGGCGCCGGTGTTCCCCGAGCTCGGTACGGGGTGGACCACCGAGCCCATCGCGCAGCTGCGCCTGGTGCCCGACGAGGACCGCTGGATCCTGCTCTGGCCCGACTCGAGCGGCCGGTGGCACCGCTATCCCGACGAGACCAAGGCGGGGACGCCGGCGCCGCTGCTCGACATCATCGACGCCGACCCGACCGGCATCTTCTGGGGATGACGCGCCCCTGGACGGCGGAGGTGTCCGCGCGGGTGCGGACCCACGACCGCGACGAGCGCCGCGTCGCCGACCGCCCCGACCTGCGCCCGGCCGCCGTCGCCGTCGTCGTCCTCGATGACCCGGACCGCGGACCGGGCGTCCTGCTCACCCGGCGCACCTCGCGCCTGCGCGACCACCCCGGGCAGTTCGCGCTGCCGGGCGGCTCGGTCGACCCCGGTGAGGACGCCGTCACCGCGGCCCGTCGCGAGCTCGACGAGGAGCTCGGCCTGCGCCTCGACGCCGGCACGGTGCTGGGCCTGCTCGACGACTACCCGACCCGCTCCGGCTTCGTGATCACGCCGGTGGTCATGGCGGCGGGCGGGGCGGTGGGCGATCTGCGGCCCTCGCCGGACGAGGTCAGCGAGCTCTTCCACATCACGCTCGACGAGCTCGACGTCGAGCCGCGCTACCTCGCCATCGAGGAGTCCCCCCGTCCGGTGGTGCAGATGCCGCTGATCGGACACTTCATCCACGCCCCGACGGCGGCGGTGCTGCTGCAGTTCCGCGAGGTCGCCCTCCACGGGCGCACCACGCGCGTCGACGACCTCGAGCAGCCGGTGTTCGCCTGGCGCTGACGGTGTGTCGGGCGCGAGAAGGATCGTTACAGCGCAGTGACGCGTGCGACGGTCGAGTGCGCCCGCGGGTGATCTCGTGGTTGCCTGGAATGTGCTCCCGGCTCTGCCAGGGTCCAATCGAGAACACTGAGGATGTGGAACGCACCGTGTGCGGAATCGTCGCGGCGTACGGAACCATCGACCCGGAGAAGTGCGAGCGGATGCTCGCTCGTATCCATCACCGAGGACCGGACGACACGGGGCG
>JAQSWW010000031.1 GCA_029266415.1 Actinomycetospora sp. | reverse complement strand
CTCGCGCACGATCTCCTCCATCCGGGCCATGTCCGCGTAGGGGTGACGGAAGACCCGCTGCAGGATCGGCTTGACCACCCACCGGGTCGGGAGGTCGTCGCCCTCGCCGGGCAGCCCGGCCGCGCTCACCACCACGAGCCGGCGTACTCCGGTGGCCCGCATCGCGGCCACGGCGGCCGCGGCCCCGTCGGCGCACACCGTCGTCGGGCCCCGGTCCCGCGGGCCCAGCGCCGACACGACGGCGTCGGCCCCGCGTACCGCCCCCTCCATCGCCACGGTGTCGTCGAGGCCGGCCCGCACCACCTCGACCCCGTCGGGCACCTCGGAGCCCGCCCGGGCGACGGCGACGACCTCGTGGCCCTGCGCGAGGGCCTGCGACACGACCTCGCGTCCGGTGCGTCCGGAGGCCCCCAGCAGCACGATCCGCACAGCCCCTCCTCAGTGAGTGAGTACTTACCAACCTAGGATGACGGCATGCCGCGGACGGGGTCAAGCACGCGGGACCGCATGCTCGACGCCGCCTACACCGTCATGCGGACCAGGGGCCTCGCCCGCGCCACGACGAAGGAGATCGCGCGCGAGGCCGGGTTCTCCGAGGCCGCGCTGTACAAGCACTTCGAGGACAAGACGGCGCTGTTCGTGGCCGTGCTCGTCGAGCGCCTGCCGTCGCGACTGGGCCGGCGGCTCGACGAGCTGCCCGCCCGGGTGGGCACCGCGGACGTCGAGGAGGTCCTCGCCGAGATCGCCGCCGACGCACTCGCCTTCTACCGCGAGACGTTCCCGATGGGCGCCTCGCTGTTCTCCGAACCCGCGGTGCTCGCGGCCCACCGCGACGCGCTCGGCCGCCTGGGCGCCGGCCCGCACGTCGTGGTCGACGCGGTGGCCGCCTACCTCGCCGCCGAGCAGGACGCCGGCCGCGTCGCCGGCGCCGTCGACCCGCGGCCCGCCGCGCTGCTGCTGCTCGGCGCCTGCCAGATGACCGCGTTCCTCGAGTCGTTCACCGGCGACCCGGCCCCCGGGGACGACGCGGCGACCGCCGCCGGGCTCGCCCGCGCCGCCGTGCACGGCCTGCTCCCCCGGAACTCCTGAGCCTCTCCGATCGGGCCGTTGTGCGCGGCCTGCGCCCGCACGTGCGGGGGAGCGGATGACCGTCGGCCGCACCTGCGGGCCCGGGTCGCCCACCTGCGGAGATGTCGCTCACCGCCGCCGCGCGACGCGGTTAGGGTGGATGGCGATGACCGTTCTCGATCTCGGTGTGCCGGCCGTCCCCGGGGCCGACACCGCCACCACGGACACCACCGGCCGGCCCGACGACGCCCGTCTGGTCGACGCGTGGGGCCGGGTCGCCACCGATCTGAGGGTCTCGCTCACCGACCGCTGCAACCTGCGCTGCACCTACTGCATGCCCGCCGAGGGCCTGGAGTGGATGCCGAGCGAGCAGGCGCTCACCGACGACGAGGTGGTGCGCCTCGTGCGCGTCGCCGTCGAGCGCCTGGGCGTGCAGGAGATTCGCTTCACCGGCGGCGAGCCGTTGCTGCGCAAGGGCCTCGAGGACATCGTCGCGGCCACCGCGGCGCTCACCCCGCGACCCGAGATGTCGGTGACCACCAACGCCCTCGGGCTGACGCGCCGCGCCGCCGCCCTCGCCGCAGCGGGGCTGGACCGCGTCAACGCCTCGCTGGACACGCTGCGCCCCGAGCGCTTCGCCGAGATCACCCGCCGCGACCGGCTCCACGACGTCCTCGACGGGCTGCGCGCCGCCCGGGAGCACGGGCTCGACCCCATCAAGGTCAACACCGTGCTCATGCCGGGCCTCAACGACGACGAGGCGCCCGACCTCCTGGCGTGGGCGCTCGACGAGGGCTACGAGCTCCGCATCATCGAGCAGATGCCCCTCGACGCCGGGCACTCGTGGCAGCGCGACCGCATGATCACCGCCGAGCAGATCCTCGCCTCGCTGCGCACCCGCTTCGACCTCGTGCCCGACCCGGCCGAGCGCGGCGGTGCGCCGGCCGAGCGCTTCCTCGTCGAGGGGCGGACCGCCCACGACGGGTCGCCGGCCAAGGTCGGCGTCATCGCCTCGGTCACCCGCCCGTTCTGCGGTGCGTGCGACCGCACGCGGCTCACCGCCGACGGCCAGGTGCGCTCGTGCCTGTTCGCGCGCAGCGAGAACGACCTGCGCGGCCTGCTGCGCGGCGGCGGCAGCGACGACGAGATCGCCGACGCCTGGCGCGTGGCCATGTGGGGCAAGAAGCCCGGCCACGGCATCGACGACCCCGGCTTCCTGCAGCCCGACCGTCCCATGAGCGCGATCGGAGGATGATGAGCGCGCCCACCCGTGCCACCAGCGCCCCCGCGGCACGCACCACCACCGTGACCGTGCGCTACTTCGCGGGCGCGAAGGCCGCGGCCGGCACCCGCAGCGAGGACGTGACGCTCCCCGAGGGCGCGACGGTCGAGGACCTCGTCGCCGCGCTGGCCGCCGACCACGGCGACGCGCTGGCCCGCGTGCTCGCCGCCGCGAGCTTCCTGCTCGACGAGGTCGCCGTACGTGACCGGACGGTGGTCCCGGCGCCGGGCGCCGTCGTCGACGTCCTGCCGCCCTTCGCCGGCGGCTGAGCGCCACGCCCCCGGCCCGCCCGGTGTTCTCCCGGACATGAGCGTCGTCCACGACACCGCGATCGGCCCGCTGTACCTCGACGCGTCGCCGCGAGGGCTGACCCTGCTCGGGTTCTCACCCGGTCGCGGCGAAGGGGCGCCGGACGGGGACGCGGGCCGGGTACTCGACCTCGCCCGCCGCGAGCTCGACGCCTACTTCGCCGGCACGTTGCGGGAGTTCGCCGTGCCCGTCGACCTCGACGCGCACCCGGCGCGGGACCGCCGCGTGCTCGACGGCCTCGCCGCCGTCGGGTACGGCGAGACCGTGAGCTACGGGAAACTCGCCGCGGCGGTGGGCCTCGGTCCCGGCGAGGCGCGGCGGGTCGGCGGGACGATGGCCCGCAACCCCGTGGCGATCGTCGTGCCGTGCCACCGCGTCGTCGGCGCCGACGGGAGCCTCACCGGCTACGCGGGCGGGCTGGAGCGCAAGCGGGCACTGCTCGACCTCGAGGGGCGCGACCGGCTGCTGTTCTGAGGAGTCCTCAGGCGCGGCGGCGCAGGCTCGCCAGCTCCTCGAGCAGCTCGGCGACGTCGTCGACGTCCTCGACCTGGTACGGGGCGTCCTCGGTGCCCAGGATCGTGGCCAGACCGACCACGACGTCGTCGTCGCCCGGCACGGGGTCGGGTAGCACGCCGACCGCGACCACCGCGGTGGCCCCGACCTCGGCGCGCAGGGCTTCGACGCCCTCGGGGGCGACGACCCGGCCGCCACCCTTCGCGCCGCTGAGGAACATCAGCTCGGCGACCTCGTCGGTCGGGCGCTCCGACACCACCGCCACCGTCGTGGCGGGCAGGGCGATGAGCACGTTGAGCGCCTCGGAGGACTGCTGCTCGGCGCGGGCGTGCGCCGGGTCGCCCTCGTCCGCTGCGAGCGCGCCGTCGAAGGCGCAGGCCACGAGCAGCTTCGGCGTCTCCGCGGCCTTCTCGAGCGCACCCCACAGCGGGTCGTCGGCGTCCACCCGTTCACCCTGGCATCACATTGACGGCGTGGTCCAGGGCGGCCCACAGGTACTGCGTGGCGTAGGCCCGGTACGGGCGCCAGGCGTCGGCGCGGGCCACGAGGTCGCGGTCGCGCGCCGGGAGCCCGAGGCGTTCGGCCGCCACCCGGATCCCGAGGTCGGAGGGCAGGAAGGCGTCGGGGTCGCCGAGGGCGCGCATGGCCACCGAGTCGACGGTCCAGGGCCCGATCCCGGGCAGCGCGCCCAGGGCGGCACGGGCGGCGGGGACGTCGGCGGGGTCGAGCACGACGTCGCCGTCGGCGAGGGCCCGGACGAGCGTGAGCAGTGTGCGCCTGCGGGTCTGCGGCATCCCGAGCTCGTCGGGGTCGACGGCCGTCAGCGCGGGGGCGCCGGGGAACAGGTGGGTGAGCGTGCTGGCGGGGCCCGCGAACCCGTCGGGCAGCGGCGTGCCGTGCCCACGGACGAGCCGGCCCGCGTGGGTGCGCGCGGCGGCGGTGGAGACCTGCTGGCCGAGGACGGCGCGCACCGCGAACTCGTCCGGATCGGGCGAGCCGGGCACGCGGCGGCCCGGCGCGGCGTCGACCAGCGGGGCGAGGGCGGGGTCGGCGCGCAGGGTGGTGTCGACGGCGGCGGGGTCCGCGTCGAGGTCGAGGATGCGGCGCGCCAGGGCCGTCGCGCGGTCGGCGTCGGCGGGATCGGTGAGCGTCAGGACGGCGCGGACGTGGTCGTCGCCGTCGGCACCCGGCCGCAGCGCGACCACCCCGGGCCCGCCGGGGAGGGCGAGGCTGCGCCGGTACGCCCCGTCGTGCCACTCCTCGACGCCCGGGACCGCGGTCGCCACCAGGTGACCGAAGAGGTTGTCGGGGCACAGCGGGGCGGTGAAGCCCAGCGTGCGCTCCTCGGCGTGGGGCACGAGGCCTCCCTGGGTCGAGCTCCCCCATCGGCGTGCTCCGTGGACTGCTGCGTCTCCCGCGCATCCTGTCCGATCGCTCCAAGCCGCGCGGGCCGGGCAGCTCCTACGGTCGCCGGCATGCCTCCTCGTCTCACCGTCGTCGAGCTCGTGGTCTCCGACATGGCCGCCGCGCTCGCCTTCTACCGCCGCCTGGGCCTCGACGCCCCGCCCGAGGCCGACGGGCAGCCCCACGTCGAGGTCGACCTGGGCGGCGGGATGCGCCTGGCCTTCGACACCGAGGACACCGTCCGGTCCTTCGACCCGTCGTGGACCCCGCCGAGCGGCGGCACGCGCAACGCCCTGGCCTTCGCGTGCGACTCGCCGGCCGAGGTCGACGCCGTCTACGCGTCGCTGGTCGAGGCGGGGCACGTCGGCGAGCTCGCGCCGTGGGACGCCGCCTGGGGCATGCGCTACGCGGTGGTGCACGACCCCGACGGGTCGCAGGTGGACCTGTTCGCGTCGCTATCGGAGTAGCCCGGTCGGCGTCGTCCCGGCGAGGGCGCGGACCTCGCGGGCCAGGTGCGGCTGGTCGGCGAAGCCCTCGACCGCGGCGACCTCCGCCCACGGCGTCCCCGCCCGCGCCCGGGCCAGGGCGCGCTGCAGGCGCAGGATCCGCCCGAGGTGCTGCGGGCCGTACCCGAACACCGGCAGGCAGCGCCGGTGCAGGGTGCGGGTGGTGGTGCTCAGCGCGTCGGCCAGCCCCGCGACGCCGGCGCCCCGCTGCAGCGCGGCGAACACCCGCGCGCCGAAGCGGTCGTCCGCGCCGGGCGGCGTGGCGGTGGCGACGCCGGCCAGCACGTCCGCGGGGTCGTCGGCGACGCGCTCGGTGAGCTCGCGGGCCGCGGCGTCGGACCACACGGCGGCCAGCGGCACCGTGGTGTCGCGCAGCTCGTCGGCGCGCACGCCGAGGTGCGACGGGCCGCGCCCGTGGGAGAAGCGCAGGCCCACGTGCGGCGGCCCGCCGCCGTGGTGCCGCGCGGCGGCGTCGGGCCCGGCGACCACGAGGCCGGCGCCGTTCCAGATCAGGTCGAGGCAGCCGTCGGGCAGGATCGTCGTCGCCGATCCGTCGCTGGCCCAGAGCACCACGCCGGGCGCCACCGGCCGCTCGCGGTAGGCCTCCACGTGGCCATGGTGCCGCGGGCGGCGGTCACCCCACCAGGTCGCGGTAGGCGCGCCAGTGCCCCGCGGGCGTCTCGACCGAGCGGGCGGCCAGGACGGCGTGGACGACGGCGCGGGTGACGCAGTCGGCGCCGGCGGTGAGGATCTCCTGGAGCGCGGCGAGGTCGGGCGCCGGGCGCGCCGTGGTGGCGAGCCCGAAGAACGTGTCGCCGTCGGTCATCCCGTGCACGGGGCGCACGGCGCGGGCGAGACCGTCGTGGCCGACCGCGGCGAGCTTGGCGCACTGCGCCACCGAGAGCCCCGCGTCGGTCGCGACGACGCCGATCGTCGTGTTCAGCGTCGGCGGGGCGGCGGCCGCCTGCAGCGCGGCCAGCAGCGAGGACCGGTCGTCGGGCAGGGCGGGGAGCTCGACGTCGTCGACGTGGCGGTGCCGGGCGCCCCAGAGCTCGCCGGTCGCCGGGTCGACCGCGGAACCCGCCGCGTTCGCGACGACCAGCGCCGCCACCACCGTCCCGTCCGACAGCACCGCCGACGCCGCGCCGACGCCGCCCTTGAGCCCGCCGATCAGCGTGCCGGTGCCGGCGCCGACGACGCCCTCGGCGGGCGCGGTGTCGGTGCAGGCCGCGAGGGCCTCGGCACCGAGCGCTGCCCCGGGACGGGCGGCGAACCGGCCTCCGCGCCCGAGGTCGAACACCACGGCGGCGGGGACGACGGGCACGACCTCGTCCGGGGCGCGGCCGACGGGGAAGCCCCTGCCCGCGGCGCCGAGCGCGTCGGCGACACCCGAGGCCGCCGCGAGCCCGTAGGCGCTGCCGCCGGTGAGCACGACGGCGTGGACGCGCTCGACGAGCGTGCGGGGGTCGAGGGCGTCGGTCTCGCGCGTCCCGGGGCCGCCGCCGCGCACGTCGACGCCCGCCACCACCCCGTCGGGGCCCGGGAGCACCACCGTCGTCCCCGACAGCGCGCCCTCCCCGGGGAGCTGCGCGTGCCCGACCTGCAGGCCGGGGACGTCGACGAGGGAGTTCGTGGGACCGGGGCGCACGGGGTCAGTCTGGGCCACCGCCCTGTGAGCGCTTCTCCGTGCCCTGCCACGGGGAAGCGCTCACGAGCGCGGAGCGCAAAGTGCGGGCCACGGCGCCCGGGTCCGGGGCGGCGACGATCGCCGAGCTGACGCAGAGCCCCGGGACGCCGGTCGCGAGGACCTCGCCCGCGTTGTCCGGGTCGATCCCGCCGATCGCCACGGCGGGCAGGCCGAGCGCCCGCGCGTCCGCCCACAGCCGGCGCAGCCCGTCGATGCCGGTCGGGGGTGCGGCGTCGGGCTTGGTGGCCGTCGCGAACACGGGGCCGATGCCGAGGAGGTCGACGGTACCCGGGACGACGTCGAGGTCGTCGGGCCCGGTCACCGACCACCCGATCGACAGGCCCGGGCCGGCGACGCGGCGGGCGTCCTCGGGCGGGACGTCGTCGCGGCCGAGGTGCACGCCGTCGGCGCCCGCGGCGAGGGCGACGTCGAGGCGGTCGTTCACGATCACCGCCACCCCGGCGTCGCGCACCGCGTCGAGCACCGCCCGCGTGCCCGCGACCAGCTCGCGCCCCGTGGACTCCGGCGCGCGGACCTGCACGGCGGTGACGCCGCCGGCCACCGCCGCGCGCACCACGGCGAGCGGGTCGCCGGGCCCGTGCACCGGGTCGACGATGAGGTAGAGGCGCGGGTCGAGCGGCGTCATGCCGTGTCCACGAGCGCGTCGGTGCCGGCCGCGGCGGTGGTGTCGAGGGCGGCGAGCTCGTCCAGCCAGGCCGGGACGAACGACCCCGGCCCGCGGGCGGCCGCCCCGGCCGCGGAGCCGCAGGCGCCGACGGCGGCGTGCGCGGCGACGGCCGCTGTGAGCGCGTCGTCGCCGGTGGTGCGGGCCGCGGCGAGGAACGCGGCGGTGAGGGCGCCCAGCGCGCAGCCCATGGCCGTCACGCGGCCCATCAGCGGGTGGCCACCGGCGACGTGGTGCACGGTGGTCCCGTCGGTGAGCCGGTCGACCGCGCCACTGACCGCGACGACCGTGCCGTGCCGGCGCGCGAGATCGTCGGCGGCGTCGGCGGCGTCGGCGACGGTCGCCGTGGCGTCCACGCCGCGGCCGCCGCCCTCCCGCCCGGCCAGCGCGAGGATCTCCGAGGCGTTGCCGCGCACCACCGTCGGTCCGAGGTCGAGCAGGTGGCCGGCCACCCGCGTCCGCATCGTGAGCGGGCCGACGCCGACGGGGTCGAGCAGCCACGGCGTCCCGGCGCCGCGGGCGGCGACCACGGCGGCGTGCATCCCGTCGGCGCGCGCGGGCGACATGGTCCCGGTGTTGATGACGAGCGCCCCGGCGACGGCGGCGAGCTCGCCTGCCTCCTCGGGGTCCTCCACCATCGCCGGCGACGCGCCGAGGGCGAGCAGCGCGTTGGCGGAGAAGGTCGTGGCGACCAGGTTGGTCACGCAGTGCACCAGCGGTGTCTCCCCGTGCAGCGCGTCGAGGAGGACCGCGGTGCGCGAGGTCGGGGAGGCGGTCATGGTGCTGACCTTGCCGTTCCCGGCCCCGGACACACGCGAGGGCCCTCCACCCACGATCGGTGGAGGGCTCTCGCGTCGCGCCGAGGCATGCGGCCCGAGCCGCCGGCGCGGTGTTCCCTAGGAGGAGCGCCCGCGCACGATCAGGATGATCGCGATCAGCGCGGCGAGGACGCCGGCGCCGATGCCCACGGGCACCATGCGCTTGAGGATCGCGTCCCGCGAGCTGTCGAGCAGGTCGATGGCCTCGACCTGCTGGCGGCGCGGCTGGCTGGGCTGCGCCGCGGCCTCGCCCGCGGCGCTCGCGGCCCCGCCGACCGATGCGCCGGGCTTGGCGCCCTGGTCGCCCTTGGAGGCCTCGGCGACGGTGGTGGGCATGGCCGCCGCGGCGGGCGCGCCGGAGCCGGACGCCACCGGGGCGGGCGAGGGCGGCCCGGTGACCGGGGCGCCGGCGCCGCCGGACACGGCCTCGGGAGCCGGGGCGGTGCCGTTGCCGCCGGACGCGGCGGTGTCGGTGCCGCTGACGGTGGCCGCGGCCGGCCCGCCCGAGGAGCTGCCGAACTCGTCGGCGAGGCAGGCCGCGAACTGCCCGAGGATCTTGTCCCCGACGTCGGCCATGACGCCGCGCCCGAACTGGGCGGGCTTGCCGGTCACCTGCATCTCGGTGAGGACGTTGACCTTGGTCTTGCCGCCCTCGTCGCTCATCGTCAGCGTCGCCTTGGCCGACGCGGTGCCGTTGCCCCGCGAGTCACGGCCCTGGGCGTCGACGACGACCTTGTGGTTGGTCTTGTCGCGCTCGACGAAGGTCCCCTTGCCCTTGTAGGTCATGGAGATCGGGCCGAGCTTCACCTTGACCGTGCCGGTGAAGTCGTCTCCCTCGCGCGAGTCGAGGGTGGCGCCCGGGAAGCACGGCGTGACCTTCTCCGGGTCGTTCAGGGCGTCGAACACGGTGTCGATGTCCACCGGGACGGTGAACTCGTTCTCGAGCTTCACTGGCGTACCTCCGAGGAGAGGGTGCGGTTCACGACGGCGGCCCGCTCCCGCGGTGCGGGAGCGGGCCGGGGCGTCGTGACGAACGGATCGTCGGACGGTGGTCGACGCGGGAGCGTCAGCCCGCGGCGGCGAGGACGGCCCGACCGGTGAGCACCCTGGCGAGGTGCTCGCGGTAGTCGGAACCGGCATCGGCGTCGGCGGTCGGGCTGGTGCCCTCGGCGGCGGCCTGGGCGGCCTTGCGCACATTGTCCTCGGTCGCGCTCTGACCGACCAGGGCCGACTCCACGGCCCGGGCGCGCACCGGGGTGCCCGCCATGTTGGTCAGCCCGATGCGGGCGTCGGAGATCGTGCCCCCGTCGACCTTCACCGTGGCGGCCACGGCGACGATCGACCAGGCCTGCGCGACCCGGTTGAACTTCTCGTACCGCGCGCCCCACCCGGTGTACTTCGGGAAGCGGATCTCGGTGAGGAGCTCTCCGTCGCCGATGGCGGTGGTGAAGTAGTCCTCGAAGAAGTCCGCCGCCGACACCGTGCGGGTGCCGTTGCCGCCCGCGATGACGAACTCCGCCTCGAGGGCCAGCGCCGGGGCGGCGAGGTCACCGGCCGGGTCGGCGTGGGCCAGGGCCCCGCCGAGCGTGCCCTTGTGCCGCACCTGCGGGTCGGCGACCGTCTTCGTCGCCTCCTGGATGAGGGCGACGTGCTGGCGCAGCGTGTCGTCGCGGGTGACGTCGTAGTGCGACGTCATCGCGCCGACGACGATGCGGTCACCCTCCTCGCGGACACCCTTGAGCTCGGGGATGCCGTTGAGGTCGATGATCAGCGACGGGTCGGCCATCCGCAGCCGCAGCACCGGCAGCAGGCTCTGCCCGCCGGCGAGGAGCTTGGCGTCGTCCCCGCCGTCACGCAGCGCCTGGAGCGCCTCGTCGACCGTGGTGGGCCGGACGTAGTCGAACTGGGCCGGGATCACAGGTGTCCTCCCTGGGTGTCGCCCTTCGAGATGTCGCTGGCCGTGGAGCCCAGGCCGGCGCCCGGCGAGGCGATGTTTGCCTCGTCGCCGCGCCCGGCGGTGCCCGACGCCTTCTGGATGGCCGACCAGACGCGGTAGGGCGTCGTCGGCATGTCGATGTCCTTGACACATGTCGATGTCCTTGACACCGAGGTGGCGGATCGCGTCGAGCACCGAGTTCACGACCGCGGGGGTCGAGGCGATCGTCCCCGCCTCGCCGACACCCTTGGCCCCGAGCGGGTTGGTGGTCGACGCGGTGGTGGTGTTCGCGGTGTCGAAGCTGATCAGGTCCGCCGCGCTGGGCAGCGTGTAGTCGACCAGCGTGCCCGAGAGCAGCGTGCCCTGGTCGTCGTACGCGGCCTCCTCGAACAGGGCCTGGGCGATGCCCTGCGCCAGGCCACCGTGCACCTGGCCCTCGACGATCAGCGGGTTGATGATGTTGCCGACGTCGTCCACGCAGACGTACTTGTACATCGAAACCATGCCGGTCTCGGTGTCGACCTCCACGGCGCACAGGTGCGTGCCGTGCGGGAACGAGAAGTTCTCCGGGTCGAACGTCGCGTGGGCGTCGATGTCGGGCTCGATGCCCTCCGGGTAGTCGTGGGCCGCGAACACCGCGAGCGCGATGTCCTGGATGCCCACGCCCTTGTCGGTGCCCTTGACCGTGAACCGCCCGCCCGAGAACTCGAGGTCGCCCTCGGAGGCCTCGAGCATGTGCGCGGCGATCGGCTTGGCCTTCTCGACGACCTTCTCGGCGGCCTTGACGACGGCGATGCCACCGACGACCAGCGAGCGCGAGCCGTAGGTGTCGAGGCCCCGGTACGACGACTGGGTGTCGCCGTGGAGGATCTCGACGTCGTCGAAGCCGACGCCGAGCTGGTCGGCGACGATCTGCGAGAACGCGGTCTCGTGGCCCTGCCCGTGCGGGCTGACGCCGACGACGACCTCGGCCTTCCCGGTGGGCAGCATCCGGATGGACGCGGTCTCCCAGCCGCCGGCGCCGTAGTCCAGCGAGCCGAGGACGCGCGACGGGGCGAGTCCGCACATCTCGGTGAAGGTCGAGATGCCGATGCCGAGCTGCTTGACGTCGCCGCGCTGACGGCGCTCCTGCTGCTCACGCCGCAGGCCGTCGTAGTCGAACATCTGCATGGCCTGGTCGGTGGCGGCCTCGTAGTTGCCCGTGTCGTAGGTCAGCGTGCTGACCGTGGTGTACGGGAACTCCTCGTGCTTGATCCAGTTCTTCCGGCGGAACTCCATCGGCTCCATGCCGAGCTCGAGCGCGACCTCGTCCATCATCCGCTCGATGCCGAAGGTGGCCTCCGGCCGGCCGGCGCCGCGGTAGGCGTCGGTGAGCGTCTTGGTGGTGAAGACGTTGGTGCAGTCGAACCGGTAGGCCGGGATCTTGTAGATCGCGTTGAACATGAACGCGCCGAGGATCGGCACGCCCGGCCCGACCAGGCCGAGGTAGGCGCCCATGTCGGCGAGGAGCTTGACGTCCAGACCGGTGACCGTGCCGTCCTTGGTCACCGACATGGTGAGGTCCTGGATCTGGTCCCGGCCGTGGTGCGCGGTGAGCAGCGACTCCGAGCGGGTCTCGGTCCACTTCACCGGCTTGCCCAGCTTCTGGGCCACCAGCAGGGTGACGACCTCCTCGGGGGCCACGGCGATCTTGCCGCCGAAGCCGCCGCCGACGTCCGGCGCGATGACGCGGATCTTGTGCTCGGGCAGGCCGAGGGTCAGCGCCAGCATCGTCTTGAGGATGTGCGGCACCTGGGTCGACGACCACATGACGAGTTGCTCGCCGGTGGGGTCGACGACCGTGGAGCGCGGCTCCATGAACACCGGCACGAGGCGCTGCTGGCGGAAGCGGCGCCGGACCACGATCTGGTCGTCGGCCGACTCGGCCTTCTTGATCGCCTCGGAGACGTCGCCGCCGGAGCCCGCCTCGCCCGAGTCGAACACCCACTGGGCATTCGAGTTGGTGCCGAGCTCGGGGTGCACGAGGGTGGCGCCGTCCTTCAGCGCCTCCTCCATGTCGAGCACGGGCTCGAGCTGCTCGTAGTCGACCTCGACCTGGTCGGCGGCGTCCTTGGCGATCGCCGCGCTGCGTGCCACGACCACGGCGACGCCCTCGCCGGCGAAGTTCACGCGGCTGCCGGCGAGTGCCGGACGCTGCGGCGCGCGCATGTCCTTGGTGACCGGCCAGGCGCACGGCAGCTGGACCTGGTCGGCGCCGATGTCGGCGGCGGTGTAGACGGCGACGACGCCCGGCACCTGCTTGGCCGCCGAGGTGTCGATGCCGTTGACGTTGGCGTGCGCGAACGGGCTGCGCACCACCGCGATGTGCAGCAGGCCGGTGAGGGCCTTGTTGTCGGTCCACTGGGTCCGCCCGGTGATGAGCCGGCGGTCCTCCTTGCGGCGCCGGTCCCGGCCGATCTCCGGTGTCGGCGTGGTGGGGTTCTCCGTGGTCGTCATCAGGCGCCTCCGCCGGCGACGGTCTGCTTGGCGCCGGCCTCGGCGGCCGGGGAGCTGCCCGGCTTCATCTTCGAGGCAGCGTCCTGGACCGCACGCACGATGTTCTGGTAACCGGTGCAGCGGCAGAGGTTGCCCTCGATGCCCTCCCGGATCTCCTGCTCGGAGGGGTCGGGGTTCTCCCCGAGCAGGTCGATCGACTGCATGATCATGCCGGGCGTGCAGTAGCCGCACTGCAGGGCGTGGTTGTCGTGGAAGGCCTGCTGCATGGGGTGCAGCTGACCGTCACGCTCGAGCCCCTCGATGGTGAGCACCTCGCTGCCGTTGGCCTGCACGGCCAGGACGGAGCAGGACTTCACGCTCAGACCGTCGAGGTGGACGGTGCACGCTCCGCAGTTGCTGGTGTCGCAGCCGATCACCGTGCCCGTCTTGCCGAGTCGTTCGCGCAGGTACTGGACGAGCAGCATGCGGGGCTCGACGTCGTCCTCGTACACGAGGCCGTCGACGGTGGTCCGGATGCGTGCCATGGACCTCACTCCTCACTCGGCTCGACGGCGTGGCACCGGAGCCCGGACGTCGAGGGCCGAGGACGTGGTGGTGGTGTTCGAACACCGCACCCACGCACCGACGAGGATTCGTCCGCGACGGCTGCGGGCACAGGTTGCCGACCAACTCCGGCGTGGCGGCTGCCACATCACACCCCTGACGTCCGGGCGGCGCAACATCCACTCGGGGGCGGGTCGGGGAGGCGGGCCGCGTCGGTCGGCCCGGCCGTGCGGTGTGAGCCGCAGATGCGCTCTGTGTCCGACCTCTCGTCCGCGTCTGCGGGCCGTCGGCGGTCGCGTCGCCGGAGGGGCCGCCCGAAACAGAGCGTTCCGGGCAGCAGCCTCCCCCTCCGAACGGAGGGGCGGACCTTCACCCGGGGCGTACGTCGAGCGGGCGGGGTGCTGTGCCAGCGTGGGGGCCATGCTGGCGTCCAACGCGAGGAATTCCCCCACGATCACCGATGGGCGACGCGCTCCCGGGCCCAGGCGTGCCAGCCGGCGGGCAGTTCCGGCGCCTCGAGGAGCCGGGCGGCGCGTTCGCGGTCGTGGTGGAGGATCGCGAACGCCTCGGCCACCGTCAGGCCGTGCACCGGGCGGTCGAGGACGTGCAGCTCGTCGCCCGCGGCGAGCGTGCCGGTCGCGGTGACCCGCAGGTAGACCCCGGGCCGGACGGCGGCCGTGAACCGGCGCGGCAGCCCCCGGTCGCCGGCGCGCAGCCCGAGCTTGAAGCACGGGGTGCGGGGCTGGGCGACCTGGAACTCCGCCATGCCGATGCGCCAGCGCTCGCCGACGACGGCGTCGCGGAGGTCGTAGCCGACCATGGTGAGGTTCTGGCCGAAGACCTGGTCGTCGATGTCGCCGAGCTCGCCGCGCCACCAGTCGAGGTCCTCCTCGCCGTAGACGTAGACCGACTTGTCCGGGCCGCCGTGGTGCACGCGGTCGGCCTGCTCGTCGCCGGCGAGGTTCTCGGGCCCGACCTCGACGGGTCCCTCGACCGGCTCCTTCCAGATGCCGGTGCGGGTCGTCTCGCCGTCGCGGGGTCCGGGGACCTCGCGGGGGCGCCCGACGGCGACGGTGCGCACGAAGGCGGTCATCGATCGGGTCCCTTCCCGGTGAGATCGGGGCGCAGCGGCGCGACCGTCCGGTGCCGCCACGCGCCCCACCACAGGCCTGCGCCGTAGGCGAGGTCGTCGAGGCGGTGGGCGACGACGTGGCCCAGGGCGTCTGTGGCCCCGGCTCCGGGCGGGCGGAAGCGCGCCCAGTCGGCGACGCCCTCGACGACCGCGGCGAGCACGACGGCGCGGCGCACGCGGCGCGAGGCCAGAGCGGCGAGCGCCGCGGCGGGCCACCAGTGCCGCGTCAGCGCCCCGGCGGCCTGCCACGCCGCCCCGCCCAGCCCCCACGGCACGAGGACGGCGGCGAGGGTGAGGGCTCTGGTGGCGTCGGCCGTGGTGTCAGCGAAGTGGCGTCGCAGACGTTGAGTGTCCGTATCGGTACTTCGATCACCACGAGGACGGCGCGCCAGACCCCGGGCGAGGCGGGCCGTCGCGACGAGGGTGACCCCGCCCGCGGTGGCCGTGCTCCACCGCCGCTGGACGCCGAGGAGCGTGATCGCCGCCGCCGCCCACGGCGCCAGGGCCACCGGCGGGACGCGGCGGGGGTGGCGCAGCGCCAGCGGGGCGGCCCCGGTGCCGTAGAACGCCTTGCGCGCCAGCCACGCGCCGACGGCGTCGCGGTGCTCGTGGGCCACGCGCGACCCGGGCTCGTAGCGCAGCCGGTGGCCGTCGGCGGCGAGGCGCCAGACGAGGTCGACGTCCTCGGCGACGGGCATGTCCTCGGCGAAGCCGGCGCCCAGGGCCTCGCGGCGCACGAGCAGCGCGGCGCTGGGGACGTAGGCCACCCGCGAGCGCGCGGTGACCGGGGCGGGGCGGGAGCCGAGGTCGAGGCTGGACCGTCGCTCCTCGTAGCGGGCGACGACCCGGCGCGCCGTCGAGGTGGGGGCTTTCCTGGCGTTGGACGCCAGCGTGGCCACGCTGGCACCGGCAGGTGCCACCTCACCCCGGGACCAGGCCACGATGCGTGGTGCGGCGAGGGCGACGGCGGGGTCGGCGAGGTGGCCCAGCAGCGGCTCGAGCCAACCCGGATCGGGGACGACGTCGGAGTCGAGGAACGCGACGAGCTCGCCCGTGGCCGCCGCCGCGCCGGTGTTGCGCGCCGCCGCCGGGCCCCGCGAGGTCGCGTGGGCGACCACGCGCGCGCCGTGGGCGGCGGCGACGCGCGCGGTGGCGTCGGGGTCGGCGGAGCCGTCGTCGACGACCACCACCTCGCCCACCCCCGGCGCCGTCGCCCGCACCGCGTCGAGCAGGCGCGCGAGCTCGGTGGCGCGGTCGCGCACGGGCACCACCACCGACACGGCCGACGGGACGGGCGCGCCCTCGTGCGCGGGCACCGGGTGCGCGACACCGGCGTCGCCGAGCAGCCGCGCCAGCGCCGCCGAGGTCGCATCGGTGACGGTCAGCCGGGCGTCGGCCGCGACACCGTCGGGACCCGCGAGCCGGGCGTACGCCGCGGGCGACAGGTGCAGCACGCGCGGCGGCGACCCGCCGACCAGCGTGCGGCCGCCGTCGACGCGCAGGACGCGGTGGTCGAGCACGACCGTCCACCCGTGCGGGAGCCGCGCGGGGCGGGACGGAGCCGGGGCGGGGAGGGTGGGAGTGGCGATGGCGGGCGAGTCTAGGCAGCGTGCGGTCGGTCGGTCAGCGACCGAGGACACGCCGGACGTCGTCGTCGGTCAGCTGGGCGAAGTCGTCGTACGAGTCCCCGACGGCCCGGAAGTCGGGCGGCACGACGACGGCGACGACCTGCCCGCCCC
This sequence comes from Actinomycetospora sp., assembly GCA_029266415.1. GTDB lineage: Bacteria > Actinomycetota > Actinomycetes > Mycobacteriales > Pseudonocardiaceae > Actinomycetospora. The sequence continues at coordinate 22,217 of JAQSWW010000031.1, read as the reverse complement.
AGTCGGCGGCCAGGCGCTCGAGCGCCGACGGGGCCGCGACCGGCACCGCCAGCACGACCCGCGCCGGCCCCGCGGCGTCGAGCGCTCCGAGGGCGGCGCGCACCGTCATGCCCGTCGCGATCCCGTCGTCGACCAGCACGACGTCCCGTCCCGGCACGCGGTCCCAGGTACCCGCGCCGTAGGCGTGCTCGCGGCGGGCGGCCTCGGCGCGCTCGGCATCGACGACGTCGGCGAGGTCGGCGGGGGTGAGGCCGGCGTGGCGCAGCGCGAGGTCGAACCACACCGGCTCGCCCTCGCTCGCCACCGCGCCGAGGCCCGCCTCGGGGCGCTCCGGCGCGGTGATCTTGCGGGCGACGCCCACCCCGACCTCGGCGTCGCCGCCCAGGGCCGCCGCCGCGGCGACCGCCACCGGGACCCCGCCGCGGGCGAGGCCCACGAGCAGCGGGCGGCGCAGCCCGAGCTCGGCCAGCGGCGCGGCGAGGGCGCGGCCGGCGTCGGCGCGGTCGGCGAACGGGCGGCGCACGGCCCGCACCCTAGGCGCCACGAGGTCAGCTCAGGCGCCCGCCGGCCTCGTCGACCGACCAGCGCTCCACCGCCGTGACCAGCCCGGCGACCATCACCGACACCGTCTCGGCGCCCTCTCTCCCGTCGGCGCCGGTGGGGTCGCCGAGCACGCCCGACGGGCTGACGTCGCGGACCGAGCCGGCGGCGATCACGGGCATCAGCTCGCGCAGCGGGGCGGTGTTGCCGGGCGCGGCGAGGTCCTCGCGCACCGCGTCCGGGGCGAGCGCGAGCATCACGGAGGTCTCGTGCCGGCCGGCGTGGGCGTCGGCGCCGGGGACGCTGCACGGGAACCACGCGACGTCGCGGCCCTCGGCGCGCAGCAACGGCACCGCGGCACGCAGGGCGGCGACGTTGCCCCCGTGCCCGTTGACGAGCACGAGCCGGCGGGCGAAGCGGCAGGCCGAGCGGCCGAGCTCGACGATCACGGCGGCGAGGGTCTCGGTGCCGAGGGAGACGGTGCCGGGAAAGGTCTCGTGCTCGCCCGACGCGCCGTAGGGCAGGGCCGGGGCGACCGGGAGCCCGCTGCGGGCGGCGACGGTGGCGGCGACGGTGGTGTCGGTGCCGAGCGGCAGGTGCGGACCGTGCTGCTCGGTCGCCCCGACGGGCACGAGCAGCACCGGCACGTCCTCGCACTCCGCCCACCGCGCCCCGCCGATCTCCACGCGGCCGACCCTAGGTGAGCACTTCCTGCCCCTGTCGAGGCGGAAAGTGCTCACAGACCGCGGAGCCCTCCCGGATCGCGGCGCCGAGGTCCCGGGGCGCGACGCAGTCGCCGACGCGGACGACGGGCACGTCGAGGGCGCCGAGATCCGGGGGGTGCGGGGTCGGCGGGCCCGCGTGCACCACCCAGTCCGCGTCGCACGGGGTGACCTCGCCGGTGAGGTGCTCGAGCACGTCGAGCCCACCGGGACGCGCGCCGAGCACCACGCGGTCGGTGTGCTCGACGATCCCGAGGTCGACGGCGCGGCGACGCCAGCGCTCGCGGTCCAGGGTCGGCGCGAGGTCGCCGGCCGCGACGAGGGCCGGGGTCAGCGTCGTCACCGCCGCGCCCCGGCGTGCCAGGAGCTCCGCGGTCGACGTCGCCGCGTGCGAGCGCCCGGCGTCGACGACGAGCACGCGCCCGGTCGGCGTGACCCGCCCGGCGAGGACGTCGGTGACGTCGACGACCCGCTCGTGCCCGGTGGCCCAGGCGGGCAGGGCGGGGCGCGCACCGGTGGCGAGCACGACCACGTCGATGTCGTCGACCGCGGTCACCTCGGTGCGCAGGCGCAGGGTCACCCCGGCCTCGCGCGCGGCGTGGGCCAGGTCGGCGACGGCGTGGGCGAGCTCGCCGCGCTCGGGGGCCCGGGCGGCGAGGGCGAGCTGCCCGCCGAGGGCGTCACCCCGCTCGGCGAGCGTCACCGCGTGCCCGGACCGCGCCGCCGCCACCGCCGCCGCCAGCCCCGCGGGCCCGCCGCCGACCACGAGGACGCGAGCGAACGGGGAGTTCGTGCGCGTAGAGGCAGCGAACGGCGCGTTCGTTGCCACGGCTTCACGACCCGCCGCCGGGTTCACCGCGCACCCCAGACGCCGGTTGAGGCCCACGCGCGCGATGCACTCCTGGTTGCAGCCGATGCAGCGCCGCACGCGCCGGCCGGCGAGGGCCTTCCGCGCGAAGTCGGGGTCCGCGATCTGGCCCCGGACGACGCCGACGAGGTCGCACGCGCCCGCCCGCACGATCTCCTCGGCCTGCGCCGGCGTCGTGAACCGCCCGACGCCGACCACCGGCACCGACACCGCCGCCCGCACCGCCGACGGTACGTGCGCGGCGTAGCCCGCGGGCACGCCCATCGGTGGCTCGATCAGCGGCAGGGTGCGGGTGGCGACGCCGACCGCGGTGTTGACGTAGTCGACGAGGGGCTCGACCGCCACGGCCACCGCCACGGCGTCGGCCGCGGAGAGCCCGCCCGGCACCCCCTCGTCGCCCTGCACGCGCACGCCCAGCACGCGGCCGGGACCGATCGCCGAGCGGACCGCCCGCAGCACGGCGTGCAGGAACGGCAGCGCCCGCTGCGAGCGCGCCGAGAACAGCTGCCGGATCAGCGACGCCTGCGAGCACTGCACCTCGACGCCGTCCAGCCCGCCCGCGGCCACGTGGGACGCGACGAGACCGAACCCGGCGACCAGCCGGTCGAACCCCGCGGAGGACAGCACCCGCGGGACCTCGCCGAACATCGGGTCGGGCTCGTCGTCCGCCCCGTCCACCGGCGCGCCGGAGTAGATCGACGACGACTGCCCGCCGTTGTGCCCGAGCTGCGCGAGCACCAGCGCCCCGTGGGCGTGCACCGCGTCGGCGATCGCCCGGTACCCCGGCACCACGGCCGGGTCGGTGCCGTCGACGAGCTTCTCGTAGGGCCGGTCGGCGGGGTCCACCGACTGCTCCTCGGTGATGACCATCCCGGCCCCGCCCGCCGCCCGCGCGCCGTAGTACGCGGCGTGCTGTGCGGTCGGCCGGCGCGCCACCGCCGCGTTCGTCAGGTGCGCGGGGAAGACGATCCGGTTCCGCGCGACCAGCGGCCCCAGCCGCACCGGATCCGCCAGCCCGGTCACGGCGAGCCCAGCAGCGCCCGCGCCGCCGCCCGGCCCTCGCGCACGGCCTCGGCGACGGTCCGCGGGGCGACGGCGTCGCCGGCCACGTGCAGACCGGGGCGCAGCGCCACCGGATGAGCCCGGCGCGGTGCGGCGTCGACCAGCGCCGCCGCCGGCAGCACGGTCTCGGCGCCGGTGACGACGTCGACCACGGTGACCGCGCCGCCGGCGAACCCCGTCACCCGCGACTCCCGCACCCGCCGCACCCCGGCCCGCGCGAGCCGGCCCTGCGCGTCGACCAGGCCGCCGGTGCGCGCCAGCCCGGGCCCGACGAGCATGCCGGGCACCACGATCGCCACCTCGCGGCCGTCGGCCGCCAGGTGCTCGGCCAGCGCCACGGCGGCGCCGTCGCCCACCGGGTCGTCGACGACGACCGGGCCCGGCGGCAGGCCGTCGCGCAGCGCCGCGGTGATCGGGGTGCCGCGCGACGGCCGGTCGACGCCCCCGCTCGCGAGCAGCACCCGCCCGTCGGCCGGGACGTCGGCCTCGACCCCCAGCTCCAGCCCCACGCCGAGCGAGACCAGCTCCTCCAGCCACCACGCGACGAGCCGCGCGAACCGCTCCCGCCCCGGCAGCCCGGCCACGAGCCGCAACAGTCCCCCGGGCTCGTCGTCCCGCTCGACGATCCGCACCGCGCACCCCGCCCGCGCCAGCGTCCGCGCGCCCTCGAGCCCCGCCGGCCCGGCGCCGACGACGAGCACCCGGGCGGCGTCCCGCCCGACCACGCGCTCGGTCCTCGATGGTCGAGCTCTGCTCCGCTCCGTCTCCCGCACCTCCGGCGCCGCCACCGTGCACGACACCCGCGGGTTGCGGACGTCGCGCACCCGGCACCGCTGGTTGGTCAGCACGCACGGGCGCGGCGTCGCCCCGGCCCGCACGAGCGCCACGAGGTCGGCGTCCGCGAGCTGGGCCCGGGTCATCTCGACGAGGTCGGCGTCGCCGGCGCGCAGCACCTCGTCGGCGAGGTCGGGGTCCACGACGCTCCCGGCCAGCACCGTCGCCACGCCCGGGCCCCGGAGATCGGCGACGACGGACCGCAGGAACCCCGGCGCCGTGTGCGCGTCGGGCCGCGTCGCGCCCACCGACAGCGCCGACCCGCGCACCGGCACCACGAGGTCGACCAGCGGCGCCACGCGGGCGAGCACCTCCCGGGCCGCGGCGGGCGTGATCCCCGCCCACGGCGCCAGCTCGTCGACGGTCAGGCGCAGGCCCACGAGCGCGGTGGGGCCGACCGCCTCCCGCACGGCGGTGAGCACCTCGACCAGCAGCAGCGCCCGGTCGGCGCCGTGGGTGTCGTCGCGCCGGTTGGTCAGGCCGGAGAGGAACTGGCGCAGCAGGGCGTGCTGGCCCGCCTGGACCTCGACGCCGTCGCAGCCCGCGGCCACCGCCGCCCCGGCGGCGGTCCCGAACCCCGCCACCACCGCCGCGATCCCCGCGGCGTCCAGCGGCGCCGGCACCTCGCCGGTGGCGGGATCCGTGACCGCCGACGGCGCCCGCAGCGGACCCCGGGTGTACGCCGACGAGCCCTGCCCGCCGGCGTGCCCGAGCCCGGCGAGCACCAGCGTCCCGTACGGCCCGCACGCCCGAGCCACGGCCGCCCACCCCGGACCGCACTCCGCCGCCAGCGGCGCGTACTCCACGGGGTGGTCGTCGGCGGTCACCGACGCGACCTCGGTGACCACGACGCCCGCGCCCCCGGCGGCCCGGGCCCGGTAGTGCGCGACGTGGTCGTCGCCCAGCGCGCGCGGCCGGCGCGGGTCGGCGAGGTTCGTGGTGTGCGGGCCGAAGAGCACCCGGCTCGGCGCCGTCCGCCGGCCGAGCACGACGGGGTCGCCGAGCACACGATCACGCTAGCCGCCGGTGACGAGGCCCGGGCCGGCCGACGTCCCACGTCTCCGGCACCACGGGGAACGGGGTCGCTCAGGAGGCGGGGTGCGTCCTTCCACGAGTGACCCCGCCGGCGCCGACCCAGGCGAGCCCGGCGGCCACCACGTCCTCGATCAGCGCACCGGGCAGGTCGGAGCCGAAGCGTTGCTGGGCGACCCCGCGCAGCCGCTGCCCCAGGACCGCCGTCCCGACGGCGGCCAGCGCGGCGGCGACCGCGGGCGGCCCGCCCTCGTACCGGTCGCGGTGGGCGGCGATGTCGGCGGCCGCGGAGGCGAGCACGATCCGCGGCGCGAGGCCGCCCGGGCTGGTGCGGTCGGGGACGACCGGGCTCTTGTCGCCCGCCATCTCACCGAGGGTCGCGAGGACCGGCACGGCGCGCCGGGACGGGGACGCGAACACGCTCGACGCGCGGGCGTCGGTGCGCCGGGCGCGCAGCGCGAGGGCCGTGAGGCCCACCGTGCTGCGGCACCCGGTCGCCGCGCCGAGCAGGCCGGCCCGCACCAGCGCGCCCGCGCACGGGGCCGGGGGCCCGCCGACGGTGCGGTCGTCGCCGGCGGCCAGCACCGCGTGGGTGGTGACGCCGTAGACGAGGTGCGGGACGGCGTCGGCGGCCCAGTCCGCGGCGCTCCACGTCCGGGGATCGCTGACGCCCAGGCGCGCCATCGGCAGGTCGCTGGCGGCCATCGCGGCGGCGCCGAGCAGCGGGCCGCCGACCGCGGCGGGCAGCCGCACCCCGGCGGCGCGCAGGACGCCGGCCACGCCGCCGACGGCCAACCCGGTGGCGGTGCCGGCGAGCGCGCCGAGACCCTCGAGGCGCTGCGGCCGCTCGCCGCGCCCGCCGGGGACGTCGACGCCGAGCCGCTCGGCGGCCGCCGACACGAGTTCGGCCGGCGCGCCGCTGGCCGGGCGGGCGCGCAGCGCCATGTCGGCCTGGGTCGCGGCGTTGAGCGCCGTCGTCCCCGCCGCGCCCGCGGCGACGCCCCGTCGGAATCCGCTCAGTAGTGAGGTCACACCTCGCATCTACCCGTCGCCGGGACCGTCCATGGCCAGCGGCGCCGTCGCCTCGCGTGGATCTCCATCGGGTGACGGTGTGCGACGACACCGGGCGGATCGCGCCGAATTGTCACACTGCGTGAGTGCGTTACCCGGCTGTGACATGACTGACCGAGATCGTCCTGAGCGTTTCGTGACCTCGGGACGAGAGGTACCGACTGGTCCGGTACCCGCGGTGACCGTCCGCGGTGATGCACGACGACGTGTCGCAGACGGCGTTCCCGACGGGCCCCACCACCGAGTCCGTCCCCGGGCGCCAGGGGAGGCCCATCGATGACAGGAGTCGCCACCGGCCGACAGGCCGGTCCGACGTCCACCGGCGGAGCACGCGTCCCCATCCGCGTGACCCGCCCGTCCGGGGCCGCCGCGGCCGCGCGGAGCGGCCCGCCCCCGCCCCCGGTGCCGGCGACGCGCCTCGAGCACGTCGTCGAGCGCACCGCCGACGCCGCTCCCGAGGCCACGGCCGTCGAGCACGAGGGGCGCCCGACGAGCTACGCCGCCCTCGACGCGCGGGCCAACCAGCTCGCGCACGTCCTGCGCGAGCGCGGTGTGCGGCCCGGCGCGCGGGTCGGCCTGTTCCTGGGCCGCGCCCCCGAGACCTACGTGGCGCTGCTGGGCGTGCTCAAGGCCGGCGCCGCCTTCGTCCCGGTCGACCCCGAGTCGCCCGCCGACCGCCTCGCCTACGTCGCCGACGACGCCGACGTCGACCTGCTGCTGACCACCACCGCGCTCGCCGGCCCCGTCGGCGAGGTCGGCCGCGCGTGGCTCGCGCTCGACGACGAGCAGACCGTCGCCACCCTCGACCGCGCCCCGACGCACCGCCCCGACGACCGCAGCCCGCCCGGCGTCGACGATCCCGCCGCGTACGTCATCTACACCTCCGGCTCGAGCGGACGGCCCAAGGGCGTCGAGGTCGCGCAGTCGAGCATCACCAACTTCATCGCGGTGGTCCCCGGCGTCTACGACGTGCGCCCCGACGACCGCGTCCACCAGGGCATGACGATCTCCTTCGACTTCTCGATCGAGGAGATCTGGCCGACCTGGGCGGTCGGCGCGACGCTCGTGGTCGGCCCCGACGACGAGCGCCGCCTGGGCGCGGACCTCGCCGACCACCTCGAGCAGGCGCGGATCACCGTCCTGTACTGCGTCCCGACGCTGCTGGCCACGATCCCCCGCGACCTGCCCGGCCTGCGCAGCATCCTCGTCGGCGGCGAGGCGTGCCCCGCCGAGCTCGTCGAGCGCTGGAGCCGTGGCGGGCGCCGGATGCTCAACACCTACGGCCCCACCGAGGCCACCGTCACCGCCACGTGGTGCGAGCTCGTCCCCGGTCGCGGTGTGACCATCGGGCGCCCGCTGCCGACCTACACCGCCGAGATGCTCGACGCCGACGACCCCGAGCCCCGCCCGGTCGGCGAGGGCGAGGTCGGCGAGATCACCCTCGGCGGGCCGGGCGTCGCGAACGGCTACGTCGGCATGCCGGAGAAGACCGCCGAGAAGTTCGTCGCGCACCCGTCCACCGGCGCGCGGGTGTACCGCACCGGTGACCTGGGCCGCTGGACCCCCGACGGCGAGGTCGAGTACCTGGGCCGCGCCGACGCCGAGGTCAAGGTCCGCGGCCACCGCGTGGACCTCGGTGAGATCGAGAGCGTCCTGCTCACCGACCCCGAGGTCGCGAGCGCGGTCGTCGCGCTCGACCCCGGCGGGGACGGGGGCGACGCCGGCAGCGCCGACCTCGCCGCCTACGTGGTCACGCACGGCCGCCCCGACGAGGGCGAGCTCGCCGGCCGGCTGGCCGGCCTGCTGCGCGAGGCGCTGCCCGCCTACATGGTCCCGGCGACGCTCGACGTCCTCGACGAGCTGCCGACGCAGGTCAGCGGCAAGGTCGACCGCGCGCAGCTGCCCGTGCCCGCGGGCCGGCGCCTGGTCGCCGCCACCGGCCCCGTGGTCGAGGCCGAGGGCGAGATCGAGGAGCGGATCGCGGCGCTCTGGGCCGAGGCGTTCGGCGTCCCGGTCGCGGAGCTGTCGGTGACCGCCGACTTCTTCGACGACCTCGGCGGGCACTCGCTGCTCGCCGCCACCACGGTGACGCTGATGCGCGAGCGCGGCGTCGGCGGCGGGGTGGGCGGGAGCGTCGCCGTCCGCGACCTCTACGCCCACCCGTCGGTGCGGGCGCTGGCGACGCACCTCGCGGGCGCCGGCGCGCAGGAGGCGACGTCGGCAGCGCCCCGCCCGGGCCCGGTCCGGCACTCCTCGCGCCGGGTCGCCGCGGCCGGCGCGGTGCAGGCCGTCGTGCTCTACCTGTTCCTGCTCGCCGTGACGCTCCCGGTCAGCTGGGTCTACACCGTCAACGACGGCACGGTCTCGACCGCCGTGCTCGCCCAGGTGCTGGCCGCCGGCGCCGCGGCCTGGTTCGGCGTGCGCTGGGTGCTGCCGGTGCTGCTCGCACGCCCGCTCGCCGCCGGGGTCCGCCCCGGCCGGTACCGCCTGTGGGGTCCGACGTACCTGCGGCTCTGGACGCTCGACCTCGTGCTGCGCCTCGCGCCGCTGCCCGTCCTGGCCGGGTCCCCGTTCCTCGCGCCCTACCTGCGCCTGCTCGGGGCCCGCGTCGGGCACCGCACGCACGTCGCGACCGCGGCGATCACCCTGCCGCGGCTGCTGCGCCTCGACGACGACGCGGACGTCGGCTACGGCGCCGCCCTGCACGCCTGGACGGTGGAGGACGGCTGGGTCGTCGTCGGCCCGGTCCACCTCGAGCAGGGCGCGGTCGTCGGGGCCAACAGCGTGCTCGCCCCCGGCAGCCGCGTCGGTGCCGGCGGCTACCTCGCCGAGCAGTCCGCGCTCGGGCGCGACGAGGTCGTCCCGGCCGGCGAGACGTGGGCCGGCTCGCCGCCCGAGCCGCGCGAGATCGAGGACGCCGCCCTCGTCGCGATGCGCCAGGGCGACCCGCTGCCGGGCTGGCGGCCGCGCCACCTGCCCGGCGCGCTGGCCGGGCTCGTCGGGCTCGAGGTGGCCGCGGTCGCGATGGTGGTGCCGTCGGTGGTGCTCGTGTGGTCGGCGCTGCTCGCGTTCGGCGTGCTCGCTGGCCTCGTCGCGACGCTGCTCAGCGGGCCCGTCTTCGTCCTGACGGTCTGCGCGGTCGTCGCCCTCGGTCGCCGCGCGGTGCTGCGCCGCACGCCGGTCGGCATCCACGCCGTGCACTCCGGGCTGGGCCTGCGCAAGTGGGTCGCCGACGCGCTGCTGGGCCACAGCCTCGCCTTCACCAACTCGCTCTACGCCACGCTGTACACGCCCTCCTGGCTGCGCCTGCTCGGCGCGCGGGTCGGCGCCGGCGCCGAGGTCTCCACCGCCGCGCACCTCGACCCCGACCTGCTCACCCTCGGCGACCACAGCTTCGTCGCCGACATGGCCAGCGTCGGCGCGGCGACCTTCGGGGGAGGCCGGGTGCTGCTGCGCCCGACCCACGTCGGGGACCGCGCCTTCGTCGGCAACGCCGCCGTCGTGCCCTCGGGCACCGGCACGGGCAACGGGTCGCTGGTGGGCGTGCAGACCGTGCCGCCCCCCGAGGGCGTGCCCGCCGACTCGTCCTGGCTGGGGTCACCCGCGATGCACCTGCCGCAGCGCCAGGACTCCGGCGACCACGACGAGCAGGAGACGTTCGCCCCGACCCGCGGGCGGGTCCGCCACCGCCTCGCCGTCGAGTTCGTCCGCGCGACGCTGCCCGCCTCGCTGCTCGGCGTCGGGCTCTACCTCTACCTGCTCGCGCTCTCCGCCCTCGCGAACGACCGCGACCTGCTGCCGACGGCGCTGGGCGCCCCGTTCCTCGCCGCCGTCGCGAGCCTCGCCGTCGTCGGCTACGTCGTGGCCGTCAAGAACCACGTCGTCGGCACCTACCGCCCGCGCGTGGCCCCGCTGTGGGACCCGTTCGTGCGCCGCACCGAGTTCGTCACCGGCCTCTACGAGGCGGCCGCGGTGCCCACGCTGCTCGGGATGCTGGTGGGCACACCGTTCCTGCCGGTGGCCCTGCGCCGCCTCGGGGCGCGCGTCGGGCGCCGCGTGTACCTGGGCACGACCTACCTGACCGAGTTCGACCTCGTGGAGATCGGCGACGACGCCGCCGTCGGGGCGGGCGTCTCCCTGCAGACGCACCTGTTCGAGGACCGCGTCATGAAGATGTCGACCGTGCGCGTCGAGGACGGCGCCACCGTCGGCACCCGGGCGATCGTGCTCTACGACGCCACGGTCGGCCCGCACGTCGACCTCGACGGGCTGTCCCTGCTGATGAAGGGCGAGGAGCTGGGCGGGGGCTCGCGCTGGCGCGGCATCCCCGCCCGCGGCGTCGCCGAGCCGGCGACCGTCGAGCTGCCGACCGTGCCCGTGCGCTGACCGCACCGATCGCCCCCGCCCTCCCCCGAGCCGCAGGAGCACCGATGCACCAGCACCTGCTCGTGTCCGACGCCGACCACTTCCGCGTCGAGGACGAGATCAACCCCTGGATGGACCGCGCCGACCAGCCCGAGCCGGCGGCGGCGCGCACCGAGCACGAGGCCCTCGTCGCCGCCCACGCGGCCGCGGGGCGCGCCGTCGAGCGCCTCCCGTCGGCGCCGGACTGTCCGGACATGGTGTTCACCGCGAACGCCGCCCTCGTCCGCGGCGACCGGGCCGTGCTCGGGCGCCCGCCCGCCGCCCGGGAGGGCGAGATCGTCCACCACCGCACGTGGCTGCGGGAGCGGGGCATCGTCGCCGAGGAGCCCCCGTACGCCTTCAGCGGGCAGGGCGACGCCCTGCCCGTCCTCGGCGACGTGCTGCTCGCCGGGTACGGGCAGCGCACCGACGCGCGCGTGCACCCCGTCCTGGCCGAGCGGCTGGACTACGAGGTCGTGCCGCTGCGCACCACGTCCCCGGCGTTCTACGACCTCGACCTCGCCGTCGGCGTCGTCGATCCCGACCGGCTCGTCGCCTGGTGCCCCGAGGCGCTCGACGAGCCCAGCCGGCGGCGCGTGCGCGCGCTGCGCGGCCGCGGGCTCGAGCTCGTCGAGGTCGCCGCCGGGGAGGCCGAGCGGTTCGCGCTCAACCTCGTCGGCGACGGCACCACCGTCACCATGTCCCGCGGCTGCCCCGGCCTCGCCGGCGACCTGCGCTCGCGCGGGCTCGTCGTCCACGAGCTCGACACCGGGCAGCTCGCCAAGAGCGGGGGCGGCGTGCGCTGCACCGCGCTGACCCTCGACGCGCCGGCCCGTCCCGGCACGGACCGGGAGGCCGCGTGAGCGCCCTCGCCCTGGTCCACCGCGGTCCCGCCACGCTGCCGGGCTGCCCGGAGGCCGTGGCCTCGCTGCTGCGCGGGAGCCGCGCCGACCTCGACGTGCGCTACGTCGGTCCGCGCGAGGACCTGACCCTGACCGCGGACGTGCTCGCCGGCGCCGCGCTCTACGCGCAGCCCGGCGGCGGCACGCTGCGCCGGGGCTGGCGGAAGATGCGCCGCCACCGCCGGGACCTCGCGGGCTGGGTGTCCGGCGGCGGGCGCTACGTCGGGTTCTGCCTGGGTGCCTACCTCGCCGGGGAGAGCCCCGGGTTCGGGCTGCTGCCCGGCGACACCGACCAGTACGTCGCCACCGACGGCGCGCAGCTCGACCACACCGACGACGCGGTCGTCGCCGTCGACTGGGGCGGCCGGCGGCGGGCGGTGTTCGCCCAGGACCCGGCGACGTTCGTGCTCGACGAGCGGGCCGGCCCGGACACCACGGTGCTCGCCCGCTACCCGAACCGCGCGCCCGCGGCGCTGGTCGCCCCGTACGGCGCGGGACGGGTCGGTGTCGTCGGCCCGCACCCCGAGGCGACCGCCGACTGGTTCACCGACGCCGGGCTGCCCGTGCCCGCCGACGGTGGCGACGAGCTCGCCCGCGACCTCGCCCGCGACCTCGTCGACCACGTGCTGGAGCGCTGACCCGTGCCCGTCCGATCCCTGCTGGTGACGGCCGTCGTCGCCCTGCTCGCCCTCGCGGGCTGCGCCGTTCCCGCGGCCGGGGCGGCGCCCTGGCCGCAGCGCCCGACGGTGGACCTGGCGTTCGACGTCGCACCGGACCTGCGCACCGTCACCGGGCGCGAGACGGTGACGTTCACCCCCGACCTGCCGATCTGCGAGCTGGTCTTCCGCGCCTGGCCCAACGCACCGTCGCCGGCGTCCGAGGGCAACGCGCTGACCGTCACCGACGCCGTCGTGCAGGGCCGGCCCACGCCCCCGGTCGTCCGGCCCGCGGGCGCCGGGGTGGGCGTCCCGGGCACGCTGATCGAGCTGCCGCTGCCCGCCTGCGTCGCCGCCGGGGAGCCGGTGCGCGCCGAGCTCGGCTTCGGCCTGCGGCTCGGGGAGAACGCCGACGAGCGCCTCGGGACCTCGCCCGGCACCGGCACCGCGTGGTTCGGCTCGGGCTTCCCGCTGCTGGCCTGGGTCCGCGGGCAGGGCTGGGTGCGCGACGACGCCGTCGCGATCCCCGGCGAGACCGCGGTCAGCGAGGACTTCCGCCTCGACGCGCTGCGGGTCACCGCACCGGCCGGGGCGGCGGTCTCCGGCGTGGGGCGCGCCGACCCGCCCGTCCCGGGGCCGCGTCCCGGCACCACCGTCCACGCCTTCCGCGCCGACGCCGTCCGCGACGTGTCCGTCGCCGTCGGGGCCTACCGGGTCCTCGAGCGCGACGTCGCGGGCACCCGGCTGCACCTGTTCACCCCGGCCACGGGGACCCGCACCGACCCCCAGCGCTGGGCCGCCGAGATCGACCGCTCGCTGGGGCGGCTGCAGGAGCTGCTCGGGCCGATCCCCCGCCCCGACCTGTGGGTGGCGATCGCCCCGTCGCAGTCGTCGGGCATCGAGTACCCGGGCGCGCTGCAGTTCGGCGACACCGTGCCCGGCGAGCTGACGCAGCTGGTCGCCCACGAGCTGGGCCACCAGTGGTTCTACGACCTGGTGGGCAACGACCAGTCCCGCGATCCCTGGATCGACGAGGCCTTCACGACCTGGGCGCAGGCCGTGGTCACCGGCACCACCGCCGACTACGGCCCCGACGACGTCCCCGACCGCCTGCGCGGCGAGCTGGGTGCCCCGATGAGCGAGTGGGCGGCGCGCGGCTTCGGCCCGTACAACGTCGGCGTCTACACCCAGGGCGCGGCCGCGCTGCTCGCCGCGCGCGAGCGCGCCGGCGCGGAGCGCTTCGACGAGGCCGTCCGCGCCTCCGTCGCCGCCCACGCCCACCGCGTGGTGACGCCCGCCGACGTCGCCCGGTCCTTCGCCGACCTCCCCGAGGTCACCGACGAGCTCACCCGCGCCGGCGCGCTGCCGCCGCCCGGCTGACCCGACCCTGGAGCACCCTGATGTCCGCCACCGCCACCGGGATCGTCGACCCCGAGGCGCCCACGACCCGCCTCCCGGTCGACGGGACCGCCACCCCCGACACCGCCGACCCGCCCGGCCGCCTCCCCGGCGTCGACGCCGCCCGCGGCGTCGCGCTGCTCGGGATGATGGCCGTCCACGCCCTGTTCGTCGTCGACGACCGGGGCGCGCCCACCGCCGTCGGGGTGATCGCGTCCGGCAACGCCGCGGCGCTGTTCGCGGTGCTCGCCGGGGTCGGCATCGCCTTCCTCACCGGCCGCGCGCGGGTGTCCGGGGCGGTCGCCGTCCGGCGCGCGGCGGGGGGCCTCGTCGCGCGCGCCGCGGTGATCGGCCTGCTCGGGCTGGCCCTGGGCCTCGCCGTCGACGCCGAGGTCGCCGCGGTGATCCTGCCGTTCTACGCCGTGCTGTTCGTGCTCGCGGTGCCGCTGGTGCTGCTGCCGACCCGGGTGCTCGCCGGCGGGGCGGTCGCCGCGGCGGCCGGCCTGCCGTTCCTGAGCCACCTGGTGCGCGCCCACCTCCCCCTGGCCCGGGGCGAGAACCCGTCGCTGACCTGGATCGGCACCGACCCGGTGGGCCTGGTGCGCGAGCTGCTGCTCACCGGCACCTACCCGGCGCTGTCCTTCCTGCCCTACGTCGCGGCGGGCCTGGCCCTCGGGCGCGCCCCGCTGCGCTCGCCGCGGTGGGCCGCTGCGCTCGCGGCGGGCGGGGCGGCGCTCGCGGCTGCGGCGACCGGGCTGTCCGCGCTGCTGCTGGGGCCCGGTGGCGGGCTCGCCCGCATCACGGCGGCCTCGACGGCGACGGGCCTCGACCCCGCGACGCTGCAGGAGTACCTGACCGCCGGCCCGGACGGCACCGCCCCGACCTCCACCTGGTGGTGGCTGGCCGTCGCCACCCCGCACTCGGCGACCCCGCTCGACCTCGCCCGCACCACCGGCATCGCGCTCGCGGTGATCGGCGTGCTGCTCCTGCTCGACGGGTCGGCCCGGCGGGGCGGCCCCGTGGTCCGCGCCGCGGTGGCCGCCGTGCGCGCGCCGCTGGCCGCCGCCGGGGCGATGACCCTGACCTTCTACACGCTGCACGTCCTGTTCCTGGACTCGCCGCTCGACACCGACGCGCCGGTCACCGGGTGGGTGGTCCAGGTGGTGCTGGTGCTGTTGCTCGGCCTGGGCTGGCGGGCGAGCGCCGGACGCGGGCCGTTGGAGTCGCTGGTCTCCGCCGCCGGCACCCGCGCGGGGCGGTGGGCCGGCGGCTGACGGGACCGGCCGGGAAGCGGCGGGTCCACCCCCACCCGAGGTGGGGTCCACCCCACTCCGTGCGGGGCGCCGGGACACGAAGCTCATCGGGGTCCCGTCCGCCCCCGACACCACGGAGACGACCATGAGCTACCACCTCGGCATCGACCTCGGCACGACGATCACCACCGCCGCCGTCCACCGCGACGGGCGCGTCGACGTCGCTTCGCTCGGCGAGCACACCGCGGCGATGCCGTCCGTCGTGCTCTGGAGCGCCGAGGGTCCACCCCTGGTCGGCGACGCCGCCGAGCGCGGGGCCGTCGCGCACCCGGGGCGCGTGGCGCGGGCGATCCGCCCGCGCCTCGCCGACCCCGCGCCGTTCCTGCTCGACGGCGCGCCCTTCGCCGCCGGCGCGCTCCTCGGCGTGCTGCTGCGCCGGGTCGTCGACGTCGTCGCCGCACAGGAGGGCGGGGCGCCCGCGGCGACCGTCCTCACCCACCCCGCGAGCTGGAACGCCGCCGACCGCGACGCCTTCGCCGGCGTCGCCGGGACGCTCGGGCTCGGCGAGGTCAGCCTCGTCAGCGAGCCCGAGGCGGCCGCCCGCCAGCACGCGGCGGACAACGGCCTGCGCGAGGACGCGATCGTCGCCGTCGTCGACCTCGGCGGCGGCAGCGTCGACGCCACCGTCCTGCGGCACCGCTCGGGCGTGTTCACCGTCCTCGGGCGCCCCGAGGGTCTCGCCTACCCCGTCGGCGCGCAGCCGGCCGACGAGGACGTCGTCGCCGGCCTGTACCGCACGCTGGCGTCCGCACAGGTCGTGGCGGCCGACCTCGACGCCGTCGTGCTCGCGGGCTGGTCCCCGCGGATCGGGTCGGTCGCGGCCTCGATCGCCGACGCGCTCGGACGGCCGGTGGCCGTCGACCCCGAGCCCGAGCACGCCGTGGCGCGGGGCGCCGCGCGGCTCGCCGCCCGCTCCGCCGAGGACGGCGCCACCCGCGCCGTCGGGCTCGCCCGCACCCGGCCGGTCACCGGAGCGCCGCTGCGCGCTGCCGAGCCCGTGACCGGCCCGTCCACCGGCCCCTCCGTGCCCGCCACCGGTCCCGCCGCGGCGGTCGGCGCCGCGCCGGTGGCCCCCGTCCGCCCTGTCCGCCCCGCCCGGCCGAAGCGCCGCGGCGTCGCGGTCGCCCTGGCCGCCGCGGCCGTCGCCGTCGGGGTGCTGGGCGGCGGCGCGATCGCCCTGGCCGGTGCCGCCTCCCCGGCCGCCGCCGCGGCGGCGGCGCCGGTGGCCGAGGTGTCCGAGGTGTCGGAGGAGCCGGCGCCCGAGGTGCCGGTCGAGGTCCCGGCGGAGGCCGCCGCCGAGCCGGTCGTCGCGCCGTCGTCGTCCTCCGCACCGCCCGCGGTGGCCCCGGCCGCCGCGAGCAGCTCGTCGTCCACCCCGGCCCCGCGCTCCGCGGGCAGCACCTCGGGCGGGTCGACGTGGCGTCCCCCGACGGACACGGACCACCGCGAGCCGACCGACCCCGGGCACCACGACACCACCGACGACCGCCCCGACACCGGCGACGGCACCGACCACGCGGGCGGCGACGGCACTGGTGGTGGCGGCAGTGGCGGTAGTGGCGGCGGTGACGGCGGGCACGGCGGCGACGGCGGCGGCTCGTCCGCGTCGAGCGGCGGGTCGGGGCAGGGCGCGGGCAGCCAGGCCGGCTGACCGGGCCGGCGGGGCACGGTGCCGCGACGCCGACGGGCGTCCGCCTACGGGCGGGCGCCCGTCAGCACGTCACCGAGCGCCGCGGCGGTCAGCGGGGTCGGGCGGTCGAAGGCCTCGCGGACGACGGCGGCGTCGCCGACGTCGTGGTGCGCGGTGTCGGGGTTGGTGACGACGACCGTCACGAGGCCCGCCGCCCGTGCCGCCGCCAGGCCGGGGCCGGAGTCCTCGACGGCGACCACCCCGGCGGCGTCGAGACCGAGCCGCCGGAGCGCGAGCAGGTAGGCCTCCGGGTCCGGCTTGAGGGTGGCGACGTCGTCACCGCAGACGGTGATCTCGACCGCGTCGGCGCCGAGCAGGTGCGCGACCAGCGGCTCCACCCACGCCCGGCGGCCCGTCGTCGCCACCGCGACCCGCACCCCGTGGGCGTGGAGGTCGCCCACGAGATCCCGCACGCCCGGGCGCGGGTCGATCTCCCCGCGGCGCACGACGTCGACGAACAGCTCGGTCTTCGTCCGGTGCACCCGTGCGGCCACCGCGTCGGCGTCGGGGGTGCCCTGCTCGCGCAGCGCGTGGACGACCCGCTCCCGACCGCCGGTCACCGCGAGCAGCTCGCGGTAGCGCTCGACGTCCCAGTGCAGGTCGACCCCCTCGGCGGCGAAGGCCTCGTTGAACGCGACGCGGTGCCCGTCGCGCTCGGTCTCGGCGAGGGTGCCGTCGACGTCGAAGACGACGGCCTGCGGGAGACGCAGCATGGAGGACTGCACGCCGATAGGGGAGCTCGACCCCCGAGCGGCGGCGCTCACCGGGCCGCGTCGGTCAGGTGGTAGAGCAGCAGGAGCTGGGCGATCGCGAGCGGTTCGCTGCGGGTGTCGCCCAGGCGCCCGAGGCAGTCCGGGGTCTCGGTCTCGGGCTCGCCGAGCGCGGTCCAGATCGCCTTCTCCACCGCGAGGCTCTCCTCCCGGGGCACGTAGCCGTGGACGTGCAGCGACTCGGCGGGCCGGCCGTCGCCGTCGCGCTCCAGCGTGAGGTGCATCGCCCGGGAGAGCCCCGGCGCGAGCACGTCGCTGAGGTCCGGGTGGTCGATGGTCGGGCGCATCATCAGCGTCGCCGACAGCGGCGTGTCCTCGGGGTCGTCGCGGCCCTCGATCGGCGCGAACCGCACGACGAGGTCGGCGTTCTGGCGCTGCGGGCGGATGTAGGCCTCGGACTCGGGCTCGCGCCGCTCGAGCTCGGCGAGCACCTTCTCCTCGGTGTAGCCGCGCTTGGTGGTGTCACGGGCGACCTTCCACCCGCGCCGGATCTCCTCGGGCGGGTCGAGGAAGACGGTGACGTCGAAGCAGGCCCGCGAGAGCTTGCTCCACAGCGGGAAGAGTCCCTCGACGATGACGAACTCGGCGGGTTCGATCAGCTCGGGCCGCACGAGCTGCCCCGTGCTGTGGTCGTAGACGGGCTTGAGCACCGGGGCGCCCGTCGCGAGCAGCTGCAGGTGCTGCTCCATGATCTCGAGGTGGTTGCAGTCGGGGTGGAGCGCGGTGAACGGCTTGTCCTTGCGCTCCTCCCGGTCGTAGCGGTGGTAGTCGTCGGTGCAGAGCGACACGCACCGCTCGGGGCCGAGGGCCTCGACAAGACCACGGGTCATGGTCGTCTTGCCGGCGGCGCTGTCCCCGGCGATCGCGAGCATCACCGGGCGCCGCGGGGGCGTTCCGGAGCCGGCGCGCCGGATGCGCAGGGACTTGTCGGGCACGAGGTCTCCTCTCGTCGCGACCGACGGTAGGCGGGGCGACGTCACCCCTCTCCCCCGCGACGGGGGGTGGGACGGGGGAGGCGGGACCTAGGGTGGCCGGATGACCCGGACCACACCGCCGCTCCGGGTGGTGCTGGTGGACGACCACGAGATGGTCGTCGCGGGGCTCAAGGCCATGCTCGCGCCGTTCTCGGGCCGGGTCCGCGTCGTCGGGACGGCGAACGCCGCGGAGGAGGCCCTCGACGTGGCGCTGTCGCTCACGCCCGACATCGTGCTGTGCGACGTGCGCCTGCGCGGCGACAGCGGGCTCGACCTGTGCCGCAGCCTGGCGCAGCGGGCGCCCGACCAGAAGGTCGTGCTGCTGAGCGTCTACGACGACGAGCAGTACCTCTACCAGGCCCTGCGCGCCGGGGCGGCGGGCTACCTGCTCAAGCACATCGGCGGCGAGGAGCTCGTCCGCCACCTCGAGCTGGCGGCGACGGGGACGACGGTCGTCGACGCGACGATGGCCGGGCGCGCGGCCGCGTCGGCGGCCCGCCTGGAGCGCGACGAGTTCTGGCCCGGCGCGCACCTGGGCCTGACGCAGCGCGAGAGCGAGGTGCTGGCCCTGCTCGTCGCCGGGCACAGCAACCGGGCGATCGCGGGGCAGCTGGTCATCGGCGACGAGACGGTCAAGAGCCACGTCCGCTCGCTGCTGCGCAAGCTGCAGGTCACCGACCGCACCGCGGCCGTGGCGGCGGCGCTGCGGGAAGGCGTGTTCCGGTGACCGGGAGACGCAGCGTTCGAGGGAGCACGCCGATAGGGGAGCTCGACCCATGAGGACGAGTCGGGGCCTGGGGCTCGACGACCCGCAGCGGGAGAACGAGGTCCTGCTGGCCATCATCGAGGCCACCACCAACGGGCCGGGCGTGGAGCCGCTCGCGGCCGCGGTCGCCCGCGTCATCACCGAGGCGACCGCGACCGACGTGTGCTTCGTCCACGTCCTCGACGACACCGAGGGCTCGCTGACCCTGGCCGGCGCCACGCCGCCGTTCGACGCGCAGGTGGGCCGGGTGCGGCTCCCGTTCGACACCGGCGTCACCGGCTGGGTCGCGACCCACCGCGAGCCCGCGGTGATCCCCGGGGACAAGCACGCCGACCCGCGCTACGTCGCGATCCCGGAGCTGCACGGCGAGCAGTACACCTCGATGGTGTCGGTGCCGATGGAGAGCGAGCCCGCGGGGCTCGCCGGCGTGCTCAACGTGCACACCGTCGCGCACCGCGAGTTCGACGACCGCGACGTGCGGGTGCTGCTGGCCATCGGGAGCCTGCTCGCCGGGGCCCTGCACCAGGCGCGGATGCACCGGCGCCTCGCGGCGCGCGAGGAGGCGCACGGGCGGTTCGCCGAGCAGATGGTGGCCGCGCAGGAGGCCGAGCGGCAGCGCCTCGCGCGCGACATCCACGACGGCATCTCCCAGCGCCTGGTGACGCTGTCGTTCCACCTCGACGCCGTGCGCACGTTCCTCGACCGCGACGAGGCCGCGGCGGCCCGCGAGGACCTCACCACGGCGTGCGACCTCGTCCTCACCACCCTCGACGAGGCCCGCACCGCGATCGGGGCCCTGCGCCCGCCGGTGCTCGACGACCTCGGCCTCGCCGGCGCGCTCGCGGCGCTGGCCCGCGGGCTGCCCGGCGTGCGCGCCGTGCTCGACCTCGACGAGCGCCGCCTGCCCGAGCACGTCGAGGTCGCGCTCTACCGCATCGCGCAGGAGACGCTGCAGAACGTGCTCAAGCACGCCGACGCCCGGGAGGTCACGGTGCGCCTGGCCACCGGCGACAGCGGCGTACGGCTCGAGCTCGTCGACGACGGCGTCGGGTTCGACCCCTCGCGGCGCGCCGGCACCGGCCACGGGCTCGCGTCGGTGCGCGAGCGCGCCGAGCTCGTCGGCGGCTCGGTCCGCGTCACGTCGCGGCCGGGGACCGGCACGACGGTGGCGGTGACCGCGCCCCTGGACACTTCGCCGGAGAGCGAAGAGTCGGCCCACAACACTTGATTGTCCCCCACAGCGATCACGCCCACCCTCGTGCCATGGCCGATCGTTGGAGTGCGGGCGTCATCCCCTACGCGGAGATGGGCTACTGGCAGCCCGACTACGAACCGAAGGACACCGACCTGCTCTGCGCGTTCCGCGTGACGCCGCAGGAGGGGGTGCCGCCGGAGGAGGCGGGCGCCGCCGTCGCCGGCGAGTCGAGCACCGCCACGTGGACCGTGGTGTGGACCGACCGCCTCACGACCTACGAGCACTACCAGGCGAAGTGCTACCGGGTGGACGCCGTCCCGGGCGTCGAGGGCCAGTGGATCGCCTACATCGCCTACGACCTCGACCTGTTCGAGGAGGGGTCGATCGCGAACCTGACCAGCTCGATCATCGGCAACGTCTTCGGCTTCAAGCCGCTCAAGGCGCTGCGCCTCGAGGACATGCGGATCCCGCCGCACTACGTCAAGACGTTCCAGGGCCCGCCGCACGGGATCGTGCAGGAGCGCGAGTACCTCAACAAGTTCGGGCGCCCGCTGCTCGGCGCGACCACCAAGCCGAAGCTGGGCCTCTCGTCGCGCAACTACGGCCGCGTCGTCTACGAGGCCCTGCGCGGCGGGCTGGACTTCACCAAGGACGACGAGAACATCAACTCGCAGCCCTTCATGCGCTGGCGCGACCGCTACCTCGCCTGCATGGAGGCGGTGAACAAGGCCCAGGCCGAGACCGGCGAGGTGAAGGGCCACTACCTCAACATCACCGCCGGCGACATGGAGGAGATGTACGAGCGGGCCGAGTTCGCGAAGCAGCTGGGCAGCGTCATCGTCATGCTCGACCTGACCGTGGGCTACACCGCGATCCAGTCGATGTCGAAGTGGGCGCGGCGCAACGGCGTGATCCTGCACCTGCACCGCGCGGGCCACGCCACCTACACGCGCCAGAAGAACCACGGCGTGAGCTTCCGCGTCATCTCCAAGTGGATGCGCCTCGCCGGCGTCGACCACATCCACGCCGGCACCGTCGTCGGCAAGCTCGAGGGCGACCCCGCCTCGGTGCACGGGTTCTACGACGTGCTCCGGAAGAACTCCTATGCGGCGGACCCGTCCAAGGGCCTGTACTTCGACCAGGACTGGGTGTCGATGCCGGCGACCCTCCCGGTGGCCTCCGGCGGCATCCACGCCGGGCAGATGCACCAGCTGCTGCACCACCTCGGCGAGGACACGATCCTGCAGTTCGGCGGCGGCACCATCGGCCACCCCATGGGGATCGCGCAGGGCGCCGAGGCCAACCGCGTCGCCGTCGAGGCGATGATCAAGGCCCGGAACGAGGGCCGCGACTACCTGGCCGAGGGCCCCGACATCCTCCGCGAGGCCGGCAAGCGCAACAAGCCGCTGGACATGGCCTTGACGACCTGGGGCGACGTCACCTTCGACTACGCCTCGACCGACACCGTCGACGCCACGCCCACCCCGAGCTGAGGAGGATCGCCATGAGGATCACCCAGGGAACCTTCTCGTTCCTGCCCGACCTGACCGACGACGAGATCCGGCTGCAGATCGACTACGCGCTCGCGCACTCGTGGCCGCTGTCGATCGAGTTCACCGACGACCCGCACCCCCGCAACACCTACTGGGAGATGTGGGGCCTGCCGATGTTCGACCTGCAGGACCCGGCGGCCGTGCTCGACGAGGTCCGCGCCTGCCGCGACGAGCACCCGGAGCACTACGTCCGGGTCATCGCGTACGACGCCTCGCTGGGGCGGCAGACCGTCGCGCTGTCGTTCCTGGTCAACCGGCCGTCCGACGAGCCGGGCTTCCGCCTGGACCGCCAGGAGGGCCGCGACCGCCAGATCGCGTACACGACCCACGCGTACGCCACCGAGCGTCCGGCCGGGCAGCGCTACGGACGGAACGGTGACGCCCGGAGCAACGGCCAGGGGAACGGGCATGGCGGCTGACGGACGCACCGCGTTCGGCACCTCCGGTCGCTCGGCCGCCGTCTCCGA